>JBBINF010000058.1:5690-8579 GCA_037444045.1 Sulfolobales archaeon | reverse complement strand
ATGGAGGAGGTTAAGAAGACCCAGTGATTTCAAGGGAGTGAAGCTTTCGCAGTGGCGAGCTTTACGCAAATTGGGTGGCAAAAAGGCCTCTCTACTTTTTTCCTCCGACAGTCTAGACCTTAAAGCACCCCGCTAGAGGGTGTGGATAAGGAGACATCCTGATAAAAACGCGTGGCCTTGAAAACCCGTGGAGATAAAGGGCGTGGGCTCTTTACTCCGCGATCCCCTGCTGTCTCTCCTCCTCTACTATGTTCACGGTCTTCCCTACCTTGTTCCTTATCTCCGGCTTCTTGTTCCAGATCCACAACGCGTATGCAATTGAGAACGTTAGGTAAGCGATGGTGGCTATCACTGCCTGCGTGTATGGGAACACTGGGGGCCAGATGCTGGTGTAGAGCACGAAGGCAAAGATCCCAGTTGCTATAGTCGGGAACACGTAGTGCTGTATTGGGTGGAACAGCTTGTTGAGCCCAAAGTGCCTCTCCTTTAGCCTATAGAACAGCACGCTCACTGCGGTGTTCATGGTAATGTGTGCAACTACTAGTCCCACTAGCGCCATGGTGGTGAGGAAGCCGAAGGCGTTCTCTAGGGCGTTAATCACTTGGGGCGAGGTAGCCGACGAGGTCAACATCTGCGTTGGGCTCACCCCTGAGAAGTATCCCACAGTAAACCCAGCTATCACCGCGATCACAGTGGAGCTAAGCCCCACGAACGCCAACGCCTTGGTCGGCGTCACGTACTTCTTGCTCACGTAGGAGAAGAACTTTGGCAAGACCCCGTCCCTGGCCATGGCAAAGTAGACCCTCCCAGCGTTTGACTGCATCGCCACGCTGTCGGAGAACGCCGAGTTAAAGGCAAAGAGGGCCAGCATAAGCCCACCGGCTATGCCCATGTACTCCGAGTACACTATGATCCCTGGGATGCCGCTGTTGGCGAAGCTCACCATTTTGTCCACTCCCCATCCCACTGTCAATGCGTAGGCCACCTCCGTGAGCACTGCCCCGACTATGAAGACGCCCATCATCAAGGCCCTCCTTATGTACTTTGAGTGCTTTGCCTCCTCACCAAGCGGCGCTGAGCCCCCGTAGCCAATGAAGCTGGTTATCCCGAAGATCATCCCAAGCCCTAGGGCCGCTAGTGGCCCCCCTAGGGGGGCGAACTGGCTGCCGTATACGTTGTTCCAGGCAAAGGGATTGAAGACGTTTAGCGTGTTGTCCGGGGCCTTCAGTATTATTATTAAGCTCGTTATGGCCAGGAAGCCAACCTCGGTCAGTGCGGCGTACCTAATGTACTTCATCTGCGGCCTTATCCCCACCATTGCTAGGCCTATTGGGAACAGTATGAACACGGTGATGAAGGGTATCCACACCCACGCTGGCAGGGAGACGCCCCAGAAGTAGTTTAGTACCCCTGGGAGTACTACCCCTGCGACGTAGATTGGTATTGCGGCGGTGCTCACTATCTGGTACATTGGGTACATCAGCCCTACCACTATTGCGGCCCTGGGGCCAAAGGCGGTAGCGACGTAGCCGTAGTAGCCTCCAGCACTGGCGTGCCTCTTCGCTAAGTGGTACAAGGTGTTGACCTCTAGGTACATTACCACCATTGCAAGGAGGAAGGCCAAAGGCGTTAAGACGAAGGCGGCTGCTGCCGCTGAGGTTATGAAGGCAACTGTGTCGCATGCAGGGGCCATCGCTGCGATCTCTTGGCCAAGTGCCTCTAATGTCCCGACCACGCCCTTTTTTAGCCTTGGAACTTCTTGTTGCGACATGTTACTATTTAGGGTAACCCTAAAATATATAAAGTTGTCGTTCAGCGAGGAAGTGGGGTTCTGGGCAGGCTGGAAAAACTCAGAGTGTAGAAGTGTAAGGCGTATAAACTCCTTACCCTCTACCCCTTCATTACGGGCAGAGGGGCTAAGAACGAGGGTTGGAGTGAGATCAGAGCAACAGCTTGAAGGTTTCTCCCATTACCCCTCTGTTCAGCCTCATCTAAAACTGCAAAAAAGGTCTACGTTTCGTTCTAGAGTAGTTAAGGGGTGTATGCAAAAGAATTTGATAATGGAAACGTTAAATGAACTTATAAGATCCTAAGGTAGGAGTTCGATTTAACGCTAAAGATAGCTATGGACTGATATGAAAATATTAGAGAAATCTGTAAGTCTTAGTTAAATAACATAAGGTATAGTAGCTTTATGGTTCGCAAAGCGTCTCACCCGTTAACTCATGGGATGTCCTACCCCACTGACCTCAACAAGACGACCGTGAGGATAGATGGGGTTGGTAAAATACCAATAATGGCTATCCTAGGGATCTCATCTTTCTACAAGGACTGGCAGCTCGTGGAGGCTAGGTTTGTGTTAAGGGACGGCAAAGCCTACGTACATAAAGGTAGCTCTCCTAAAGGACTGAAAGGAACCGGATGCTAAGAAGGTAGAGCAGTAGACATTTCCCTCCATGTAGTCCTTCCATGTAGTTCAGCCCAAGCCTTTTACCCTAGACAGCTCCTCCTCCGCCTCCTCGTGGACGTCGCCAAAGTCCAGCTCCTCCACTAACCTCAAGAACTCCTCCTTGAAGAACTCAGACGCCCTCTTGCTCACGGCCTCAGCCAGCTCCCCGTCATCCGTTATGAAGTACCCATTGCCCAAGTCGACTAAGTAGACTACCTTCGACTTGTACTCGGGGACGTAGACTCTCCCCTTCTCGTCGACCTTTCTATCGACCTTTTCCCCTATCATATTCCCACCCTCAGTTTGTTTATCCTGTTTATAAACTTTACCCCCAACATTCTCCGACTGGCTCTTCCCTCGTTCAGTCTACCTCTCTTTTCCCTAACTGCAACTGGCCATACAGACTAGCTTGCTGCGCCGACGAAATTTTCCAGCTCAAC
>JBBINF010000058.1:0-5655 GCA_037444045.1 Sulfolobales archaeon | reverse complement strand
ACCTCTCTTTTCACACACTGCGACTGGCTATACAGACTAGCTTGCTGCATCGGCGAAATTTTCCAGCTCAACGAGGTGGCGGCTGAACAGCTTTAAGGCACAACGTGGACTTAATGGTAAAAGCCTCGCGTTATAATTTTATCGCGGATCTCAATTTCTCATAGGCCTCAACTTCTTCCTTTGACGCGTTCTTAAAGAGGATAATGTAGAAATCCACGTTTATCTCAAGGTCTTGGAAGTTATCTTTGACTTCGTTGCGGTAAACCACGGCTACTTTTCTCTTCAACGCTTCGTTCATCTTGGCCTTAAATAACCTCAGGTTTTCGTATTTGTCCTTACCGCAAGTGGAGATGTACTTCTTTTCAAATAACTTGCTGGATATATCGTACTCCCTTACAGCTATCTCGCTTTCCTCGCACATATCCCTTGTGTTAGTTACCGCTATCCCCTCACTCCCCACTTTTTGTGAGTGCACTATGAGGTCCCACTCCTTCAAGGTCTTCATAACGTAAAACGGCGCTATTATTATGCTCGGCTTGCCGATGCTGAAGCTCAGATTACCTATCTTCAGTTTCCCGTTGAATATCTGTGAAAGTATTATATCAGATGGCAAAAATTCCAATAAATATTTCGCTGTAGGGATTTCTTTAAGGTTACTCGTTATCATTTCCTTTAAAGTCCAGAAGTTGATGTTTAGGATCAAAAGGAGGTTGTAGGGGATCTCGCCCACAAACTCCTCTAAAACGTCGTTCTCGTTACTGACGTCTATTTGCAACCTGCAGTACCCTCCTTTTAATCTCTTCCTCGTCGTAGTTTATCTTAAGCTCGGACATCAGTTTTAGGAGGGCTTCCGCGACTTTGGGCAAGTTTTTCTTAACCTCTTCGGATAGGCCAATTTTAGGTTCTAGGCTATAGGGCTTACAACCAATTACGTAGACTTCCGGCGACGACCCCATTAACTTGAGCATGGTCAAAACGCTCTGTATTCCCAGGCCGTGGGATCCAGAGTACTTTAGGTCTAAGACGGTCGACGCAATTTCATCGAGGTTAACCTCTAGGTTAATTTTCACTACGTCGACTTCCTTGTCCGTCAACATGGCGTCAATTACTATTAGAACGTCGTAGTCCCTTAAACTTTCTATCCCAGCTATTCCGGTGCTGCCCAAGTTTACGACGTCAACTCCCTCAACGCCGTTCATTAAAGCCTCAGCTATATATGAACCGCAACCGTCGTCGCCCATTAAAATGTTGCCGACCCCGACTATCGCAACCCTTTTCATTAAAAGTCACTCCAGTATTTTGCGTCGGGGGGCAGCGGCTTCCAACTCTCCTTCTTAGGGTGGTTCATTACCTTACCGTGAAGCTTTACGACTTTGGAAATTACCGGCATTACTTCTTCCCTCTCCTTAATCTCGTCTGCCACTAGGTTTGAGATTAGTTGCCTCAATTTCACTAAATTGTCAGTAACGTCCTTCCATAACCCCCAATCTGCCGAAGTCAGTTCGAGTACCTTGTCGTCTTTAACGTCCTTCACTAGTAGTAGTGAGGCTACGTCCGCTAAGTCCTTATTTACTGGGCTATGCCTCTGCAATTTAGACAAGATTAGGTCCTCGTCGTCGAGGGTAAAATCGGAGTCCCAATTGACCGGGATCACGTGGTTAAACCTCATTTCGTTAAAGTAATAGACCTTGACTATGAAGTTCTCTTTGAAGAACATCCCCGCTACGTCCCCCAAGACCTTCTCTAGGTGAAAATACGGAGTGTATTCGAGGCCGGCGATTAGTCCCTTGAACTTGTCCCTGTCCTCCGGCCTTACCAAGAAGTTGATGTCTATATCTTCACTTTTTCTATACAATTTTAGTAATTCCACCGCGACCTTATTTTCCTTTACTTTATAGTAGAAGGCGACGGAGCCGTAAAGCAATAGCTTAACCCCGGCCTTCTTTGCCTCTTCGTATATGTTCCTAGCCTCTGCCAGTAACTCGTTGAATGTCTTCTCTATGTCCTTTCTCGTCGTAACGTCAAAAGGCGTTAACCCAGACATATCAAAATATAGTACGTAATTCTGATATATATTTTTTATGTTTTATTTTTCACTCAAACAATTTAATAACTTTTTCCAATTCATCTAATATATTCTGAATTTTAAAATAATTTTCCGACCTCCTAATGACTTTGACCGTCCTATCTATTTGAATAGTCGTGAAGTTCCTCACCCTCATCTTCATGTCGGGGTCGTTACTTACGATAACCCCGTAGTTTATCACGTTTCCCAGTAACGGTAAAACGCTAGGTAAATTGAGATTTAACTTGACTCTCTTGTCGACCTCTACATAAGCCTCATAGGCCCAAACCACGTCGCCAAGCCTTATTTTAAACGCCCTTTCCAAGCCAGATAGGAAGGAATCAGCCCAGTACTGCACGTCTCCGTTGAAAAAAGATATTTGCTTGAGGAAACTCTCGTTCCTCTCGTCGGGTATAAGGCTAACCCTGGTCTCCTTTAGGCTAAATTCCAGGTCGTTAGTATTGAATATCTTATTCGCAATGTACAAAGGGATGGGTCTAGAAAACGAGACGGTGTACATCTGCTCCTTTACCTTAATAGCCTCATCACCTCGCTTTTCATCAGTTCCTTACACGTCCTTCCCCAATCGCTTAGCTCCCCGTCCTCGTTTACAACTTCGCACTCCACTACCTCAGCGTGCTCCGTTATCCTAAACGCGCTCAACATCCTCAGAAAGGTGTCGATGTCGCTATAATAGGCTTTGAAATTGGTGTAAATTTCCGCCCAATCTGCAAGAGGGCTCTCCGACGGCTCAAAACTGTAACGCCTTAGCTCTTTCTCACCCCTTTTTGCACTGGCTAAAATCACTAGGCTCTTAGGTCTAACGTCAGATAAATAGGTAATTGACTTGATAGCCCCGCTCAGATCGATTATTTGGAACCCCTCTTTGTTCAATTCCTCCATTACTAATAGAGGTATATAGTAGTCGCCCTTATACCAATAACCAACTGCGCCAATCACCTTTCATCTACCCTTTTTTGGCCTTTTGGCCTTATTGACTGCGCCAACTCCCACAGTACCTTTTCAGGGTCTTTCAAGTTAAGGGGGCTCGTGTTGGAAGCTAAGGCGGCTAATTTCCTCCTATCGTCCACTAAACCATTCACTTCCTCAACGTTAATCTCCAGACCATAGCTCTTCAGTATCTCCCTCAAGACCTCAACGGAGTTTTCGCGTCCCCTTACTTTGGGCAAAACGAGGTAGAGGCCGTTATCGCCCAAGTCGTTGACTATTTCCTCGATTACTTTATCCAGTCCTAAAAGTTTGATTAAAAAAGAAAAAGAAAGGCTCATACCTTTATACCCCTATCTAGTACGGTAGTAAAGTAAGTTACGTCGAAATCAGCTTGCTTATCTGCGACGGCGTTGCCCAACGATAACTTGCAGTTGGGGTCGAACACTACTACGTTTTTGCTCCCCCATTTACTCAGTTGGGCAATAACGTACTCCCTAGCCTTCTTTACGGTATCCTTCTTCTCGCTGATTAGCTCCAGGTGGTGCGAACAAGTATACAGCTTGTGCGAGGACGGAGACTCCTTTGGCTCAATAAACTGAGGCACCGTAAGCCTCAATATTTCCCTAACTGGCTCCTCCACTCCGCCTAACCTACTTAGGAACTCGGAGTAATGTACGCTAGTCGGTCCCTTAACGTCAGCCTTACTCAGCTTAATAGACCCTTGCTTGTACTTTTCGTGGACTGTCTGCGTTAAGTGCTCTACTGGCACGGGCAACTTCACTCCCGAGGACTTAGGCCCCTGCCACCTTAGCCAGAAATAGGAAGTGCCATCAGTTGTAATTATCTTCTTGACCTCTAACCTCTTAGCCTCCTCTAGTACCTTTAAAAACGCTGACCTAGCGGTCTCGAAGTCCCCTACAAGGTATGCGTAATAGCCTGGGTCGCTTACCGCTGGGCTTACGGTGACTGAGATCTTCATCTTAGAGAATATCGACGCTGTAGATTGCAGGATTTCCACGTCTTGAACTTCCAGCGGCGAGGGGACGTAGAGGTATTCGGAACCCTTATTGTTTACCTTGAATCCAACTTTCGAAGCCATTTCTTGCCAACTAGTTATCCCTAAGGCGTTGCCCAACTCTTTGGTGTTCTTTGCTAGCTTTTCAGCGCTCTCGTAGTTGAACCCACTGTAGTGCAATATCCTCCTCATCAATATCGCGGTGTACCAGTTTGGGATCTCCATCGGCGAAGTCTCAGTACAGGCTCCACAGGCTGTGCAGTCGTACGCGGAGTCAGTCCACCTCGCGAATTCCTTATTCTTAATCCTCCTTAACCTCAGGTATCTGGCTACTATCCCATAGCCCGTGTAGAACATTGAATAGACCTTGTTGATCTCATACGTCCTCCACGCTGGGACGTCGATTGGCCTCTTAGTGACTAGCCAAAATGGGCAGGTATAAGAGCAGATCCCGCACCTCATGCAGTTCTCTAGCCCAAAGACGTCGGCTGGCGCTAGTTCGTCAAACGTCCTTGAGGCCAAGTTCCTGTTTATTTCTACCCTATTGCCCTTCACCTTAAATCCCCCACATTTAAACCCTTCTTCTCCCATACGAATAACCCGCGAAGCCCTTGCCTACGTAGTACCAGAACATGTGGAACGCCTTGCTGAACGGCGTGTAGCCTATGAATATTCCCACTAGGGCTATGTGCAGTCCATACCAGTTAGCCTGGTTGGGAATCCCGAGGTAGGGAACTCCCCAATCGTAGGCAGCCCCTAGACCAGAGACTATTATCGCCGCCAGTAAGATTAGGAACACGTAATCGCCTACGCTGCTTAAAGTCCTGTGCCTAGTTACGTCGTCTATAATCCTTGTAGCTAGGTAGCCTATTAGCCCCGCGAAGGCCAGCAACGCCATGAAACTTCCGTTAACTATCACCGATAGGACGCCCCAGGGCGAGATCGTATTAGTTGCGACCTCAGCGGAGTTCCACGCCCCGACCGGGTTTAGGATGCCCCCGTGCGAATACGACGACGCTCCCAAGACTCCTAGCTGGTACCCGGAAGTGAACGACTCTGGCACTGAGGCGGGCATTAGCCACCCTAAGATGTTGGGAACCCCGAATATGCCGCTAAATATGTAGTTCCACGCTATTATGTGTATCCCAACAACTATTATTAGCCCTAATATGAAGATGTGGTTGAAGATCGTCTCGACTATCAGTAGCGGGTCGTGCCTAGCTGCCCTCCCAAAAGGCCTAGGTATTGCGGTTACCGCCTCCTTAAGTTCTTTCGAAAGGCCGGCTTGACCCGGAACGTTAGCCCTTCTGAATATGAACTCCCTCCCTATCCTATAGACTAAACCAAATATGAAAAATAATATTCCTAGAGGGAATATTACGTTTAGTCCCCACCAGTATAGACTTAACGGTGTCGCTGGCCCTCCGTTAGCGCCTATAGCCGCGTGTGCTATTATCACGTGTCTACACCCCTATTTGACCTTCATGGCGAACCTGTAGAAGGCCTTTATTGCTTCGCTTAAGTCGATTGGAGCTCCTAAGGTCAGGTACCTCACCTTACCGTTTGGTAGGACGACGTGGACTCCGCAGACGAAGCACGGGTCGAAGGACCTTAACGCAGCCGC
>JBBINF010000057.1:0-8675 GCA_037444045.1 Sulfolobales archaeon | reverse complement strand
CCCGAGGTCAACAGGGTGTTGAGGGTTAGGTACTCAAAGATAATGAGGGCCATGATTATCGTGAACACGGGCTCCAACGCTGACACTATTGCTGCAGTTAAGGAGTCGCTGTTCCTCATCCCCCTATAGAAGAAGAAGTAGGGTATAACGGTGGCAAACACCCCCAGGTATACGCCCCCGAGGACTGAACTCCACGTGACTGGGAAGACCAGGGAGAAGGAGACAAAGGGGAGGGACCACAGGGACTGGGAGGCTATGATCTCCCAGTCGTTGAAACCCCTCAGCTGTAGTAGCCTAGAGTAGACTATTAGCAGGGCATAGGTTAGGCCAGAAGCCACGCCGAGCAAAGTCTCGAGCAAGCTCGGCGTACCCTCGTATATCAAGTAGAGCCCAATTAGCACTAGCACTGAGCTCAAGAGCTTTGTCAATGACGCGCTAGACCTCTCTGTTGCCCTAGACATTAAGAAGACCCAAAGGGGGGCAGTGTAGAGGAGGACTGCGGAAAGGGAAGGTCCGTCGACTGTTATGGTGTAAATGTAGGTAACGTAAAAGACCGACGCCACTAGGCCCATGACAATTGTCAGCCTGTTTAAGATCCTCTTAACCCTCACTAGGAAGATCACTATGATGGTCGCTGTAATTGAGCGGAAAAGTACCATGGAGAAGGCGTTGGCGTGTCTCTCGTAGAAGAACTCCGTGGCTATGCCTATTGTGCCCCAGAAGAAGGAGGAGACCACTAGGTCTAGGAATCCCTTCTTTAACTTCACATAAAAAAGAGCCACCTTTTGTTTTTAAAGGTTAGCCAGAACAAAACGCAAGGCGGATCTGGCTTCACACCTTCTTTTCTATTCTGTATAGCCTTACAGCCTCGTTCAGGCATTCAGCGAACTTGTCCACCCTCTTCCTCAGTATCCTCGAGGTTACAAAGTTCAGCGGTACGCTGACGTCGACCTCTAAGTCAACTATGTCCCTAGTAGCCTTGAACGTTATTACCCCCCACCTATGCTCGGCGAAGTCAGCCACGTTAATTACGTATTTTACTGAGTCAGTAGACCTAATTGCGCTGGTGACGTATACCACCAAGTTGAAGGGCAGGTAAAACACACCTTTAAGCGGTATCTCCACCTTGTATCTGCTCTCCCACCTCTCCACGTTGGCGTTGAACAACTTTGGGAACACAAAAAACGGGTCTGAGAGGGCATAGATAATTGACTCCCCGTGACTATGGAGTATTCGGCGTCTGATCAGCATGCTGTGAAGAAATTACCCATAGATTTTTTAATTTTTTACTTATATATTTAATATAATTTAAAAAGTCCTATGTACTCTATATAGAGTTTACGCGTCACTGTTTTAGGCTTTACGAGTTAGGGAAAGTCTCGCAGGAAAAAGCCAGATTCCAGATTCGTCGGCGTAAAGCCTTGGCCATGTAAAATCTTTAAGAAGTAAATGCAAAATTTCACGTAACCACCTAGCTGGACCGTTCAGTTTAATAATCCACAATGAGAGGTAACTTAGTGGTTTGCCCGTATTACCAAAATGGATATTGTACGTCGCCCATAGCACATAAAAAGGACGTCACCTCTAGCCTCTGCTTCTCAAACTTTAGGAAATGCCAGTTCTTTGGCGATGCTATAGAGGTCAAGGAACTGGACTTGAGGCAGAAAGTAACTAGCGACTGCCCCTATTTCCTACTCAGGGACAAAGGTGGAGAGTACGTACCCTTCTGTAAGGTACTGGACTTCAGGATAACTGAGGGCCAGGCACGGAACTGTAGCCTCTACTGGCGGACTTGTCCGCTTAGGGAAATGGCTTCTTCAGCTAGCCTCTCTCCGTAACTGTGGTCTTTCCCTTCAGCCCTTAACTCCACTTTATTACGGTCTTTATTTCCCCTGACGACTTCCTCGTCAAGGCCTCTATCGCCTGCTCTGGAGAGACAACGCTTGTGATCATCTTTGACAGAAGTGTGCCGTACCTTTCCTTCCACATCGTGAGGTAGTTCACCGCCTCCACGAAGTGCTCCTTACTTGCGTTGACGCTGCCTATTACGGCAATGTTGTTCTCCACTATTGACGTGACCATCTCTGCGTCTACCTTTGCGGAGTCGTTGGAGGAGGTGCCAAAGAGCACTAGGATCCCGTTCTTGTTCATCCTGCTTAAAAGGGGCATAAAGGCGGAGGGATAGCCGCTGGTGTCGACTACTATATCAGCTCTGGGTAGGCCGAGGTAGCCCTTTGAAGTGTTGTAGAACGTGGCGTCAATGGTCTCCGCTATCTCGCTCTCTGCTGGAGAGGGATCCCTCCTGTTTAACATGTAGACGTTAAAGCCGTAAGTCGTTAAGAGGAGGGAGAAAAAGGTACCGATGGGCCCAGTCCCCACGACAAATGCGTTCCTGCACTCGTAGCTGGAGTCCCCGCAAGTCCACACAGTCCTCTTCTGTATTTCCATGACTTGGTCAATTGCCTTGACCACGTTAGACAGTGGCTCAGTTAGCACCGCTACGTCAGCTATCTCCTTCGGCACTTTAACTAGGTAGGAGACGCTGTCTACGAATTCCTCCCTCATGAAACCGTGTAGCCCCCTTATCCCAGCTTCCACGAAGTTCCCGGTCTCGCAGAAGTCCTGCCTACCTATTTTGCAGTTTAGGCAAACTCCGCACCCCCTCCTCACAATTGGAACAACTAGATCCCCCTTCTTAAGGCGAGTTACTCCCTCTGCTACCTCTTCAACTACCCCCAGTCCCTCGTGGCCTAGGATTAACTCCCCTGAGTTGTCTGGGGGCCTAGCAAAGGTTATCTTCCCCGTCACTATCCCCCTGTCTGTACCGCAGATCCCCGTGTACAGAGTCCTAACCCTCACTCCCCCTGGCAGGAGGGGCTCGTGTAGGTCTATCTCCTTGACTTCAGCGCCTACGTTAGGCGGCCTTACTACTATTGCCTTCATAATGATACTTTAGCGAGGAGATTTAAAAGCCTAGGGGACATGTTTTAAAATTTTTGTCCCAATAATAACTCGCTCTCCATCGCTGTGTGGCGGTACGCGTATTATTAAGTGGAAGCTCAAAAAAGGTTTTACCAGAAGGAAATAACCGTGTACTTTGCGTTTGTCAAGGACAATAAGAAACTGGTTTACAAGGACGGGGTAGTGGAGGAGTACGACGAGAAGCTAAAGGTAAAGGACAACGTCATTGGCTACGTCCTCGCCCCCCAGGGGGATAAGCTAAAGCAGACCAGGATACCGGTCTACGACTGCAGTAAGGTCAACTTCTCTGGCACTTTGAAGGCAAAGGGCGAAGGGTTCTACGTGTTTGAGTCCCCAGACTCCCTCTGCCTCTACTTTGGCACTCTCTACAGGGAAGTGGTGGGGTTTAGGTATGACATTGTGGCGGGGAGGCCAATAGTCGCTGGGGACAAGGAGGCTGTAATAAGGAACATGGACTCGTACGAGGTCATCCAGTACGCCTTAAGGAGCTACCCAGACGACCAGGAGGTCGTGAGGAACGCGGTAATAGGGCTCACGAGGCTGGGGAAGTGCGAAGAGGCCATATCGCTCTACTCCTCCCTGGACAAGAAGTACCCCGAGGAGTCCTTTGCGGTGGCGGAGTGCTACGAGAAGGTGGGGAAGGAGCTCGAGGCCCTAAAGATCTACTCCTTCTTCTCTGAGGAGAAGTACAGGGAGCTCGAGGCAAAGCTGAGGCAAAAGGTAGACAGCTTAATAGCTACGTATAACCAGACGAACAACGTAAAGCCCTTGTTGGAAGCCCTAGAAGTCCTACCCACTTACGACGCCCCAGCCGTAAAGTTGGGCTGGCACTACTTGAAGAGGAGGAACTGGGAAGAGGCAGTCAAGTACTTTGAGGAGGCGGTGAAGAGGTCAAACAGCTTCCAGAACCTCTTAATGCTGGCTAACGCCTATATAAAGAAGGGAGAGTACAAGAAAGCCTTTGACCTCCTCAACGACGCCGAGAAGATCAGGAGGACGGCCTATTCTGCCTACTTGAAGGGGTTAGCCTTGGAGGGCCTTAACGCGTTTAAGAACGCTGAGAAGGAGTTCGTCTACGCGTGTAAGGAGGGAGTAGTCGACGCATGTGAAAAGGTGGAACCAGGGAGGGTTTACTCACCTAAGGACTTTAACCCAGAGCAGTGGTTGGGCTACGTCTTGTATGGCTACGAGGTTAAGTCCATAATAGGAAGCGGGGGGATGGGCTACGTCCTCCTTGTAGAGAAAAACGGGAAGAAGTACGCCATGAAGATAATGAAAAAGGAGTACAAGTTCTCTGAGATGCTCTACGAGGTGGCAAAGATGCAGGAGATATCCAAGGGGTCTCGCTACGTGGTCAGGATACTGTCTAGCTTCATAGACGAGAACTGGTCTGACTACTTCTCCTCTCCCCCAGCGATAGTCATGGAGTACATGGAAGGGGGAGACCTCAGGAGCGTTCTAGTGAGCGAGGAGTACCAGGCTTTGAGACACTCGGTGAAGTGGCCAGAGGTCGTGGCGGTGATCTTCAGTAAGGTAGCCCAAGGCGTAATCCACATGCACAAGGAGGGGTACGTGCACTGCGACATAAAGCCCTCAAACATTCTCTTCACTGCCAAGTTACCAAAGTACGGGGAAGAAGCCCTCAACGCTGTCCTCAAAGAGGAGGTCGTCCCAAAGCTCTCTGACTTGGGGAGCGCGGTAAAGCTAGGGGTACCAGTAATGCACTACACCCCCTATTACGCCCACCCAGTCCAGAGGTTCGGGAGCAGGGCGGAGTACTCAATGGACGCCTATTCCTTTGTTGTCTCCTTATACGTGGCCCTAACAAACAACTTCCCCTTCCCCGAGTGGGTAGAGGGGAAAATAGAGGACGCAGTAACCAACCCCCAAGCTAGGGAACTGGCCTTGAGGGAGTTCTATAACGCCGAGCCCAGGATGGAATACGTACCTAGTGAGTACAGATGGCTAATAGAGAAGGGACTCAGGGGGGAGCTGACAATGGAGGAGATAGCTAGGGAAATTAGGAACATCGCTACGACAATCTACGGGATCGACTACAACGAGTTGGCAGTGGTGTAACTTTGGGGCGAGCTTGCCCGGTCTGTAAATGCCGCAAAACTTAAATTAGGTCAGTGATACTATAAAAGATTAAGTGGCAGAGATGCAGTACAGAAAAGTCTTTGAGGGGGCCGCGTACAGCATATACGAGGACGACGAGGCTACATTAGTACTATTAGAGGGAAAACCAGTAGCGTCCTCTTGTATAGAACACGGAAACCACGGCTTATTTGACTTTGACTGCCCCCATGTAGAAAGACTATTGAAGAAAATTTTTTCTTAAACCCCGGATTCACTCGACAGCTATACACGCTACTTCTATCAACACGTCTTTAGGAAGCCTAGATACTTCCACTGTAACCCTAGCTGGCGGCTCCTTGGAGAAGTAGGAGGAGTAGACTTCGTTGAACGCCGGGAAGTCGTTCATGTCCTTCAAGTACACAAAGGTCATGGCGACGTTGTTCAAGGAAAGACCCTTCGCCTCAAGTATGGCCTTTACGTTCTCCATCACTTGCCTAGTCTGTTCCCTTATTCCTCCCTTTACCACTTCATTGGTCCTGGGGTCTACTGGTATTTGTCCAGAGACAAAGAGTAAGCCAGAGGCCTTTATAGCCTGGGAGTAAGGGCCTATTGGCTTAGGTGCCCCATCCGTAAAGACGACTTCTTTCATGGTTGGGAAAAAATCCTAGACCTTTAAATAGCTTTCTTCTGCGATACGTAGGCTAGATGCATCTGGTAGTGTAAGGCAATTAGTAGATCCCTCTCAGTTATTATGCCCTTTGGTCTACCCTCTTTGTCTAAGATCAGCAGAGACCCTATGTTGTTTGCTATGAGGAGGGCTGCGGCCTCGTTAATAGACCTATCCTCATCTATAGTCACGAGCTTGTTCCTCATTACCTCCTTTACCTTTCTGCCGAAGAACACGTCTGGGTCCAGCTTGTCCACTGCCTTCCCGGCCACCTTCACCGAGTCAGCAGCAGTTATCATCCCTATTGCCTTTCCGTCTTCGTCTACAACGGGTAGCCTCCTGAACCCCCTGTTGAGCATCTGCCTAGTCGCCTGCTCCAGTAGCGTCTCGGAGTAAACTGTAGTGACCTTCCTAGACATGAACCTACTAACGGGGAAGAGCTGGTCTAGGTCTTGGAAGGCAAGGAGAAACTCCCTCTCTGTGACTATCCCGACTGGCCTCCCCTTCTCGTCGACAATGGGGAGGGAACCGAAGTTCCTGGTAACCATAATTGTCATGGCCTCCAACACGTCAGTGTCCTCGGTGACAGTAACGGGGTTTGGAGTCATGTAGTTTGAGGCGTTTACGTTGCCCAGCCTATACAGATCCCCCTGGGTGCAACTAGTGGGGCAAAAACTCAAGAACACTGAGAGGAGATCCCTCGTAGAGAGGATGCCGTGTAACTTCTCGTTGGCAACCAGCACCCTCCCTATACCCCTGTCGTTGACTTTCCTAAAAGCCTCTAGTAGCTTGGCGTCCAGTGACACTATTGGAGGGTTTATTATCTTGAGTGTTTTTACGTTCATATTTACATATTAGAATAAGGATTTTATAAATGTTCTGAGGAAGGGAAGACAATTTTACCCTCCCCTTTTCCCATAAGGTATGGAAGTCCAAACTTGCCTTTCCATCGTGCTAAACAAACATCACGTCCTTATGATAGAGAAGAAAAGGGGGATAGGGAAGGGCTACTTGACCTTCCCCGGGGGCAAGGTAGAGGGCGAGACGCCGGAGGAGTGTGCAATAAGGGAACTGGAAGAGGAGGTAGGGGTAAAGGGCTATGACCCAAAGTTCGCCGGTCGTATCTTATTTAGGCAGGTAAACGGAGGGGTAATGAGTATGTACATTTACTTGTTCACGAAGTTCCAGGGGGAACCCAAGGAGACGGAGGAGGCAAAGCCAGTGTGGTGGAGCGTTGAGGAGTTTCCCTTTGACAGGATGTGGCAAGACGACAGGTTTTGGTTGAGGAAAGTCCTCTCTGGAAAAGTGGTGGACTGCGTGTTCCTCTTTACTGACGACTGGAGCGACATGTTGGAGGGCTACTGTTAGGAGAACTTGCACGCCTTCGGCCTCTTGAACACTGCGTTTGCTATGAGGGACAGGCAAGTCAGCTCGTCCTTGTCGCAGATAAATACCTTCACCCCCTTGCCTTGTAGTTCCCTTATCGCGTTGTAGTCAAGGGCTGGTAGGACTACCACGTCCTCCCTTTCCCCGCTCACCTCTCGTACTTTTCCGTCCTCCGTTAACTCGAACTCCTTGTCCTTGAACTTGACTATCAAGGCCCTCACTTAAAGAGCATGGCGTACACTATGAATAAAGCTATGGAGACCCCTATGAGGACTGCCCCAGCAGTTCTAACAGTAACCTTGTCCATCTTCATTATATCGAAGAAGGAGAGGGTCACGTAAGAAATCCCGTAAAAGAGCGAGATAATACCAATTATAACCATTACTATCTGTACAAATAATTGTATCTCCATGTGTTATTATACGATTAAAAACTTAAAAAATCTTTATTCCATTTTCTTCAAGTAGCTCTCCAAAAATGCTGTGGACAAGTCATACCTATAGGAGGTGTTGAAGTGGCCATCGTCATACTCCTCGTAGAAGTGGTCTACCTTGAAATCCTTAAGCTTCTTGTGGAGTATCCTAAAGCCGTACTGTATGTTGAACTCGTCCTTAGCCCCAACGTCTAGGTAGAGGGACTTCCCCCTGAGGCTCTCGTAGTAGGAGTCCACAAGCCTCACCGGATCTTTCTCGAGCCACCTCCTCCACACGTCATCTATTATCTGCCCAGTCTCTAGGTCAAAGGGGAGCTCTATGTCCCCAGAGGGTGTGGGGGAGTAGAAGGCCGACATGCCCACAACGTTCAACGTGTTTAGGTACTCCCTCCTCTTCTTGTTCTCCCTCGCCCAGAACCAGTTTAGCCAATCCTTTGGGCCCTTGAACTTCCTCAAGTGGGGGATGACCTTTGGGAAAAAGGGGAGGTAGACGTACTCGAAGTAGGCGTCCCCAGAATGGGAGGCAATTGCCTTGATTAGTGGACTCTTCATGCCAAGGACTAGAGCCCCGTACCCCCCAGAGGACTTCCCAAACATCCCAACCCTGTCGGTCTTGTACTTCTCCGAGAAGAAGGGGATGAGCTCCTTGAGGAGGAAGTCCTCGTAGTTTCCCACGGCTGGGGAGTTTATGTACTGGTTTCCCCCCACCTTAGTAAAGGTGTCCGGGAGGACTATAATGCTCCCCTCTATCTTCCCCTCGGCCTTTAGCCTCCTCATCCTGCTCAACATGTCCTCGGAGAGGGGGTCGTAGTTTAGTTGGGAAATTGCAGAGGAGAGGAAACCGCTCAAGTAAACTAGGAGGGGCCTACCCTGGGGGTTCTCGGGTTCTATTACCTCAACCCTCCTCACGTAGGGGTCCCCTAGTGGGTTGTCCCTCAAGACAGAGCTCTCAAAGTTGTAAGTCCTTACCTCCAACTAACTCAGGCCTCCGGTCAAGTAGTACTTCCCTCCCCTTTTCTCCAGCCCCACTTTAAAGTTAAGCAGGAATATCTCGCCGTCCTCCGCCTTGACCCTAAGTGCCTTGCCCAGGTCGTAAAAGAAGGCAGTGAGGGCGCATATCACGGCGTC
>JBBINF010000056.1:0-8718 GCA_037444045.1 Sulfolobales archaeon | reverse complement strand
AGCCCCTTCCTCACGCTAGTTCAGCCTTAATAGTCAAATTTGTAACCTCTCCTGCTAAGAGATGCAAGTGAAGCCCGCGTTAGTACTTGGCTGGTCCCTCACCTCCCTCCAGCTTGCGTTAAGGCTAGGCTGGAGCGTAGTGGCTGTAGCGTTAGCTAAGTCCCTCCACCTCACCTCAGTGGAAATAGGGGCAGTGATATCCCTCTTCTACCTGGGATACACCTCCAGCTCCATCCTGTGGGGGACTTTTATAGACAGGGAGGGGCCGGGGAGGGCAATGCTCCTCTCTGCTACCCTCTCTGGGCTCTTGATCCCCCTCGTCTTCCTGGCCAAGGACGTTTCAGAGGTCTACGCCCTCTACTTGGTTGAGGGTGTCTTGACTGCCGGGATCTACCCTTCCTCTGTCAAGGCGATCTCCGCCCTGGGAGGACCCCTAACCCTTTACTTGGCCGTCCTAGACTCTGCTGCCCCAGTTGTGACCTTGGCTATTTCTTCAACCTCTGGCGAGATCCTAGTGGGCTGGAGGCTCTACTACGTCTTTCTCTCAGTAGGGCTAATCGTCGGGGGAATCCTTTCATCTTGGCTGAAAGTCAGCGTCGTCAAGTCAAGGCACGTGAGGAAGGTCCTCCTGGACAGGAAAGTGTTGCTGGTCTCGCTCATAAGGGCTGGGGAACAGTGGGGGCTGTGGGGTACTTCCTCGTGGCTCTTCCCCTTCCTAGTCCTCTACGACGGGGTTCCCGTGGGCCTCTCGGAACTCCTCTTCTTCCTCTTCGGCCTTGGGCAGTTCTCCTCTACCCTCATCTCCGGTTACCTGTCTAGGAGGGTAGACGACGTCGAGATGGTCAGGACGACCCTGTTGATCTTCTCAGTGCTAGTGGTCTTGCTGCCCTTTGCGAAGTCCCCCTCCGTCTTGACCCCCCTCTCCTTCTTGATAGGCGTCTTCTCCTTCATTTACAGGCCTCCCACCGACTCCTTGGTGGTAAAGGTGTTGGGCAGTGGCCACGCGGGTACCTCCATGGGGTTGGCAAACGCGATATCGCAGGCCGGCTCTATGGTAGCCCCCCTCTTTGTGGGGGAGGTGATCTCCCTGGGCTTTAAGTCCCTTGCCATAGACAGCCTCGCCCTAGGCCCCCTGCTCTCCCTTGCCCTAGTGTTTTTAGCGATGAGCACGAAAAGGGGGAGCAGCTAAATTACAAGTAACGTTATTAGTCGACCAAAGTACCTATACTGAATGAACGCACTAAACAGGCTTGCCCTAGTGGGTGGGGCGAGGTCTCTCAGCGGTTCCATAGTTTGGCCCTTTGTGGGCTTTGCCCTATACGACGTGTACCACTTTTCCTTCTCTTTCGTCTCCTCCTTTTACCTTGCCCAGGGTGCGGTAAGCGTCTTTGCCTACTTGCTTGGAGGGTTTTTGACGGACTCCTTGGGCAGGGTTAAGACAATGGTCTCCGCCTCTGCCCTTTCTTCTATCTCCCTTTTCCTAGCCTACCTCCTCAACTACCCAACTGCCGTGGCAGCCCTAGTGTTGGCCCAGACCTTCTTTAACTCGGTGTACAACGTGGCAAACACCTCCCTTGTAGGGGACTTGAACAAGGGGTTTGGGAACTTAGTAATGGCGTTCAGCAGGATAAGGGTCGGGATAAACGCTGGCTGGGCTGCTGGGCCAGTGATAGGTGGTTTCGCGTTTTCCGCTGTAGGCTTTAGGACGGTCCTCCTAATCTCGTCTGTAGTGTCTTTGGTCTCCCTGCCACTCCTCGTGGGGCTCCCAGAGCAGAGGGGGAGGACTGAGGTCTCGTTCAAAGTCGACAGAGGGTTCGCCCTCTTCCTAGTGCCTACCTTCTTGACCTTCATGGTAATGGGCCAGCTCGGCTTCCCGCTGCTCACCTTCTATAGCTTGGTCGACAAGTTGAGTACCTTCCAAGTGGGCTTACTCTTCATGGCCAACGGGGTCCTAATTGTGGCCCTCCAAGAGGTGATGGGGAGGAAGTTGAGGCCTAAGATGATCTCCATCGGTATGTTGATCTACTCCGCCTCTTACTTCTCCGTCGCCTTCGTGACCAACTTTACCCTAGCCTTGCTTGACGTAGTCCTCATAACCCTCGCCGAGATCGTGGTCTCACCGCTCTCCCAGGCTATAGCCTCTTCCCTGTCGAGGAAGGACACCAGGGGTAGGGCAATGGGCCTCTACGGCATGACTACTGCTCTGGGCAGGGTGACCGGCTCTGCCTTTACTGGGTACCTAATGAACTTCTTCCTCTTTACGCCGGTAGTGCTGTGGGGGCTCGTTGCCCTCTTAGGAGTTGCCTCCTCCCTCTTATACAGGGCGGTGAAGGTGGGGTAGAAGGTCAAAAAACCTACTGGTTCCCCTCGATTGACCTAAGCGACCTCAGCGCGGAGGCCCTAACCCTCTGGTCCTCGTCCTCGTTGTTCACCACTTGTGACAGCAGCCCTTTGTCCTTTAGCTCCCCAAGGGAGGAGACCGCAGAGGCCCTAACGGCGGAGCTCGGGTCCTTCAACAACGTAGCTAGGACCTCCCTGACCCTAGGGCTGTTGAACCTCCAGAGCACCCTGGCTGCGGTAGCCCTAACGTTCTCTACCTCGCTCCTTACCCCCTTTTCCAGGACGAAGTTGAAGGAGTCCTCGTCGCCTAGGTAGGAGAGCGCCTCCACCACAGCAGACGAGATCACGTCGTTGTGGGACTGTTCTCCAAAGTGGGACTTAATTTCCTCCTTGTACTTGTTCAGCCCTACTTTCCCCAGCGACGTTATTGCGTCCGCCTTCACGTAGTAGCTCTTCTCCTTCCTTATCATCTCGACTAGGTAGTCCCCAGCCCTCTCGTTGTACTTAAACTCCCCTAGGGCTTTGGCGACTCCCCTCCTGGCCTTTGAAGGTTCTACCCACACAGAGGTCAAGTACTTCAGCGCTTCCTCTCCACCTACCTTTCCAAGTGCCACGGCGGCCTCGTACTTCACGCCCCAGAAGGAGTCGTTAAGCAGCGACGCTGTTGCTGACACAGCTTTAGGGCTGGAGAAGCGGGAGAGCCCGTTCACTGCCTGGATCCTGCACATCAAGTCCTTGTCCTTGCTCTCCTTTACCAGCATCTCCTCCCCCTGCATGTCGTTTACCACCTTAAACCACTTGAACTTGGGGTCGAGGCAGACGTACTCCCCCTCCTCCTCTGCCCCTCCCTCCAAATTGATTACCTTCTCCGTGCCGTCCCTCTTGACCACCTTTACCTCGAGCTTTAGGTCGTACTTGAAGTCTCCCTGTTGTTCAACCTTTATCTCTTTCCCGTCGTAGTACAGGCTCACCACCGGGTGGCCAGCTGAGTAGACGTATTGGTCGAAGAACCACGTCAAGTCCTCCCCGGCCACTTCCTCCATCGCCTTTCTGAAGTCCTCCGTGTCCACTGCCGAGAAGGCGTGCTTCTCCAGGTAGTTCTTGATCCCCCTCCTGAACTTCTCGTCCCCCAAGTAGTTCCTCAGGGTGTGGAGCACTAGGGCACCTTTAGGGTAGGTGTGCCTGTCGAAGAGCTCCTCCGCCCACTTGTAGTACCTGACTACTATTGGCCTCGAGTACCTCTTGTACTCCTCCAAGTAGTCCTTCAGCTTTAGGTACATCTCGTAGGTGAACTCTTCCTCCCCCCTTGAGTGGAGGAAATAGAGGGCCTGGAAATAGGTGGCGAAGCCCTCGTTTAGCCAGATGTTTGACCAGTCCTTTGTGGTCACTAGGTCGCCGAACCACTGGTGGGCTAGCTCGTGGGAGACGAGGCTGTCGCTTGAGTAGTCCATCTCCGCCACCTCGTCGTGGAGGGTGTACCACGTCAAGTGGGTGGAGGTTATGTACTCCATCCCTCCCCTCATGGAGAAGAGCACCACTTGGGCGTACTTCTCGTACGGGTACTTCACCCCAGTGTAGGAGGAGATGAAGTCCACCATTTCCCTCGTCTTGGAGAGGTTCCAGAGGAACCCCTCGTATCCCTTGGGCAAGTAGAACTGGAGCACTGGGCCCTTTCCCTCCTCGCGGAGGTAGAAGTTGCCCACTGCGACGCTGTTCAAGTAGGCCGAGTGGGGCCTATCCATTACCCAGTGGAAGTAGTTGTACTCCCCGTCCTCCCACCTCTCCTTGAGGACTCCGTTGGAGACAGCTATCAAGGGCTTCTTTACCTTCACCACCTTCTCTGAAGTTGACTTCATCCCCGGGTAGTCCACTACTGGTATCCAGTGGGGAGCGCTCATCACCTCCCCAATGTTACACGCCTCTATTGCCTCACCCCTTTTCACGAACTTGAACGTCTTTGGCTTCCTGGCGACGTACTCCACCTCAACCCTGTGTTCACCCTCCAGTTTCAGGGAGATGACCTTGCCGTCGTACTTGTACTGGTGCTCCCTCCCGTCCACCTTTACTGACTTCAAGTCGAAGTGGATTGCGTCAAGCCTCACTTCTCCCCAAGCGTCAACGTCGACCGACGCCTTGCCCTCTATGAGTTCGTTGTCCACGTCCACGAAGAGGTCGAAGAGGTAGTGCTTCACCCTAAACTTGAACCTCTCCGGGTAGACCACGTTGTAGTCCTTTAGGAAGAAGTTCCCGAGCCTTGCCCTTTCCCTTGGGGGTAAGTAGCTCATAACTTGTTAGTTTACTAGGGGGTAAAAAGAACCTCTCACCCGTAAAAGGAGGAGGCTAACATACTAACCCCTGGCCACGGGACGTCGAAGTCTATGACCTCAGCCCTCTTTGGCTTGACGAAGCCCATGAGCATGTACATTGTGTTGAGGCCACCCTCTGGCGCCGCCCTTTTCCATTGGCTTGGGTAGAGTTCCCTCGCCCTCATTATCTCCTCGAATTTCCCCTGCTTCAAAAGGTCGACCAAGAGGAGGTCAAAGTCGCTGGGCTTTGGCTTCACGTTGAGGTAAAACAGCTCTAGCCTGTGCGTTGGGGAGCCAGTGGCGATGAACACTGCCCTCCTCCCGAGCTCCTCAACTGCCTTGTAGATCACCTCGCCCAGCTTGTAGTGCTCCTCTGGGCTGTCGTCGTTTATGGAGACGGAGACTACCTTGACTCCGCCCTCTGGGAACATGTAGTAAAGGGGGATCCACGCCCCGTGGTCTAGCCCCCAGCTCCTGTCCTCCAAGACCTTGCCGTCGCTCAGCTCCGCAATTTTCTTTGCGAGTTCCACGTCGTTCTTGGCGGAGTAGCAGAACTTGTACAGCTCCTCGGGGAAACCGTAGTAGTCTTGGATGCACTCCAGCTCCTCCGAGACCTCGACGTAGTGGGAGTTAGTGAAGGTAAAGAAGTGGGGGCTCGACACTACTACCACTTCTGGGTCTACCTTCTCCTTGATCTCCTTGCCAAGGGAGGCCAGCGTTCTCTTCCACCTTGTGTCCTCCACCAGTAACGTGGGGGAGCCGTGGGAGATGAAATACCCTAACTTCATAAAGTAAAGTTGATTTAAAAATTAAAATAGTTTTCTGTATGTCAGCGTTCACGGTGGGGCAACGTGGGGATTTTAGGAAAAGCTTAAAGCCCCACCCCAAATTGGAGGTTGTTGAAGCTCTTAAAGTACTTAATACCGTACGTGGTGATAGGGGCTTTCCAGTACCACTTCGCAAAGGACGCCCTAGCATTTTCCTCCCCCATAACCTTCAACTTGGTAAGGTACTTGGTCTCAGCCGGGGTATTCTTGGCCCTCTCTAGGAAGTTGGTGTTGAACAAGGACGTAGTCCTCCTCTCGGCCTTTACGGTCACCAGCTCAGTGCTCTGGGCTTACGGGCTCTTATACGTGTCCCCCTCAGAGTCAGCAGTGTTGAGCTACACAATGCCCCTGTTCTCAATCCCCGCGGCCTTCCTAGTCCTGTCTGAGAGGCCCACCCCCTTAGAGATATTTGGGATAGCCATAGGCTTTACCGGCGTAGTAGTCTACGGCTTAGGGCTAGGGGGAGGGGTGAGTCTAATAGGAGGAGTCCTCACGGTCGTCAACGCGGTCTTCTGGGCCCTTTTCTCAGTGTACTACAGGAAGTTAAGGGACTACGACCCCGTAGCAGTTAACGCTGGACAGTTCTCCCTGGGGAGCGCCTACTTGGCGGTTCTGACCCCCTTAGACCCCAAGATGGAGGTCAGCCAGAGCTTCTTGGGGGACATGGCCTACACCTCCCTCCTCGGGGGAGCCCTACAGTTCTTCCTATGGAACCTCATGGTGAAAGTGGAAAAGGTAAGCAAGGTCACCGTGCTCACGTTCTCAGTCCCAATCTTTGCTACTGCGGTAGACGAGGTCATGGGGGATTACGCGTCATTCCTTCAAGTGGTGGGGATTGCAGTGATGCTGGCGGGGATAATCACGTCGAGGTACAGCGACCTAGTGGGGGAGGGGAAGAAAAGGAAAAACAGGGTTGTCCATGATCTCCCAGTTGATTGACGGCCCAAAAAGAAAGGGCGCCCAAGGCGAGGGGTAATTTACCTCGGGGCAGTTGCGTTCATTAAAAGCAGCTTAAGAACCCATAAGCAGTAGTAAACTTGTGAAGTCCCTCCTAGTCTCCGCAATTACGCTCACGGTCGCCGAGTGGTTGGCCTTCTTTTACTTGTCCCAAGTGTCCTTCATACTCTTTCCCCCCTTCCTAGGTTCGCTCCTCTTCTTCCTTGGCTTCGCGGGGAGGTTCATAGGCAGCCTAGTCCTAGGGTACATAGGGGACAAGTTCGGGACTAGGGCTTCCCTAGAGGTAACAGTAGCTACCTTAGTGGCCTCCTCCTTGGCGGTCTCCCTGTACCCCTCTGCCTTTTCCCTTGCCGTCTCTAGGCTAGTCCAAGGTTTCAGCCTAGGCGGGGAGTGGGGAGGGGCCAGCGTCGCGCTCTCAGACGCCCTTTCCTCCTCAAGGCTCAGGGTATTCCTCCTCAGTCTGATACAGCTTGCAGTGCCAATAGCCCTTGCCCTGTCCACTGGGGTAGTACTTTTCCTCTCCTCCAGGTCGTTTGAGGGCTGGAACTACGCCCTACTCATCGTCCTAGCACTCTCGCTCCTCTCCTTCCCCCTCCTCCTATCCCCTGGACAGGGCAAAAGGGAGGAGTACCACATCCTCAAGGCCCTAAAGGAGGAGTGGAAAGGGGTATTACACGCCCTTGGGATTAAGGTGAGCGAGAGCGCCGACTTCTACATCTTCACCTCTTACGTCTTCTCCCTCTTCACCGCCGCGGCGTCCAATGACGTCCTCGTGTCAGTCCTCACCCAGCTCGTCACAATGCCCCTATTCGGCTACTTGGCCAACCAGCTGGGCAGGAGGGCAATAGGCTTAACTGGGGTCGTCCTGTTTGTAGTAGGTTCGCTCTTGCTCGGGCTACGCCTACTCTTTCCGGGAGAGCTCGTCCTCTCCCTATCGGACTCAGCCCTCTATTCCCCCCAGTCGTCCATATTCGTCGACCTGTTCAAGCGGGAGTATAGGCACACTAACGTGAACCTCTCCTACCAGTTGGCCAGCGTCCTAGGTGGTTCCCTCCCTCCCCTAGTGCTCTCCTACACTGGCCTCCCCGTGTTCTACCTAGCTGTCCCCTACGGAGTGATAACCGCGGTCTCATTTCTCGCCGTGAGGGGGTGACAGAGAGGGAAGAGTCGCCCTATGTGGTGGATGAGACGGTCTTACCGCGCGGTAGCCTATTTAAGCAGACCCCTTCCACCTCTTTGCTTATGATACTCGGCGACTTTACGCTCACTAAGGAACAAGTGGTGAGGAAGTGCGTAGCAGTCCTGGGGATAAGAGGGTCGGGGAAGTCCAACACGGCCAAAGTGCTTGTAGAGGAACTCGTTAAGGAGGGAGTCCCCGTGACGGTCGTTGACCCAGACGGAGAGTACGTAGACGAGGTCATTGCCCTCGGGGGGACCGTGGTCGACAGCTTCTCCAAAGACCCCACAGACCTTGCCCTTTTCCACCAGAGGTCTAAGGCGATCGTGGATGTGGACGTGAGCGAGTGGAGCGAGGAGTCGTTTGCGTTCTTGGCAAAGTACCTCGACTCCCTTTGGCAAATAGCAAAGGCCTACCCCCTCGACAGGCAAGTAGTAGTAGAGGAGGCCCACGAGTTCGTGCCCCAGGGGAAACGCACAGACCTCTCTGAGGCGATAGTCAGGATAGCCCTCAGGGGCAGGAAGAGGGGGCTGGGGATGGTCTTCGTGAGCCAGCGTTCAGCCAAGGTGGACAAGGACGCGTTGACCGAGAGCGAGCTCTACTTCTTGCACAAGGTAGTCCACCCTGCAGACCTAAGGGTATACAAGGAGGTGCTCCCCCTGAAGCCCAAGGAAGTGGAGAGGATAGTGCCATCCCTAGACGTAGGGGAGGCCCTCTTCTACAGCAACGGCGAAGTGAGGAGGGTCAAAATGAGGAAGTTCGACCTCTCTTCCCCCCAAGGGGTGAAGGGGGAGTCTCTTATCTAACCTTATCTAACCTACTCCCGTGAGTGCGCTGAGCACACCGCTGAGCAGTGCAAGGGAACCCAGGGTGAAGACTAGGAGTAGGATCTTGTTGCTCCTCGCAAACTTCAGTAGCCCCTCTATTAGGACTAGGCTAATAGCAGTGGCGACAAAGTCAGACACCCCAAGCGCACCTACTCCTATCTCCCCTACCGTGGCCTCTACGACGTGCTTTGAGAAGAGCAGGGTGACGCCTATTGCACCTAGAGCTGAGGGTATTAGGGCTATGAAGGATAGCGGAAGGCGTCCTCCGGTCTAAAGTCGAGGAG
>JBBINF010000055.1:0-8732 GCA_037444045.1 Sulfolobales archaeon | reverse complement strand
GGGTGGAGCTACGCCCCCGCAATGGGAAGGAAGGCAGCTGACCTTGCTTTAGGAAAGGGAGAATCGGTGGGGTTTATATCTAGGCTAATAGAATATGCAGGTTCAAACTCCTTTTGAGGAAACATATTTAATCCAGAGAGTGGACAATGATATTAATGGCAAGCGAAACAAAGCAACTATTTAAGAACCTCACTTACGCAAAGGAGTTGATAATAAATGGTCACGTTAAGGAAGGAATAGAGGTAATAGAGAAGGCAGTTAACTCCAATAACATAAGGGAAGCAAACTGGGTAATCTGCAACGTTATAGACGCGGCACAGTGCAACGCGGTAGTAACTGTATTGGAATCCATAGGTAAGATATTCGATATCTCCGCGTGTGGCAACGTAAAGAGGGTAATAGAGTGCTACGACGCTGTTAAGAAGGACAGCGAGTTCGTGGACATAGCCATAAAGGCTCTCATTGCAAGGGGGAAGAAGGATCAGCTGGACAAACTAGTACCCAGGCTGACGTATGGGAAGATACTGTTAAAGATGTCGCAGGTATACGCCCAGTTCAAGGACGACAAGAGGGCAAACGAGCTGATGAGGAAGGCATGCGAGAAAGGAGAGAAGGAAGCTTGTGAAAATATTAATCAAGTTTCCACATATTCTTAAATGCGTAAGACGAAAATAGTGGTTACTCTTGGCCCCTCAAGTGAAGGAAAGGTAAAGGAGCTCTCCCAATACGTTGACGTTTTTAGGATAAACTTCGCCCATGGAGACGAGGAGAGCCACAAGAAGTACTTCGACTTAATTCACGACTACGCGAAGGACTCCTCTATTTTGGTTGACCTCCCTGGGCCCAAGATCAGAGTTGGCCAGATAGAAGGAATGGTAGAGGTAAGACCAGGAGAAAAGGTAATCTTTTCGCAGAAGGAAGGGATACCCGTTGAGGACCCTCTGTTCTATCAAGGCGTTAAGCCGGGCAGCCTTGTCCTCATAGCCGATGGCAACATTAAAGTTAAGATTACATCCGTAGAGAAGGACAGAGTTGAGGGCGTAGTACTAGAGGGAGGGATAATAACTTCAAGGAAGGGAATAAACGTCCCCGACATATCGCTGTCAGAGGGCATTACAAGTAGGGATCTGGAGCTCCTAAGAGAGGCCTTGAGTTTGGGGGCGGATTACGTAGGGCTGTCCTTTGTGATCAGCCACAGGGACGTCGAGAAGGCCAGGGAAGTTGCCAAAGGAGAGGCTTGGATTATTGCAAAGATAGAGAAGAAGAACGCATTGAACGACCTCGAGGAAATAGTGAAGTCAAGTGACGGCGTAATGGTGGCTAGGGGAGACCTTGGAGTCGAGATAGGACTAGAGAACTTGCCCTTTATCCAGAGGAAAATAATTAGGATGTCGAAGATCTATGGGAGGCCAGTGATACTGGCGACTCAAGTCCTAGAATCAATGGTGAACAGTCCAATACCTACTAGGGCAGAAGTAATAGACGTGTCCAACTCGGTCTACCAAGGGGTCGATGCCATAATGCTCAGCGACGAGACGGCCATGGGCAATTACCCCCTCGAGGCAGTTAAGTACCTCCATGAAATTATCACATCAGTAGAGAAGAAGGTTAAGGTAACTAGGCCACCCCCCTTGAGAAGCAGCGACGACGCAATTGCGTTTGCCGCAGTGAACGTTGCAGAGCTCTCTAAGGCTAGGGTAATAGTAGTCCACAGCAGGAGCGGGATATCCATACTGAGGATTTCGAGGTTGAGGCCTAAGAGCTTGACCCTAGGTCTCTGCCCAAACCAGAAGCTGGTGAGGAAACTAAAGCTCTGCTGGGGCGTGCTTCCGGTGCAAGTTAAGGAGGTTAAAAGCCTAGACGAGTTAACCAAGATAGCTGAGGAGTGTTCTAGGAATTATGCTAACGAGGGAGACCCCATTGTCATAGTAGGGGGAGATCCAAGGCTAGAGGAGGGGAGGACAAACTTCATAAAGCTCCACGTAATAGGGAGGCAAAGTTGATCTCTAAGCTTAGGATAGACAAGGCCACTTTAGACGACGTGGAAGGAGTTTACAAGCTATACAGCTCCCTTAGCCCAGACGACTTGTATATGAGGTTCTTTTCCTTTAGGAAGGTATCAGAGGAAGACGTAAAAGAACTGATATCAAGGAAAGTCCTAGTCATGTTAATCGCTAGGCTGAACGGGGAAGTCGTGGGAGAGATATCGCTCTACGACGACGGTGAGTTTTCCTTGGTTGTTTCGCCAAATTACAGGAGGAACGGGATAGGGACAAGGTTAGTTGAGAGCATAATAGAGGAGGCAAAGAGGCTAAAGATGGAAAAGGTCAAGTTCTACACCCTTCCAGACAACGTACCCATGATAAAAATTGGCAAAAAATTAGGTTTTTATCTTAAGTTTAGCGAAGATGAAGTATTTGGTTTTAAACCATTGGTATAACTAAAGTTTTATCTAAAAAATCTTTAATACTGTTAAAGCTAAGTAATTTTCGACCTTGAAGAAAGTAGTCGTTCCATGTGAAGTAGCTAGCAGGAACATAATACCAGCGATAAAGGCGTCGCTAGTCATTGAGTTATACAAGAGGAAAATTCCTCAAACCCAGATAGCCTCCTTTCTCGGCATGACCACGGCGGAAGTTAACTACTATAT
Source organism: Sulfolobales archaeon (assembly GCA_037444045.1). GTDB lineage: Archaea > Thermoproteota > Thermoprotei_A > Sulfolobales > Sulfolobaceae > Aramenus. The sequence goes on along the minus strand of JBBINF010000055.1, from coordinate 6,082 downwards.
AAGGGGAAAGAGGGGGAACGCGGACTTAATACATAAACTAGAGCAGGACGAGGAGTTTTCAGAGGCAGTGAGAATTACGGTAGACAAGATAATTAAGGAGGACGAAGTAATAAACCTCTGTACTCTCTGCAGCTTAGCAAGGAAAAAAGTACTCAAGGACGGAAATACTTGTCCCTTCGACTGGTGACTTGAAGGGAGGTCAGCGTTTGCACCCTTCTGATCATCGCTCACTAGCCTGAAAGCTCATCATCAACAAATATGCTTGACAGACACATATCATTGCTTAAGCATATAATATAGCTTTAAATTCAAGACAGAAACCTCAACGTTTATATTGTAAACACGTAAAATAATGACATGAAAATCTCGGAAATTGAACCGATAGTGGTCACTCACCAGGAAAAGGGAAGTGCGACTTGGGCTTCTTCGTCGATAATTGTGAAAGTAGTGACCACAAATGGGGAGGTAGGCTATGGCGAGGCCGTGCCAACTCTTAGGATATTGCCTGTCTACAGTGCAATAAGGCAAGTAAGTAAGGCATTTGTGGGAAAAGAGGTAGAAGACGTCGAAAGGAACTATCAAGAATGGTATAGGCAGGACTTTTACTTCTCTAGATCTTTTGAGTCGGCCACTGCCTTTAGCGCCATAGACATAGCCTCATGGGACATATTGGGTAAGGAGCTTGGGGCCCCAATTTACAAGCTCTTAGGTGGAAAGGTAAGGGAAAAGGTACCAGTATACGCAAATGGGTGGTATCTAGACTGCGTTACCCCTCAGGACTTTGCGGAAAGAGCTAGGGGAGTAGTTAACATGGGCTACAACGCCATGAAGTTTGACCCCTTTGGCAGGTATTTTAACTGGATAGACTTTAAGGGCTTAAAGGAGGCAGAGGAAAGAGTTAGGGCGGTTAGGGAAGCCATAGGAGAGGAGAGAGAGATCATGATAGAGCACCACGGTAGGTTTAACGCTGACTCGGCCATAATGATATCCAGGGTATTAGAGAAGTACAGACCTTTGTTCATGGAGGAGCCAGTTCACCATGAGGACGTTGAGGGCCTAAAGAGGTACCGCTCGGCAACCTCCTCTAGGGTAGCTTTGGGGGAGAGGTTAGTGAGCTTAAAGGAGACCGCCTTCTACGTGAGGGAGAGGCTTGTTGACGTTTTACAGCCCGACATAACTAACGTCGGAGGGGTGACCATAGCCAAGAAAGTAATCGCCTTGGCCGAGGCCTACGACGTGGAGGTGGCGTATCACAACGCGTTTGGACCAGTTCAATACGCAGTCACGGTGCAGTTGAGTGCAGTCACGCCTAACTTATTACTAATGGAGTCCTTTTACGACTGGTTCCCTCAGTGGAAAAAGGACCTCGTCTATAACTCCTTTAAGGTGGAAAACGGTCACGTAGCAGTGCCAGAAAGCCCGGGTATAGGGGTTAATGTTAACGAAAAGTTGTTGGAGGAGCTTAAGGTGGAACCAAGAGAACTTGAGGTGACGGAGGAGCCGGTGTGGGTAGTAAAGGGCACGTGGAAGTAGCTAGATCTTAGTCACCCTCTCTCTTTTTGCCATTTGGCCGTTAGATTATTTCTTGGATGGCGCTCTTCATTCTTGAACTGTTAGATCCACGCGACGAGTCCCCTTGTAGGTGATCTCTTTCCTTGCCCTTCCTGCATAGTGGTTCATTGACTATGAAGGCTTTTCCTTCAAGTCTCAATAAAAGCCTTGGCCTTTATGGTGATCACATCTTTTCGTAGGTTCTCCAAGCTTTAATCTCTTTTTAGTAAACCTTATGATTTAACGATAGAGTACCCGGTTAGCGTTTTGCCCTCTTCTCCTCTCAACTACTTTAGAAACCAGAACTCCCGCGAAGAACAGGGAAGATAGTATAAGTCCGATAACAGTCTCTATAATCCCCCCAGTGGTTCCGGGAGATATAAGCCACGCGATTATGAAAGAACCCATTACGCCCCACCTCCAATTCCTCAGCCAAGTGTCAGCCCTAACAAGACCTACGTATGTAAGGGTTATCATCACGAGGGGGAACTCGAAGGCTAGGCCTGTAGCGAGCATAAGGGTAGTTACAGTGCTAATGAAAGCCCTTAGCCCTAATGTAGGTTGCACCCCAAGGGAATGAGTAAATAATAGGACGAACTTCATCATGAATGGAATAATGATGAAGTACGCAAAACTGGAACCTGCAAGGAAGAGTACAAAGGCAGGTATCACCAAGTTCTTGATGACCCTCTTCTCGTTTTCGTAAAGCCCTGGCGCAATGAATCCCCAAATCTCGTAAAATATCACTGGAATTGAGATCATGAGGGCGAAGAAAAAGGAAATGTAGGCAGAAGCATATAGCGTATCAAATGGGTTTATATTGATTAGTTCTAGTCCCTTGGGCAACTCGTGGTGTATGAAGAACACAATAAGCCTAGTCGAAATGCTGTGGAATAGGTTTGGGTAGAGAACAGGCAGGACGAAACCGTAGACCTTAATAAAGGTAAAATCGAACGCAAAAAGTAGGACGAAAATGACTGTTAGGACAATTAATGCCCTTCTTAACCTTAGGGCTAGCTCTTTGATGTGGTCTAAAAGAGGTCTCTCTTGGTCCTTAACTTGCTCAGTTCTTGCTACCATTCTGCTTCAGCCTTTCTAGCTCTAGTTGTAACCTCTTAATTTCGTCCTCTAATTGCCTAATCTTATCTTCTTTACTGTCGCTGGTATTGGAAACGCCCCTTAAGGGCTGGGGTGAAATTTTACTTACTCTATTATAAGTCGATGTTACATCGGTAACAACACTCTTTCTTGTTTCTTCTGCAACGTCCCCTAGACCGTTTAACTCTCTGGCCAGCTCCTGCCGGAACTCTTCCTGGGTTTTCTTAAGTTGGGTTAATGCTTTCCCAATGTTCTTAACGGTGCCGCCTACGTCTTTCTGTCCAGATAGAAGCAGTATGCCCACGACGAGCACAATTATGAAGTCAGAGATATTACTAAGCATGGCAATGCACCAAAAACATTAATGATTTCTGGCTAGAAAAAAGGCTTAAGAATTAGGGTTATTCTTCTTTAGCTGTTCAAGCTTATTTTGGAGATCTTTTATTTGCCTCTCCAGCTCCTCAGGCGATATGTTATTGTGGGAGGGCGTAGTACTAGGCGCTATCTGAGGCTGCGACATAGACTGTGCAGCAGCCTGCTGTAGTTGGTTTACCTCCATTTCCGCCTCAATCCTACCCTTCTTAAACTCTCCCACTGCCCTACCCATATTCCTGAACAACTCTGGTAACTTAGAGGCTCCAAAGAATAGTACTGCCGCTACAATTATGAGGATTATAATATTTTCGGGGTTATATAGGGCCATTATCTCACTTTTCTCTAGGATATATGGGACGCTGAAGTTAATAAAGATTATTATGAAAACTAACAAGAATAAACCTTAACGTAGTTTAATCGAAACCAAAGACGAAAATTAAGAAAATAAAAAGAGAAAGAAATCTTCTTATTTACTTGCCTAACTTCTCCAATAACTCCTTTGGAGCGTCCTTTTCACTTACAGCTCCTCTGCCGGTCTTGCCATTGTCGTCATAGGTGAACGATATCATCTTTCCTACTCTCCAGACCTTCTTTATCTTAGATATGTCTACTTCCTTCTCTTCTCCCTTGTACTTGAACTTTACTTTGGTGGCCATTTTAGGTCAAGATTATAGTTAACTTTAAGGGTTATAAACCTTACGTCAGCAACTCAAGTACTACTTATGATACTAACAGTAGAATATGTAGAGGTTCTAATGCAACAGAATCTAAAGACAAACCCTTAAGTAGTTCTAGGAAAAAGTATTACTACTGAATGATTTGGAGATGATCTGCGTCAATGGCGTCTTATCTCATCTCATAAGCTTTGAAGAGACCATTGATTATCGTGAGTTAGCTGCATCAAAATCTATGCCTATCATCTTTTCCTAACTAGGAGCGATTGGCTTAACATTCTAAGATTGCCGGTAAGAAAATCTGGTTCTTCTCGTGCAGTAAGTCAAAGCGTGAGGTCTAAAGGAGTGAAGCTGTGGAACATAGGGTTAGTTGTTCTCTGGAGATCCCATCAGTTAAGAACCTAAAATTGCCAAAAGGTTAATAACTCCGCTTTCAAGCAATAAAACTTTCTCTAAAAGTTAAACTACGAGAAAAATGATAGATTGAATTAAATCTATTTTATTCTTATCTTTGAAGAAAGTGTAAAAACATAAATTCTTTTAATTCAGCTTACGTAGTGACCTAAACAGATTTTCGGTATTATCCCGAAAATTAACAAAAATAGATTAATAGATATATGGAGTTGAACACAAAATGTCTAAAAACACATTCAAGGCAAAGGAGTTCGGCTTGGAATTAGTCAACTCTCGTGTACTCAAACACGGGCCCTGAGATAGTGGGTGAGGCAAAATTGGTAAGGCAAGGTGCACGTAGCAACGAGGAAAGAGGGTGGTCAACATGTATTGACTAGATCTCTTAACTCGCATAATGTCTGTATAATTTTTCCTCCATATTCTTTTGCTTTTTCTCTGTCTATGTTCAGCTCACTTACCACAAGGAATATGCGTCTAACGTTTGCCCTATAATACGCAACTACGTCCTGTAACGTGTCACCAACTCCGAATACCTCTTCTGGGCTTAGACCTAACTTATCAAGTGCCTTGAGAACTGGTTCAGGGTTAGGTTTCCCCCTCTCAACTTCGTCTCCGGCCACTATGAGGTCTGGGCTAAAGTTTAGGACGCTTAGCGTTAACTGGGCAGACGACCTAATTGAGGAGGTGACTATTGCTATCTTCACTCCCTTTTCCTTAAGCTCCCCGAGTATCTCCTCCGCGCATGGGGTGGGCCTTGCAACCTTCTTGACCAACTCCCTGTAATACTTGTTTTTCCTCTCGTAGAGTTCCATGTACCTGCCGCCCGCGAGGGCCTTGGCGATCTCCAAGGTCCTCATTCCCATTAACATGTCCAAGTTTACTTCCTTCTCTATTCCCATTTCCTTAAGGGCCAGTTCCCACGCTGACTTGTGCGCAGAAGCAGTTGAGACTAAGGTCCCATCTAGGTCAAAGATAGCCCCTTTAATCATCTCTGCACAATAGCATCTGTTATGTTGATCCATTTAAGCCTATAGCCTAGGTACTCCAATACCTCCACTATGTAGCTACCGTATTGGTCGATTAGGTTACTAAGCCTTCTTCCCTGGAAGTCCTCCTTCTTTAGCCTTTCCAGCACATCCTCCTTAACGTAGTAGTGCCTCAGGAGAACGTAACCCTCGACTGGCTTTGCGTTCTTCTTCACGACGTCCAGTGGAACGTTTAGAGTCCTCGAGATCTCCTCCAGGGGCACCACTTCCTTGTCTAGGGTAAAACTCAAGTTCAAGTTGTAGTCAACGTTCTTCCTCTCGTACTCTTTGAGCCACCTATACACTTCCGCTACGTTTACCTTGCCCTTGAACTTTATAACCTCAAAGCCCTCAAAGTCCTCCTTTCCTAACTCGGCGTTGAGGAGTATCAAGATGGGCACCTTAACTTCCCTAAGTTTTTCCGTCTTCTCCCTCAAGTAGTTCTTCGTCCAGAAGCCCACAATCTCTATGAACACTTCCAAGTTTCCCTTAGTGGCGGAGAAGTCTGGGATGAAAAGCCTGTCCTTGACTACAAGGGCCGTGGGCTCCCTCTTGAGTTTCCAGTCCCTTATGGAGGACGTGAAGTCCTTAAAGAACTTCTCCTCAATGGAGCTGTCGAACTCCTTCTCGTATGGGGCCGTGTTTGAGTCTATTAATGCGAAGTTCGAGAGTTCCATGGAGTAGACCCTCCTTTTCTTCTTTCCCACTACAATTTCTGCCTCAATTTTCCAATCACTTGACGACACTATGTAGGGCAAGAGCACTGCCAAGTTCCTCCCGTACTTTTCCGTGAGCTTAAGTAGCGTTGAAGGGCCCATAACTTCTATCCTCACTGGATCGCTATATGCCGTGTACATCAAGCCCAGTAGTTTTATCCTTCTGACTATCTCCTTCCAGCCCTCCCGTACCTCTACTGTGAGCTTATAGCCCTTGAAGAGGAGGGTC
>JBBINF010000054.1:441-8849 GCA_037444045.1 Sulfolobales archaeon | reverse complement strand
TGACGAAGTACATAATAGGAAAGGTCGTTAGGTACAAAGGACCACCTAAAGGTTATCCTAGCTACTCTCTCTAGCTCCTCGCTGTCCTCATACCTTCCGCTTATGTGAATTAGGGCTAGCCTCTTCACTTCAGCCCTTCTTGCAACCTCAGCTGCTGTAGACACCGTAGAGTGCCCATACTCCTCGGCGTTGATGTCGTCTAGGAAAGTGGAGTCGTGGAGGAGTAAGTCAGCACCCTTTACTGCCTCAACTACCTTGTCGGAGTAAGAAGTATCGCCCGTATAGGCCACCCTAAGGCCCTTTCTCTTGATCAAGTAGTCCTCTGGTCTTAAGACCTTGTCCCCGAGCCTCACTTCCTTACCTTCCTTCAATTGCCTTATTACCCTCCAGTCTCTTATGCCCTCCCTTTCCAGCCTCTCTTTGTCTACGTTGACCCTTTCCTTTTCCTCTAGGAGGTAACCTTGGGAAGGGATGACGTGCCTAGTAGAGAAGGGAACCAGCCTCACCTCCTGGTCCTCGTACTCGTTTACAAACTCTATCCTAAAGGAAGGGTAGAAGTGGGTTAGCTCGAAGGTGGCCTTCAGGAGGTCTTGTAACTTATTGGGCCCCATTACGTAAAGCTTCTCAGTCCTGTTGTACATGCCCATGGTCTGCACCAACGCGGGTAACCCCATTACGTGGTCGGCGTGGAGGTGGGTTATGGCTATTACCTTAATTGCCATAATGCTTATGGAGTGGTTTATCATAGTTATTTGGGTTCCTTCGCCGCAGTCCATGAGGACGTTGAAGGCGTTCCTCCTGAACAAGTAAGCCGGTAGCCTCCTCTTTGAGGGAGCTCCTCCTCCAGTACCCAAGAAAAATACCTCTATCAAGGCTTCTCCACCACGTATATCTTCCTGCTGAGGCTCTTGTGCAAGTAAATGAAGTGTATTGAGACTACTCTCAAACCGACGCTTTTAATCTTGTCCCTCCACTCCAAGTTAGAGCCGGTGGCGAAGACGAGTCTACCCTTCCTCTTTAGTAGTTCTGCAGAGCTGAGGAAGAAGTCCTCATATAGTTCCTCTAGGCTCTCTCCCTTTGCGTTAGACGACCTCCCATAGGGAGGGTCTGTAACTATTGCCTCTGCCCCCCTGTAAGGTGAGGGGGTAACAGAGGACTGCAGTAACTCGCACTGATAACCAAAGAACTCCAGGTTCTTCTTTGCCTTTTCCAGTGCCTTTAACTCCACGTCGCTGCCAAAGCAGCTATAGCCCATCCACGCTGACTCCAGGAGTATAGATCCCAATCCACAAAACGGGTCTAGCACTGACCTCTCTGGGTTCGCTAAGTTTACCAGTAGCCTCGAGGTAAAAGAGTCCATCGTCCCAGACTGGGAATAGGGCTTTTTTGAGTGGGTCAACATGCTCTTGGTGTCCCTTTCCTCCTCTCTAACACCTGCTATGATCACCCCGTCGGTGAAGATGAGGTCTAAAACAGCGCACTTCCTTGAGGGCTTAATGGCCTTGAGTACCTCTGAATACACCGGTTGGAACTCGTCCTTCCCAGAGCCCATTATCACGTTAGGCCTTACTGAAAAGCACTTCCCCCTCACTGCGTCCACTATTTCCCTGGGATCTTCAGAGATCGCCAGTACTTCGCCAGTGTACTTTACCGTGGAAGACCTCCTAGCTACGCCCTTGTTGTCCCCCTCAAAAATGGCAACCCCAGTGAAAAAGCTGGCCTCCCTCTTAATCAACGCCAGTAGCTCTGCCATTGAGACAAACAGTTCGTCTCCACTCAATACAGCGTACTTCATAACCTCACTGCTATTAGCTCAGAAACGTCAACTACTTTGACGCTACCCTGTACTTTAACTGAGTTCGTAGCTATTACGTCCTTGACGCCGGCTTCCCTCAGTCTATCCAAGGCGTTGTTGACTAAAAGGGCGTGAGCTGCGGCTGCTATTACCTTTCTTGCCCCCAGCCTATACGATGCCCTTGACGCCAGCTCCATTGTACCCCCAGTGCTAATTATGTCGTCTATGAGCACCACGTCCTTTCCTGCTAAGTTACCCTGAGGTAATTCCTTAATTCTCACCTCTCCAGTAGTCCTGTCCCTCTCTTTTTCTACATAAGAGAAGGGGGAGTCCAACTCCTTAGCCAACCTCTCTGCCCTACTTAATGCCCCCCTGTCTGGGGCTAGGACAAATGGGTCTTCTACCTCCTTCCTAATTTCCTTGGCAAGTGCGGGTATTGGGTCGACAATCTTTACCTCCCCTTTAAAGTAGTTCAACGCTTCCGGGTGGTGGGGCTCAACGACTACGAGGCTGTCGCACCCCACGTGGCTCAGTATTCCCAAGACTGTCTTTACGCTCAACGCCTCACCGTCCTTGAACCTCCTGTCCTGCCTTAAGTAGGCCATGTAGGGGACTACTGCAGTTACCTTACTTGCCCCCATGTCCTTTGCCGTTTCAACCATTAGGAAGAGCTCCATTAAGTGCTTGTCCTGGGGATAATAGGTGGACTGGACTATGACCACTTCCTCGTTGCCCAACGACTTAGGGAACCTTATGTAGGACTCGCCGTCAGGGAAGACCTTGCTCTCTACCTTTACCAGTTCTGCATTTAAGATCTTCGAAATAGCTTCGTCAATCCCGTTCGAGGCTGTCCCTCCTACTACAATCATAGGTATTGCTCTCAGAAGAAGTTTTTAAGATTAAAATCGCTCACCATACTTTATATGTACTTTGTCTTCTTCACAGGAACTGCAGGGGCTGGGAAGACCACGATAGTCAAGGAGTTTCGCGACTACCTACTTGACCAAGACATGGACGTAGCCACCGTTAACCTAGACCCCGCAGTCGAGAGCTTGCCTTACGCTCCTGACTTTGACGTGAGGGACTACGTAGACGCCTTTGAGGTAATGCAGAGGTACCAGCTGGGGCCAAACACTTCCTTAATAGTGTCCATTGACCTTGTGCTCTCAAAGGCAGGGGAAATAAAGAAGGAAATAGAGCAGATAGAGGCCAACTACGTATTGGTAGACACGCCAGGCCAAGTCGAGCTTTTTGCATATAGGGACACTGGCAGGCTAATTTCCTCCTTAATAGCTGGGGAAAACAAGGCTTTAAACGTCTTCCTGATGGACTCCTTCCTAGCCAAGGAAGCGAGGAGCTACGTCTCCCTCTTACTGTTGTCCAGTGCAATAAAGTTTAGGCTAAACCTACCTCAGGTTAACGTGCTTTCGAAAGTTGACCTGCTGAGCGAAAAAGAGCTGGATAACATAAAAACATGGGGAGAAGGGGAAAGCATAGTGGATGATTTAGGGACAATAGACGAGTACTCCTTTGAGCTCGTGAAGACAATAGTGGAGAACCTAGATAGCCCTCCAATCCCGGTATCCTCCGTGACCAACGCTGGCTTTGACGAGCTTTACGCCCAGATCCAAAGGGTACTGGCAGGCGGAGAGGACTACCTCACAGAGGAGAACAACCCCAGGCTTTGAGCCCTAAAGGGCTTTGAGTCCACGAACCTCAAACTTTATACGGCTTCCTTAGAAGATATTAAGTCATGAAGTTTAAGGCTATTGACGCGTCGGCCTTTGCAAAGATTTTAGACACAGTCGGGGAGTTCATGGACGAGGCCAGTATTGTATCTACTAAGGACGGAATAAGGATATCGGGCATAGACCCTTCTAGGGTAGTCTTCCTGGACATTTTCCTCCCTTCCTCGTACTTTGAGGACTTTGAATCTGGAGAGAAGGAGGTCTACGGCTTCAGCCTAAAGGAAATAAACCAAGTCTCAAGAGAGTTGGGAAAAACGACTCCATAACCGTGTACACTGAAGGAGAGAAAATCAGCATAGGCCTTTCTGACGGCTTCGAGAGGATATTCAAGTTGCCCGTCCTGGGCGCCTCAGAGCCCCAGAACCCCACCATGAACCTGGAGTTTCCGTTTAAGGCAAAGTTGCTCACGGCAGTATTCAGCGAAGTCATATCAGACCTCTCAGACCTAGGAGACGCCCTAATTATCTCCTCCAAGGACCAGAAGTTGTACTTAGAGGTACAAGGAGACCTGGGGGATTCAAAGGTGGAGCTCTCAACGGACAACGGAGGACTAATCGAGTCGGAGGGCAGCGACGCCACTTCCACCTATGGAATGGAGTACGTCTACAACACGATCTCCATGAGGAAGCCGTCTGACACTGTGCAGTTGGCCTTTGGCTCCCAGTTGCCCCTAAAACTCCGCTACGAGTTGCCCCAAGGGGGCTACGGTGACTTCTACATTGCGCCCAGGGTTGAATAACCTTGTAAGGACGATATTTAAGGACTATTACGAGAGGGCAAGCTTGGAGATCCCATACGACGTGGAACTGAGGGAGTTCGCTTACCAGCCATTCGACTCAGACTCATACGTAAGGCACTTGAGCTTCTCCAGCGAGGCGGAACTCAGAGACTACATAGTCAAGAACGTGCCACTCCACCTCTATTACTCCTCAGCCAAGTACCAGCTACCTTCAGCCAAGGACATGGAAGAAAAGGGATGGATGGGAGCAGACATTCAGTTTGACCTTGATGCAGACCACTTCTGCAAAGCGAGGAAGTTTAACTTCTGTCCAAGGTGTGGACAGACCGTCGAAGGAGATGTGTGCCCTAGGGATGGGACGCAGGCAGTGGAGTACGTCGAAATAACGAGGGAGTGCATTGAGAGGACGAAGGAGAAGGCACTAGACCTAGTGGAGATCCTAGAGGAGGACTTCGACCTCAAGCCCAAGGTTTACTTTTCAGGGAACAGGGGTTTCCACGTCATAGTTGAGTGCTCCGGAGAATGTGCACTCTTGACTTCAAGCGACAGAAAACAGATAGCTGAATACGTCATGGGGGTAAACGTACCCAGGTACAAGGGAAAGCCGGAAGACCCTGGATGGGTTGGCAGGATAGCTAAGGGAAAGGGTGGGGTTGAGATAGACGAACAAGTGACCACTGACGTGAAGAGGCTCGTGAGGATACCGGGATCGCTTCACGGAAAGTCGGGGCTAATGGTAAAGAGAGTGGATCTAGACAAGTTTGAGTACTCTAAGGAAGCCCTTTCTCCCTTCAAGGGGACTGGGATACTTTTACCCCTTATTTCCGGGGAGTTCGAGCTTTTGGGGGAAAAGGTGAAGCTCAGTGGGGGTACCCCGATTAAGTTAGACGCGTCCATAGCCCTTTACGCTTCGCTTAAAGGGTTGGGAGAACTAAAGGTATATGAGAAAGGGGAGTGACCTTGATAGAAGAACTGCTCTCCAAGGAACTCGAAAACGACTCCCTCCAAGAGGTCTCCCTCAGTTCCCTCTCTAGCGACGTAGAGGTACTGAAGAAACTGAGGTTGAGGTACACCGACGAGCTCCACAAGAGGGAAGTCAAGATTTACGAAGAATTGGCGGAGTCCCTGTTCGAGGTGAGGCTAGGCAAGTACTTGGAGGACGGAAAGGGAGAAGGGAGCTTCGACTCTTTCGCCTTTGAGTTCTTGAACAAGCTAAAGGACCTCTACGTCTCCCTCCTAACAGGCAACTTGGTATCAAACAACGAGAGGGTAATGTGCAAAGTCGTGAAGAAAATAACCATAGGAAACAGGACGTTTCAGAAAGGAGATATAGCTTTCCTCCCGTTGAGGCTGGTTGTGCCTTTATGGATAGCAGAATATATAATCCCCTGCAAGTTAGTAGATAACTGAAATGAAAGTCCCCAAAATCGTCAGGACGTACTGCCCTAGGTGTAAGACTCACACAGAGCACAGCGTCTCGCTCTACAAGTCGGGGAAGAGGAGAACCCTCTCTGAAGGACAGAGGAGGTACGAGAGGAAGAACTTGGGTTACGGTAGCAAGAGGAAGCCCGAGCAAAAGAGGTTTGCCAAGGTGACCAAGAAACAGACCCTAATGCTGAAGTGCCAGAAGTGCGGCTACACTATAATGAAGCATGGAATAAGGGTTAAGAAGCTAGAGCTAGCTGAGGTGATCAAATGAGGAAGCTCAAGGTTCTCATCCCGGAGCCTAAGAGCAAGTTCATACGTGTTAAGTGCCCAAATTGCGGAAACGAGCAAGTGGTATTCAGCCACTCCACTTTTCCAGTGAGGTGCCTCTCCTGTGCTACACAGCTTGTTTATCCCACAGGGGGCAAAGCAAAAATAGTGGGCGAAGTTATTAGAGAAATGGGCTAAAATGATCTACAACAAGCACCAATTACCAAGAGAAGGGGACGTTTTAATAGCCACAGTAAAGCAGATCTTTGACTATGGGGCTTACGTCACCCTTGACGAGTACGGTGGCCTCCAAGCCTTCTTGCCCTGGAGCGAGATAAGCACTAGGTGGGTTAAGAACATAAGGGACGTAATAAAGGAGGACAGAAAAGTAGTAGTCAAGGTAATAAGGATCGACAGAAAAAAGGGCACAGTAGACGTATCGCTGAAGAAGGTCAACGAGGACGAGAAGAGGAAGAAGAACTTAGAGTGGAAGAAATTACAGAAGGTAGACAAGATCCTAGAAATAGTGGCTAAAAAGATCGGAAAAACGGAAAAAGAGGCGTGGGAACAGGTAGCCTGGAAGCTGGAAGACAAGTACGGAGATATCTTTGGGGCACTACAGAAGGCGACTAAGGAAGGAGAAAAAGTGCTGTTGGACGCTGGAGTGCCAGAGGTCTGGGTCAAGCCGCTAATCGAAGAGGCGAGCAAGCACGTGGAGGAGAAGAAGTACAAGGAATCGCAAGTAGTAGTCGCCAAGTCCAACGACCCATACGGTGTTGAGAAGATAAAGAAGCTGTTCAGCGAGGCAGTGCCCAAGGAAGACGGAGTAAGCGTTAAGATATACAGCATAGGGGCTCCTAGGTATAGGATAGACGTAGTTGGCACCGACCCAAAAGAGCTATCGAGGTTCTTAGAGGAGGTAATTGACAACCTAAAGGAGAAGTCCAAAGAGGTAGGAGTCGAGTTTTCCACAGTTAAAGCTTAACTCTTTTTAACTGCATTAACACTCTCTTTCCTCCATGAAGTGGAAGTTGAGAAAATGTACCTTTGACGGTACGTATACCTTTGAGGAGAAGTGCCCAAAATGCGGTAGGGAAACTGTTGTCCCCCATCCCCCTAGGTTTTCCCCAGAGGACAGGTACGTGAAGTATAGAATAGAGATGAAAAAAGGGAGAGAACTTAACTGCTAGAGTTCGTCACCACGGTTACGTGAGGTACGTATCCTGGCTGCACGAACTCGTATACCATTACCATTACGTAGACTATGTAACCGTAGGAGGGATTGGAGTAGAGTGGGTAAAGCGCTATGTAGACTGGGGCGAAGTACTGCATGTGAACACTCGGAAGGACGGCTCCTCCTGATATGCCTGAAGCAGTAAATGTGACGCTGAACGGGGCTACCACTGGATAGCCGAGCGTCTGAATTGCCTCTATGAACATGTTGACAATTAGCGATTGATAGGCCTTTGGAGTCCACGCCATTACGTAGGACTGCGCAACGTAGTTCTCCAATGTAGCTGCCTCTGAAGCTGTAGCGGGGTTAGAGCCGTAGGTCTGGTTTATCGCAGCTATTTGGTCTTCAATAAGCGTGGAGTTAACGTACTCGTTTATGGGGTAGCCTGCTATGGTTGTCATTGCGCCCATCGCCTTTCCAATGTCTCCCAGGCTAGTGGTATACCCAAGGAATGGGCCCCCCATGTCAACTGGGTAACCTATGAAGGCGTCAGCCTTGAACTGACCGCTGGAGAAGGAGTAGGTCACTGTTATGGCGTCGTAGGCAACTATATAGGCCGGCGTCTGCTCTGGGGTACCGTTGTATGGCCTAATGTGGAAGTCGTTCATTAACGCGTTTGCCGCAAAGCTCTCGTTGTTTAAGAACATCTCCGCCATCAGCCTTATCTGTGTTCCGTTAAGCGTGTTGTTCTCGTCTATTACCGACCTATTTCCCACCACTTGTATCCAATACCCGTAGTCCCACCAGCTTAGGACGAAGGAGTGCTGTGGCGTGTTTTCCCTTATCCAGTTGAGGGCCTCAACCCAGGCGTAGTTGGGGACTGGATATGGAGATGCAGAGGTGACGATGGCATTGGGCTCATTACTAAACATGATTGCAGAGGACGCGTCTGCTACCATTGCTAGCCCAATTAGCGACAGGAAAAGGACTGGGACTAGCCTATTGCCGCTCTCCCTCATCTTAGATGCCACAAAGGCCACTCCGAGGCCAGCTAGAGGGGCCACCATGTAAGCGGTGTAGTTAAAGAGGTAAGGCTGTTCGGAGGTACCGTAAATACTAACCACCCCCAAGACCATGAGCCAAATGGCTGACAAGTTCCCGTTCCTTATTGCGTAGTAAATCCCTAGGATTGAGAGGAAGAGGGCTATGCCGAAGTCCTGTAACATAGCTGAAATGGACTGCGGTATGTACTCCGCC
>JBBINF010000054.1:0-431 GCA_037444045.1 Sulfolobales archaeon | reverse complement strand
TGTCTATTGGGACTGTTATCTGGTAGAAGGGGTTAATGATAGCGTAGTACCTTGCAGGAATTGGCGTCACACCTAAGTAAGAGAGACCGGCTATACCTATTACAAAGAGGAAGACCAGTACTGCGGTGATGACTAGGGAACGGGAGTCGGCTATCTCCTTTGGTATGACTTGCTTGAGGTAGAGGTCTAAGAAGAGGAGTAGCCCCACTAAGAGTAGCGAGAAGCCGTGGGCTAGGCCAGACATGAAGCCAATTGAGTTGGGGGCGAAGGAAGTCAAGAAAGCCGTGACTAGGGCCATCAGGGTGAAGGACTTGGCGGTAGGTAGGTCGTTTCTGTTCAATAGGATTATCAAGAAGGCGCCTGCAAGAAGGCTCAGATCAATGTAGGTCGACCCTCCCCAGCTCACCTCCGCCAGGAACAAGGGGACTCCG
>JBBINF010000053.1:0-8853 GCA_037444045.1 Sulfolobales archaeon | reverse complement strand
CCAGCGTGGCAAACGAGATATTGAGGATCATCTCTGAGGACACCTTTGATGCGGTAATACTAGGAGCTAGAGGCACTTCAGTCAATAGCGATATTAACATAGGCTCCACAGCGTTGTCAATAGTAGCCAACGCTCCTATTACCGTTATTACCGTCAGATGATTAGAGGTATCGTCTTTGAAGACTTTATGTCTACGTTGAAGGTGTACTTTACCTCGAGGAACCTACTCCTGAGCTCCATAACTTTTCTCTTTATCTCCGTCGCGTCCTTTCCCTCAACGGTCTGCTTGATTAACTCGGCTATCTCTTCCATTTCTCCTTCCTTCATTCCGTACCTAGTCATCTCCTGTACTCCTATTCTTAACCCGCTCGGATCGTTTACTGCCTCAGGCGGGTCGTAGGGGAGGAGGTTTTTGTTCACTATAATGTTTACGTTCTCTAGAGCTTTCGCTACCTTAGCTCCCCCTCCGAAGTTCTTCACGTCGACTGCTATCTGGTGGCTTTTAGTGTAGCCTAGGTGTTCAGCGATTACCTTGAAGCCCCTCTCTACGAGGGCCGAGGCCAGGGCCTTAGCGTTCTTCACTATCTGGCTAGCGTAGTCCCTTCCAAAGTACTTCATCTCTATAGCCGTTACAGCGGTGGCAGGAAGCCTATGCAAATGGTGATTGCTCACGAACCACGGGAATATTGTCCTAGACACTTGTTTGTACAGCTCCTCGTCGTTAGTCGCAAAAAGCCCTCCCTGTGGGCCTGGGAAGGTCTTGTGAGTTGAAGCAGTTAAGACGTCAGCTCCCTCATCTAGAGGGTTAGGCCATACCTTCCCCACTATCAGCCCATACACGTGGGCAGTATCGTACACTAGTCTCGCGTTAACTGAGTGGGCTGCGTCAGCCAGTTCCTTCGTGGGATGGGGGAAAAGGAAGAGGCTAGCCCCTAGCACGACAAACTTGGGTTTTACCTCTTCGATCATCTTAACTGCCTTATCGACGTCAACGTTCATCTTGTCCACGTCAAATGGCATCTCTACGTGTTCGATCCCAAGAGCGCCCAAGGTTCCATACCTAGTGTGACTTACGTGGGCCCCCGCCTGAACTCTGGTTATCAGTGCCTTATCTCCAGGGTTTGCAAGTACCCTGAAGACCGCAGCGTTAGCTATAGTACCACTAGTGGCTCTAAGATCAGAGTACTTGCTTGGAGTTATCTCGTTTATGAGATCCATCGTCATTGTCTCAATTTCGTCAACGTATTTAGTCCCCTGGTAATACCTCTTGTAAGGCTTACCCTCAGCGTATCTTGACATGAAGTCGCTCATGTAAACAGCTTCAGCTAGGGGACTCATAACGTTCTCTGACGCGATTAAGTTTATTGTTTCAGTCCTTCTCCACTTGTTCTGTTCTCTTGTAATCTCAATTACCTTTTCCAGCTCCTTAGGAACATCCATGAGGGAAAAAGGGGGAAAATCATAATTAAGCTTTTATGTTCCGCCCCAACTGCTTGTGGGCTTTACCCAACTCTTTGTTTGCTAGGGCTGCTAACAGGTTTAACTCGCCCGCTAGCACTGAGGCCGCTATGATTTCGGCGAATTTTTTCGCGTTTGACCCGGGAGGGTTACCGCTGCCGTCCACTCCCATTATGCTCAAGGCCTCCCTTTGGGTTGGAAGCCTTGTGCCGCCTCCCACAGTCCCTACCTCAAGCGAGGTTAAGGTAACGGCAATGTAAAGATCACCGTCCCTCACCTCGGTCCACGTATAGCCGGAGCTGCTCTCCACTACTTGCGCCATGTCCTGCCCAGTGGCTAGGAAAATGGCCGCAATTATGTTGGCAAAGTGGGCATTAAACTGGAACACGTTACCGGCCCTAGCGCTCCCAAGCCAGTTCTTCCTCAAGTTCACTTCGTGGATAAGTTCTGCGGTAGTGTGAAGGTCTCTCTCTATTATCTCCTTTGGTATTACGATCTCTGCTGAGACCGTCTTGCCTCTTCCAAAGACGCTGTTAACCATCGACTGTTTCTTATCACTGCACATATTTCCGCTTACGGCAACGCACTTAGCGCCATTGAAGTTTTCCTCAACGTATCTGCACACCTCTTCTGAAGCTATCGTGACCATGTTCATTCCCATAGCGTCTCCTGTCTCAAACACTAGCCTGAGCCACACGTTGTTTGCAAGCGCGAACACTTGTACGTCCTTAAGTTTCCCGTGTGAGGTCGTGCTCTCCGCAACCTCCCTTATCTTGTCCATAGAAGAGTATATCCAGTTGACGAAATTGTGAGCGTCCTTAATCGTCTTGAACTTAAATACCGGGGCCCTAGCCATGCCGTCAAAGAAGATCTTTGTGGTTACTTCTCCTGCCTCCCTAAGCGTTTTCATACCCCTGTTTACACTGGCTATCAGAGCACCCTCAGTGGTGGCCAAGGGAACGAAAAACTCTCCCTTAGCGTAGTCTCCGTTAACCCTTAATGGACCCGCTATACCAAGGGGCACTTGAACGCCTCCGATGACGTTCTCCGCGTTCCTACCCTTTACCTCGGCGTAGTCTATGATTGTTGATCCGATGGAGGGAAGCTTTGCCCCTGTTAGCCTCTCTATTGCGATCCTCCTGGCCACCATAGCTGCATTGGCTTCTAGGTAGTTGTCCACTTCGTGTAGAGATATCTCCCCCTTAACTACCCTCTCTACGATTTCATCTATCTGGCTCATTACCTACCAACCTGAACTTGACGCCGTATTCTATTAAACCGTTACTTGAGTCTGCCCTTATTCTCCTTATGGTAGCCTCAACTCTGGTTCCCTCCCTTATATTTTCGTCAACGTCAGTTAGGGGGGCAACGATCTCAATTCCCTCGTCAAGCCTTATGAGTCCAACGTAGTTGGGCTGAACCTTTTCCATTCCTGGGAGGGACTGGTAGTTGACCGTGTATGTAATCAAAGTGCCCTTACCGGAAAGCTTAACCTTGGTGACCTTCGTCGAGCCACACTTATTGCATACTTCCCTTGCTGGGAACATTAAATTACCACAGGAGGAGCACTTTGTGGCAATTAGCCTATACATTGTTTCCTTGTTTCTCCAGACCTGCGGAGGGAAGATCTTCATTTTTCTCACCTAGAGAGATATAATAGAAAAGAACTGTAACCCAGGTCGTCAGTCGAGACCACTAATGCCCTCTCTGCCCCTTTAGCCCTCTTCCCTGGAAAATCTCCGGATAGCTGCATCGCAGCCTCAATTAGCTGGTATACCCCAGTGGCTCCACCAGGGTAACCCCTGGACTTGAGCCCCCCGCTGTAGTTGATAGGCATTCCCTCTATTTCCTCTAACGACCTCCCCTTGGTGAACCCTAGTTCCTCAAGTATTAATGCGGCCTGTATACTGTAGGAGTCGTGTATCTCCAAGTAGTCGAACTTGGGCCTGGCTATCTCAGCAAAGGCCTTCCTTAAACTAGGCAATCCGTCCATCTCCAAGTGCCCAGAAGCGGAGGAAGCACCTTCGATTTTTACGTCACTTTCGCCCACTTTTTTCGCTATTTCCTCCGAGGAGAGAAGAACTGCAGCTGCCCCATCAGCCCTAGGTGCTGTGTCGAACAACCTCAACGGTTCCGAGACTAACTGGGAGCTCTTAATAGCGTCCTTATCTACCTGGAACTTCAGGTACGCATATGGGTTTTCGGACCCATATTTGTGCATAAGGTAAGGCCAATTGGCGAAGTAGTCGTAATCTACGCCGAACCTCTTCATGTAGCCCTTCATTCTCAGTGCAGAATAGGATTGTGGGAGTACTCCAACCCTACTTTCGTACTCCTCTTCCATGTTTTGGATCAGTATTTCGTTGAGGTAATTGCTAGGGAAATCGGACAGCTTTTCCACTCCAATGATTAGGGCGGTCTTTATGGCCCCGCTCTTGATCATTTTATACGCCGTAAAAATTGAGGCACCACCGCTGGCGTCCCCACTCTCCACCCTTATAGAAGGAGAGCTCAATCCTAGAGCTCTGGTGACCTTGGAGGAGAGGAGGACTTGATTAGCGGTCTTTTCGGAATAGCTGTTCGCTATAATGACCAAGTCTGGCTCCACTTTCTCCTTAAGGTTTTCAAACAAGCTCTTAGCAGCTGCTAGGCTAAGTTCAGTTAAACTTGCTTCGTAATACCGGTCTACTCTTATCATGGAGTACGAGGAGACGACTACCTCCATTACTCGTACACCTTGAACTTGTTAGTGTACTTGGCGTAGGTCGAGTAGTTTACTACTTTCTTGTTCTGTATGTAGTACTCTACTGAAGGGCCTAGCTTTTGCCTCTCAAGGACTTTATCCGTGACTAGGAAGCTATAAGCGTCAGCTCCAGCCCCGCTGCCGAAAGGAGCGACCAGTATCCTTTGTCCCGGCTTAGCCACGTCAAGCACCTTTGCAAAACCAAGTAGTGCGGAAGCGTTGTATGGGTTTCCAATGTAAGGGGACACTAGTCCCTGTTTTACCTTCTCAGTTGGAACGCCAAGTTTTTTGGCAACCTGCAGTGGGAACTTGCCGTTTGGCTGGTGGAAAACGAAGTAGTCAAAGTCAGACAGCTTTAGACCGGATTCCTCCAAGAGCCTGTTGACCGCGTAAATTATGTGAGCGAAGTAAGCAGGTTCTCCGGTAAACGCCTCGCCATGTAGGGGGTAAGGCATCCCGTCCCTTCTCCAGAAGTCAGGAGTGTCGGAGGTATAGGAGGCGACTGCCTCAGCTATTGCCGCAGAATCGTTAGCCTTACCCACAATAAAGGAAACCGCGGCAGCACCAGACCCAAGCTCTAGGATGTCCCCCGGGTTTGACTGTGCGGTATCTGAACCCACAACCAGCGCGTACTTAACTTGCCCCGCCTCCACCATGGAAAGCGCCATCTTCAGTCCAGCGGAGGCTGCCCTGCACGCGAACTCGAGGTCTGCTGAGAGGGAGAAATTTGATATACCCAACGCGTCCACCAAAAAGGAGGAAGTGGGTTTTACCGCGTAAACCTTTGACTCAGATCCAAAAAGCACAACGCCTATATCCTTAGGATCCACGTTTGCCCTATTAATGGCATTGACTGAGGACTCGAATGCCATGGTCGTCGAGTCCTCATCTGGTCCGGGCACCGACTTCTCGGTGAACCCTAAAGTCTTGACAGTACTGGGCTCTTTCCCCCAAGTCTGGGCTATCTCCTCGACCCTTACTCTGTACTTAGGAACATAACTTCCCCAGCTTACTATCCCGCTAGCCATCTCATCTATACTGGGACTTGTTTTTTAAAACTTTTCTACAATTGTCTATACCCCTATAGACAGTTGTCGATAAAAATAAAAATACGGGTGTGCTAAAAAACTTGATGATGAGTACTAAAAAACTCGACTTGTGAGAGAGCCCAGCTCACTCTGAACTTCTGTCCGCATAGAACATTTGGTACTTCCTAGGCTTTAGGTTCTCCACTATGAACTTGAACGCTGCATGGGGATCGCTCTGTTCCCCGCACGTATAGACGTCGAGAGTTGCGTAGTTGTACTCGTTCCACGTGTGAAGCGCTATGTGGCTCTCCTCTACTAGCGCTATTACCGAAACTCCCCCCTTTTTGCCTCCAAAACTCCACGCCTTAACTTCCACAAGGTTCATCCTTGCTATCTTGACTGCCTCTAATACCAACTCTTTTAGGTACTCCCTGTCATTCAGTATTGAGGGATCTATACCATACAAGTTCCCAAAAACATGCTTCCCTATTATCTTGTCTTCTGTGTAGAGAGAAGTTTGGAACGAGGCTCCTTCTGACATCTTCTTTTCTTGTGCCCCCTTGCTAAGCTAAACTTTCATGATTTATAAATCTGACGTTCTCTCTTCCCTCAAATACAAAGGTTCTTTAGTTGCGGTGATACCACGAAATTAGTACGTTTTACGACGAAGTCAACCATATATTGAAGGAAAAAGCTCTCGAACTAATGTGGCGGACCCGGCGGGATTCGAACCCGCGACCACCGGCTCTCTTCGTTACCATAGGAGGCCGGCGCTCTATCCTGGCTGAGCTACGGGTCCACTTTCTTAATAAAATGGAGGCCCATTTTAAATGTTTTCTCACCCGAGTAATGAACTAATCTCCAGTAGAGGGATTTCGCTCTCTCTCAAAAAATCTAGAAGTAGGTTTGATACCCTTTTTGACTTTAGAGCAACTACAAAATCGTTGCTGACCACTGCCTTATTTCTAAGAATAACCTCCTTGTCAGCCTTCGTTACAGTAAACGTAGTGATACCCCTATCCCTTAGCTTGTTGGCTATCTCACCGCTGTGGCTAACTTGTGAGTCTAGGAAGATCTCAAACTTCACTCCTTTCCATAAGCAGTACTCTGAGAAGAGGATTAGGACGTCCAATACCCTGCTGTCCCCTTTCTTTTTCCCAAGCCCTAAATCCCTTATTAGCCCGTCGTCACATAGGAAGGCCATGTCGTTATCGATGACGTTGAGGAGGGTAATTGCTACGTTGAAGCCGTCTATAACTACTTCCTTATCTTGGCCCATTTTACCCTTGATCGTAGAGATCTCCTCATCGCTGTGCACACACCTATAAAGGAGAAGTCTCTGGAGTTCGCTCAAAAAGTACCTAGAGGAAATTACGTTAAGGGCGACGTCCCTACTGTAACCCCTATTTAGTAAGTACTTGTAGTCCTTAAGCGCCTCCTTTAATTCCCCGCTTAATAGCTTCAATTACCTCACTTTCGTTGAGCCTGGTGAAACTCACGTTACAGTACGTCCCTTTTCCTCCTCCTTTCCCGCCTATTTTTCTCAAGCTTTCCAGAACTCCGTCTACCTTTAAGTCGTTTGACGTCGCCACCTCAACTACGTATCTATTGTTCACGCTATATAGGTTGACTACCACCCTTGATGGTTCTTGCGTGAACCTCCTCATTACGTCTTTTACGACCTCTTGGTCTTCCACTTCCTTCAATATCAGTATCTGGACACCGTCGTAAGCTTCCTTGGCGGAGCTCTGTAGTAAGTAATCTGCGTATTTCCTCCTGTAGGCGTTGAGGAGTTCCTCAGTCCTCCTCTTCTCTTCAACAAACCTCTGTAACCTCAGTTCGAGCTGGCTCTGGTCTACTCCAAGTATCTCAGCCACTCTGTTTACTTTTTCCTCCACGTTCCTCGCGTAGTCAGTCACCATGTCTCCAGCTACGTATTCTAACCTTATTACGCCATCTTGGATCTTCTCTACGTTAATTATCTTTATTCCACCGATTTCGCTGGTGTTGGAGACGTGTGTCCCCCCACAGCTCTCAACGTCCCAGTCCTTAATCTCCAGGAGCCTAATCGTTGCCTTGTTAGGGACACCTCCCTCGTATATGGAGACCCCGAACTTCATCTCGGCCTCCGTTCTGTTCATCTCAAGTGGCCTTACCGGTCTCCTGTCGTTTACGACGTAATTGGCCATGTCCTCTATCTTCTTGACTTCCTCTGGGCTGAGCATCTTGTAGTGGGTTATGTCGAGTCTCGCCTTTTCCGGCGTCTTCTCTGCCCCTGCCTGCCATACGTGGTCGCCAAGGAGCCTCTTTGCTGCTGCCAAAACGACGTGGGTAGCCGTGTGGTGCCTCATTAGCCTATACCTCCTCTGCCAGTCTATCTCCCCAGTCACTACGTCGCCCACAGAAGCCTTGGGCTCCCTGTCTAAGACGTGTATCACTACGTCTCCGACCTTCTGGGTGTCTACGACGTTGTACTTCTCACTTCCAATTGTCACGATTCCCTTATCTCCTAACTGGCCGCCACCTTCAGGGTAGAACGTGGTTCTATCGGTGACTAGGTAATTCTTGTACACTCCCACTACTTTGCCTTCGAAAGTCCTGAGGTACTGGTCTTCGTAGTAGAGCTTTCTAGTTGGGGGTAGCTTAAGGGCGAACTCCACAACGTCTTTGGGCAACTTGGTCTTTTCCTTTTCTCCCTTGATTGGAGAAGTCTGGTGCCTCTTGGCCACTAAAGCGTAAAAGTTAAAGGGTAGCTGTACTTCCTTGCCCCTCTTTTTGACCTCCTCCACCACGAATTCTGGGGGAATACCTTGGGAGTCGTATAGCTGGATCAGGTCTTCAGTTGTTATCTCCTGTTTCTTGACCAGAGAAGAGGCTATAGAGGAAACCCTGTTCAAGGTATCCTTGAACTTCTCCTCCTCGTTCTCTACTACGTCAAGGATGTATTCCTTGTTTTTCAACAGCTGTGGAAAGTCTTCAGACCAGTAGCTTATCTGCTCCAGTATAAGCTCTGAGAGCTTTGCGTCTGAGCCCAGCATCCTAATTGTCCTTAGGGCCCTTCTGATCAATAGCCTGCCTAAGTAGCCCTCACCGGAGCTAGAGGGAACTAGACCGTCTGCGAGCATTAAGGCTATGGTCTTCGTGTGGTCTAAAACTTGGAAAACCCTCGCTGCCCTAGTTAGCTCTTGGTCTACTTCCTCGTACCTCTCCCCGACAGCCTTAGCTACCTCCTCTCTGTGGATCTTTAAGGTCTCAGGGTGGTCAGTGTCTATTCTGCCAGCTAGCTTTGCGGCTACCTTGAGCATCTCCTCGTTAACTGGCGGTTGTCCCAACTTCTTAAAGAAGGTGTAGACCATGTTTCCGTATATCGCGTGGAAGGAGGTGGGCGTCTTCTGGGTGAACCAGGCTATCCTCTCTATTCCGTACCCCGTGTCCACAATTTTCAGCTTCAGTGGGACGTATTGTCCGTCCTTTATCTCGTACTGCATAAATACTAACGTGGCTAGCTCTAGGCCTCCCACAGTGACCTCGAAAGAGGGCCCAGCGTTGCCACCTCCTTCCCACCACGACTCCTTGAAGTTCAGTAGCTCTTCCGGTATCTTCAACTCTTGGGTGAAGAACTCC
>JBBINF010000052.1:0-9085 GCA_037444045.1 Sulfolobales archaeon | reverse complement strand
TGCAGCCAACGCCACCCTCATCTCCTCCTGCGCCTTCAAGTACTTGACGAAGGCTTCCCTCTTTTGCGCTATGTATGAGGTTGAGAACTTGCCCTCGTGGAAGTCGGGGTCTTGTAAGATCCACTTGTATAGCTCCATTGTGGTCTTTACTCCGCCTATCTTGTAGTCGTTGAGTGCCCTCAGTCCAGCTTGGATAGCGTACTCTCTGCTCTCGCCGTACACGATAAGCTTCGAGATCAAAGAGTCGTAGAACGGCGGGACGTAGCTCCCCGTAGTGACGCCGCTGTCCACCCTCACTCCTGGACCAGTGGGCTCCCTGTAGTAGGTTATGAACCCTGAGCTCCCCGAGAAGTCGTTTAAGGGGTCCTCGGCGTTTATCCTAAACTCTATCGCTGCACCCCTAACCCTCCTGTTTAGTTCCTCTTGGGTGAAGGGCAAGGGCTCTCCTGCAGCAAGCCTAATCTGTAACTTCACTAGGTCTATCCTGAATATCAGTTCAGTAGCTGGGTGCTCTACTTGGAGCCTCTTGTTCAACTCCAGGAAGTAGAACTCCCTGGTAGCGTCGGAGAAGGCCGTCTCGAAAGTGCCCAAAGTGAAGTAGTTGATCAACTTGCCGAACTTCATTATTGGCTCAAACATGGACTCCCTCTCTTCCATCTTCAACGCTGGGGACGGGGCCTCCTCTATGAGCTTCTGGTTCCTCCTCTGTATGGTGCACTCCCTTTCCCATGCAACAACGTAGTTGCCGTACTTGTCTCCAATGAGCTGGAACTCTATGTGCCTCGGGTTCACGGCGTACTTCTCGATGTATAGGTCTGACTTACCGAAGGCTTGTTGGGCCAGCCTCTTGTTCCTCTCCCACACGTCTATGAGCTGATCTGGGGTGTCGACCCTGGTTATTCCTACACCTCCTCCACCGGAGGCGGCCTTAACCATCACTGGGTAACCGATCTTTTCAGCTAACTTCAAGGCCTCGTCAAGGGAGCTCACGGGGCCGTCTGATCCAGGGGCAATGGGGACTCCCGCCATCTTGGCTATTCTCTTCCCGTCTAGTTTGTCCTTGATCTTCTTCATTACCTCTGCTGAAGGCCCAATGAACGTCATCCCGGCCTTCTCTACCGCCTCCACAAACTCAGCGTTCTCTGAGAGGAACCCGTACCCTGGGTGAACGGCATCGGCGTGGGCCTTCTCTGCAGCGTCGATTATGTGTTGGATATTTAGGTAGCTGTCCAGTGCTGGGGCCTTGCCAATGTAGTAGGCCTCATCGGCGTACTTGACGTGGAGAGCGTACTTGTCTGCCTCAGAGTAGACGGCTATTGCTGTCATTCCCATTTCCTTGATTGCCTTCATTACCCTTATCGCTATTTCCCCTCTATTTGCGACCAAGACTCTACTAAATGGGGGCATAACGTCTCATATATATCCTACTTTAATAGTTTAAAAAGTTTTTATCTAACAATTTTTTGATTATAAAATCCAAAAAATCAGCGTTCGTGATTCTCCTCACAGCTCAGTTCCCGGATTCCACATCATTCGCCGAAATGATTGAGACAAAAACTAAATTTTTTGCGTAAATTAGGCGGAGTATATTCCCTCTTCCACTACGTATTTCCTCCTTGCTAGGTCCATGAGCCTCCTGGTAAACAAGAGGGAGTAGACTACGACTATCGCGGCGAAGATCAGGGAGAGCCACCCGACTAGGGCCAGTTGTCCGTTAGCGTCGGCTAAGGCAAGTTCCTTCATGAGCCCAGTCCTCACCTCCAGGGTGTAGTTGTTATAAATGTTGGGCCAGTACTCCCCTATGGCTAGCCCTCCCCAAGCGCTATTGACTGTGCTCGACAGCCCTGCGACAATGTAGGGGAAAGCTGAAGGAATGATGACCTTGGACATCTTCTGCCAAAAGGACAGCTTTAGGTTATCCATTAGCTCCCAGTACTCGTAGGGTATGTTCTTTACCCCCAACCAGTAGCTGTAGAAGACGTAGTAAAACGTGGACAGGAAGCCTAGGAGTAGGACGTAGAACTCGTTTGTGTACCCGCCTAGGGCGCTGTGTACCACGGAGTAGGTGGCACCGTAGAGCAGTGGGAAATACGCTGGGGCTGGGAAAGAGGCTATGCTCTGGATAACCGGTATGACTACCCTCTCGGCCATGTGGTTCCTCGCTAACGCGTAGCCAACAAATATTGAGATTACCAAAGAGACTACCGCTATTACCGCTACCCTTAAGTAGTCCACTCCGATCTCCACTAGGTCTTGGGGTAAGGTTGAGATCAAGTAAGCCCAAGTAGATAGACTAACGCTCCTCACCACTAGAAAGGCCGAGTAGGCCATGGCGAACAGGATGAGGATACCTATTCCAGCCCCAATTTTTCCCCAAGGAAGACTCCTCTTCTCCTCCTCTTCCTCAAAGGAAGTACTTGGCCTCCTTGAAAACGGCTTGTTCACATACTTAGCTAGCTTTACAAATGGGCCCTTGGCGCTGCTCAGCCTAGAGGAGTACCTTATCCTAAACCTCCCCCTCTTGAAGGCCATTCTCGTGACCTCTGTGTCCAGGCCGTACTTATTAACGGAGTACGTCGCGAACTCCCTCAGCAGGAGAGTAATGGTAGTTGTGAACAACGCCAATATCCCCAAGGCTATCAGTGCGTCGTTGTAGTCCCCCGCAGCTACGTAGTTGGAAATTAGAGTTCCTATGCCAAATACTTGGTAGCTGTGGACGCCAATGGAAAACACTTCGCTCACGGTTATGTAGAAGAGGGCGTCGGCGAAGCTGGGTATTAAGTTGGCTGCTATCCTAGGTATGGAGAAGGGGATGTAGAGCTTTGACATTTTACCTAGGAACCCCAGCCTGTAGTTCTCCACCGTCTCTACCATGGGCTCTGGAACTGTCTTAAAAGCCTGGTATATCCCCATCCATATGTTCCAAACTACTGCGGTGAACACTAGGAAGATGACTGCCATCTCAACTCCTAGCTCTCCCCCTATCTCGTAAACAAAGAATATCAGGACTACAGGGAAGAAGGATATTACCGGCACGGACTCGAGAACCTCAGAGACCGATATGTACACGTTCTCGAATATCCTGTTCTTTATTGCTGCGTAGCCCAGTAGCCAACCAGTTAGCACTGAGAGGAGTAGTGTGAGGAATACCCTACCGAGGGTTGCCAAGGTAGCCAAAAACACTACGAGTAAGTCAATCGTTTTTCCCATCCTCCTTGATCTTCTTCGGTATTGGGGTAAGTAGCTTGTAGAGCTCGTCTAGGTACTGCTGGAACTCCTCAGACTTGGGGTTTCTAGGCCTCTCTAGGTCTACCTTTATCTCGCCGACCACTCTAGCCGGCCTATCGTTGAGCACGAATACTCTGTCTGAGAGCTCCACCACCTCTGTTAAGTTGTGCGAGACGAGGACTGCTGACCTCAGGGAGGTCTCCTCGCTGAAGATCATGCTGTAGAGCTCCTGCCTCAGCCCCTCAGCGGTTAGCTCGTCCAAGTGGGAGAAGGGCTCGTCAAGGAGGAGGACTATGGGGTCTGCAGCCAGTGCCCTAGCTATTGCGACCCTCTGCCTCATCCCTCCGCTCATCTGCTTTGGGTAGAAGTTCTCAAAGCCTTGTAGGCCCACGATTTCCAACATCTTCCTAGCCTTTCTGTCCTCTTCCTCCTTGCTCAACTTCTTGTACTTCAGCCCAAGCTTAACGTTTTCTAGGGCTGTGAGCCAAGGGAAAGTGGCTATGGACTGGTGGATGAGGGCAATGTGGGGGGTCGGGGAGGTAACTCTCTTTCCCATTAGCCGGACTTCCCCAGAAGTTGGCTTTATGAAGCACCCAAGGATCCTAAGGAGGGTCGACTTACCAATTCCAGAGGGGCCAACAATGGAGACAAGCTCACCGTCGCCAGTGTAAACGTTGATGTCTCTGAAGACCTCATATCCATTGGGGTAAGTGTAAGATAAGTTAATGCCCTCTAGGATTCTTCCATCTGTATTCCCCAGTGACGCTCACATCAATTTCTTAAAAGCTTTTCCTAACTGAATAATATGGCAGACTCCTTAGAGAAGACGTTTAGGGTAAAACCTGAGCACTCTGCAAGCAAGGTCTCCTCTGGGGCAGTGGACGTCCTTTCAACGCCAATGATGATAGCCTACATGGAGGACGTCTCGTTTAACTTGTCCAAAAAGTACGTCAAGGAGGGGGAGACCACGGTGGGCATACACGTGGACGTAAGGCACCTTCATCCAGCGCCAATAGACAGCGAAGTGAAGGTGAGGTCTACCCTCTTGAAGGTAGAAGGGAAGAAGATGGTCTTTAAGGTAGAGGCGTTCTGGAACGACGTGTTAATAGGGGAGGGAATACACGAGAGGTACGTAGTCAACGAGGAGGAGTTCATGAAGAAGTTGGAAGAAAAGGTGAGGCAACAACGAGCGTAAAGGAAAAGCTGACCTCCTCACCGCGACGGCGAGGTTTTCCTCACTTTGTCACTTGCCGGGGAAGTTGACCACGTACTTCCCGCCACTTGTCCTCACGATGTAGCCCTTTCTGGCCAACCCGTAGAAGACGTCCTTTCCGAACCTGTTGATTACCTCCTTTGCCTCAAACTCCGTTCCGTAGAACTTCTCAAGAGCCCTCATCATGTCGAACACCTCTGGGCGGGCAGAGTAGAACTTCCTACATAGGCCTTCAGCCGAGTACCCCCTTTCCTTAATCACTTGTTTCACTTGGGGCAGCCCAGCCTTGATGCATAGGTCTAAGTCGTCGTTTGCCAGCTCCTTTAACTTCATGGCAGTCTCCCTGTCCAGCCCAAGTTGGGCCAACTTGACCACCTCCATTGGGACGCCGTACTTCATCTGCACGTAAACCTTATAGGCCTCGCTGTAGTCCTTGTCAAGTGCCTTAAGAACCCTGTAGAGCGCAAAGGATATCCACCTGGCGTTCTCGATCACCTCGTTGACGTCCTTTGCCGAGAGCTCCTTGCAGGTCTCTGAGAGCGACTCCCCTTGTATCCACCTCTTAAGCAGTTCCTTCCCTTCCTTACACCCCCTGAGGCTCTGCAATACGGCGCCCGAGCTAGCTACCGCCTCCAAGACGTCGAAAGAGTCCTGAGACAGGGGAAAGGAGGTAAGGGAGTCGACGTCTATGTAGCTCCACGACACTGCCCTACCCAGCGGGGTTAAGTAAAGCCCTCCCTTCCTTTCCACTAGGTTCAAGGTGGAGAGCCTTTCCAAGACTTGTGACACTTCCTCCCTCTTTATCGCCTTAAACTTGAGCGAGCCCTTTAAGATGTTGAAGAAGTCGTCATCTCCCCTCCCCTCCGCCCACGAGATAACTCCAATGGACAAGTTGTCTATCTTGTAAGACGTTAACTTTGTCTGGTAGGAGTTGGAGAAGAACTTCGCCCTAATTTGCTCCGCCTCCCTTACCGAGTTGGCTATGACTATTGCCATCCCCTCCTTGTCGTACTTTGGCCTCCCAGCCCTCCCGGCTATCTGCTTGAACTCCATGAGGTCTAGCTCCCTCCAACCCTTAAACTCCCCCTTCTCCCCGGTGCTTGGCAGGTAGAGGTCGTAGAAGACTGTGGCAAACACGGGGAGGTTTACCCCTTGCCCCAGGGCGGTGGTGGTAACTAGGAAGTTTACGTCCCCGTTCTTTAAGGAGTCTATCACCTTCCTCTTCTCCTCAGCTGATAAGCCACTGTGGTACCTCTCAACCTTGAAGCCGAACTTCAGCAGAGTGTCCCTCAAGGACTCGGTGGACTTCCTGCTCCTCGCAAAGATCAGGGCGTTCTTCCCCAAGTTCTTTATGTACTCCATTACCGAGAGGAGGATCTGCAGCTTTGTGCTCCTCACCTGTGGATAGGCAGTCAGAGGTAAGTTGAAGTCGTTGTCGTAGCACCTCAGTACGTAGGGGTAGGCGACGCACTCGTGCAGTGGGACCGACCTCTTTTCCTGGGAGATGACCTCAGCGTTGAGCCACTCCTTGTAGTCCTCCAAGTTGGGCAGGGTGGCGCTCAAGGCAATTATTGTCACGCCGTTGTTCTTAGCCCAAAGTACTATGTTGTCTATCGCCATCCCCCTGTCGCTCTCCACGTTGTGGACTTCGTCTATGACTACCACGCTGACGTCCCTCAGCCACTTGTACTGGTGCCTTATGGCGCTGTCAAACTTCTCGTAGGTGGAAAAGAGGACGTCCGCGTTGAACTTGCCCAGGTCGTCTTCGTAGACCTCTGAGTCGACGTACTTGGCGTTCCTCTTCTCCTTCACCTCCTCGTATACCTCCCTAGCTAACGCCCTCAGAGGGGAGACGTAAACGGCTATCCTTTCCCTGCTCTCCAGGACGTACTTGGCTAGGTACGTCTTCCCAGATCCAGTTGGGGCGGAAAGCAGGTAGTTCCTCCTCGGGTTGGAACTATAGGCCTCTATGAACTTCCGCTGGAACTCGTTCAACTCAAGTCTATTACTAGGGGCTGTTTTTATAGCCTTAGGTAAATCCAGCCCTCAGCTTGCCTCCTCACTACCTCAGCTACCCCGGACTTCACTACCTTGACTTTTTCGATGAGGTCAGACTCGCCCAAGTTAAAGGCGTTCATGCTGTTCCTGCAAGCCATAACCTCGACCCCCCTGTTAATGAGCCCTTGAATTACGTCGTTGTACTCGCCGTCCCTTCTGAGCCCCTTTATGGCGTCCTGGTGGATGACCACCTCTATCTGGGCGTCTGGGATCTCGTTCTTCAAGTTGTTCACCGACCTAATAGCCTTGGCCAAGGAGCCGTAGTCCGATATCTGTACGACGACCTTCATACTTGCCGTGTACTAGAGTAAGCTAATAACCTTTAACCCTCGTAGAGCCAGCAGGCCACCTTGTTTCCCTCCTTGGCAAACATTGGTGGCATCTGCATGACGCACTTCTTAAATAGTTCCCTATCCTTAACTGCGTAGCAGTAGTCGTGGAAGGGGCAACCCCTGTTGCTGGGCTTTCCCACTTCTATTACCTTTAACTTCTCCATTGGCCTGCCCAGCGATATTACCGAGTTCTTTAAGGTCACGGAGTAGGGGTGGTACAGCTCCCTCTTTCCCTCCTCCAGCACCCTACCCCCGTAGATAACGTATATCCTGTCGCAAAAGTCCAAGTGCTCAGCGGAACTGGTAAAGAGCAGGAGAGGCGATCTGACTAACCTTGAAGCCTTAAGCAAGTACTTGATCGCCAATACCTTAGCCTGTTCCTCAAACAGCTCCAGGAAGTCCTCGGATATAATTAGGCTCACCTTACCAAAGAACGCCTGGGCTAAGTATACCTTGAAGAGCTCTAGCTCTCCCATTTCAGCGAGCTTCTTGTCCTCAACCTGTAGGAGTTCCATTACGGCCTTACAGTCTCCACCGTACTTCTTGGCGAAGTAGTTGAGGAACTGGCTTGCCTTAACGTTAATCCTGGCGAACTCCCTCGGGATTACCCTAATCTGGTCCCCCTTCAAGGTCACCTCGGGGTACTTGAATATCCTTCCCTTGAACTTTGTCTTACCCACTATTGAGTTCACTAGCTCCTCTTTGTCTCTGTCCCAGTCGCCCAGAACGCAAGTTACGCCCTCTATTACCATTGACACTTCACGAAGGTTATTTGAGGTTAAGTTCTCGACAACGATCATAGCTACCACGGGTACATTAGGCACTTTACTCTGCTTTTCCCCACTTTTACCATCCTTGGCTCGCTTTCCCTGCACTTGACAGTGGAGAACCTACAGTTGTCGCTGTATCTACAGCCCTTTCCCTCTAAGTTCTTTTCGCCCACGTTGCCGTTCACCAGATCCATTGTGTAGGGATGATATGGTTGAAGCAACACTTCTTCGCCTTCCTCAACTACTTCTCCCTTATACACAACGACGGTGTAGGTGGAAAGCCTAGAGAGCAGTGCGGGGTCGTTGTCTAGTACTAAGAACCCCGAGTTGATGACTCCCATCAAGTCTATCAACGAGTTGACTATCAACGCCCTGCCGTTGTCGTTCAGCTTGTACTCTATGTCGTCGAGGAGGATGTAGTCTGGCTCCAAAAAGGAGGCCATGGCTATCGACACCCTCTTAGCCTCAAGAGGGGTCAGATCGAGCGGGTACTTGTAGAGCAGCTCTTCCCTTCCTCCCACTACGCGTAGGAACTCCTTTGCCAGTTCAACCGCGACGTGGAAGTCGCCTAGACCGTGGGATATTACGATCTCGGCAAAGTGGGAGGCCACGTCGTATATGGGGTTAAAGAGAGAGTACGGGTCGTAGAACACTGCTGATACCTTAGTCCACCTGATGTTGTTCAGCTCCCTATCGCTCAGGGAGGTCAAGCTCTGCCCGTCTAGGACTACATCTCCAGAGACGAGGGGTTTTAGCCCCAGCGCCACGTTTATTACGTCCTCCTTACCGCTGTCCCTCTGGCCCAGAACCCCTACTTTTGCCCCCTTTGGGAGCTTTAGGCTAAAGCACTTTAACCTATCCGTTGTGACGCAGGAGTACTCAAGCATACTTCTGGCTCACCCAGTCAGAGATCAGGTAGAGCAGGACTATTACCACCGCCCTAAACAGGGCTGGCACTAGGAAAAGCCACCAGTAGGTGAAAAACCTCGACGCGTTAAGTAAGGTAGTTAAGGTAGGGAAGTTTGGGTCTCCAACTCCAGCAATTACGCCCATTGCCGTGTAAGTCGATATCCCGTCAATAACCGCCGGTAAGAAGAACTTGAGGCTCATGCCCTTTAATATGGGCAAGTACTGGGGCAGGAGCAAGGAAACCGGTGCCCCGCCCGGCACCTTGGTCAAAAGGGGGGAATACGAAAAGTAGAGCCTCTCGCTTATCTGCCTAGCGTAATTGAACCAGCCCGTGATCGCCACTATAAACGCCGTCAAAAAGAAGTTAGCCCTCAGGAAAGTACCAGCAGGCGAACCGTAAAACAACACCAGGGCAAAGAGGAGGGGCAGCCTAGGGATGGAATTGAAAGCGTCCAAGAACCTCACCATTACTGTCCTCCTCCTACTCCCTGTAGCTGAGACAAAGCCATACAGCGAAGCAACAAACACCTCAATAGTCCCCACTATTCCGCCGAAAAGTAAAGTGTCCACTACTG
>JBBINF010000051.1:0-9208 GCA_037444045.1 Sulfolobales archaeon | reverse complement strand
TTGTAATCCTCTGGGGTCAAGGTTATTAACTCTATAACGCTAAGGTCAGATGAGTTCTTCTTAATCTTCTCTACCAATGAATTGCCTTTACCGCTTATGTAGTCCATGAAACCGCTGTCCCTAGTCGTATCAAATAGCTTAACCTTTATCCCAAGCCTCTGGAGCAAGTCCAGAGCAGTATACACTAATGACGGATTTTCAGAGATGTACTTACCCAGCCAGAGGCCTATTTCGCTGTCTTCAGATATAATATCCTTGTACCTATCTGGGATCTGAATTGCAATCCCTGGCTCCTCCGGTATCTTCTTAGCCACTAGACTGTTGAGCTTAATGAGCAGAGTGGAGATCGGAATCCTGGCAGGACAGACTCCATCACACAACCCACATTTGTGGCAACCGGATATCTCAGCTATTGCGCTGTCAGGGACGTCAACGCTACCGTTTAACTCATAATAGCTTATCACTCCCCTAGTGAAGTCGAACATCCCCTTGGGAGCGTAGGGCCACTTCGGAATAAGTCTATACTGGGGACACACGGTTACGCACATGGCGCAGTCTATACATGTCAAGGCGTAGTCAACAAAGACGTCAAGGTACCTCTTTGCTACCTTATATCCCTCTACTTGGCCTCCAGGCGAAATGGACTTGGCGAACCCAATACCAAACCTGAACCTCAAGGCCTCGCTTTGCCTCTTCACTATCTCCAAGACCGTCTTAGCCCTTTTCTTGGGCTCAAATACCTTGCCGGGGTTAAAGAGCTCCTCTGGATCCATCTCCTCCTTGTACTTCCTCATTACCTCATATCTGTCTACGCCAAACTCCTGGAAAGTCCTCCCCATAGCGCTAAGTCTGTTCTTGGCGTACTTGTGGACGAATATGCCTACGGATAGCATAGAGCCTCCTAGCTTTATGAAGTCCTCCATCATTAGGGTGTTCTTGGCCAACTCGTAAATGATCTTCTTATCTGCGGGAGAAAGCGAAACTAAAGTAAAGGCGTTGACCAACAGTACTTCTCTCCTCTCTAAGTCGATGTCTAGGTCAAAGCCCTTGTTCATCTCGAGGACTCCGGCATCTCCAAGGTCCTTGCCTATTTCAGAGACCAGATCCTTGAGCTTAGTGTAGTGTACCAGACCGTGCTGGTGTATTAAGAGGCCTTTGCTCCTAAGTGCCGCATTGACGCCGTGGTTAAACGACCACCACCCTGTCCACTCCCCCTCAAAGACTTTACCCCCATAGGACTGGGCTATCCTGTAGAGCTTTGGCTCTACAATGCTTGCCCTTGATGACGGATAAAGGACTACCATGTTCCACTTGTCCGGATTTAAGGTGGCGTTAAAGTTGTCGTGAATATAGGAAGAGATTGCAGGCCCCCTTACTTGAACGTGCCATGCAGGTACGACTTGCCTGTAAAACTCACCTATAGCCAGATACGCGTTCTCCAGGTTATCAAAAGAAATGACTAGGGCTTCCGTAGTGGAGAAAGGCCTCAGTTTAATTCCCACCTTAGTTATGATCCCTGTTGTACCCTCAGCTCCGCACACTATGGCTAGATCCTTTCCTTCGAGCCTAACTAACTCCCCCTTTGGGTTAACCATCTCTACGAAAGACACGTTGTCGCATATAAAGCCGTACTCATATGAACCTACACCTAAGGCGTCCCCTGCTACTCCACCACCTACAGTGGAGTCGTAAGATGAGGGAAAAGTCCTCAGCTGCAGTCCCTTTTGCTGCGCTACTATGTCAACAAGCTTCCAAGTAGCCCCTGGTTCAGCTATGGCGATCTTGTTTACCTCGTCTATTTCAACCCTACTCATGTTAGAAAAGTCTACTACAATACCCCCGTCTGCAGGCACTGCGTTTCCATACCTATTGGTTCCCCTACCGTACGGGACAAGAGGGACTTTATTCTCAAGGGCTATCTTAACTAAGTTAATTACGTCTTCCGAGTTCCGAGGATAAACCACGTAGTCCGGAATTATATTTATCTTTATCCCGGACCACACCAGTTCAGGGACGAACCCCATGTCTACAGAATGAGAGAGCCTCTCAATCAAGGAGTCGCTGAAATTGTCCTTGAACTTGCTTTCCAGTAACTCTTTTATTGGCAATTAAATCACCAAACTTTCATAGATATTTTTGTAAATTGTGGCTTATAACATTTTTTAAATTTTCATAGTACTCCTTGCCTTGTTCTTTTCGCGGTTCAAAATCTTTGAACTCTTCCGGCGGATCATCCCACGTTGGTATTACATGGGTATGAAAGTGAAAAATGACTTGTCCCGCACTCTTTCCTATATTAGTGAGCACTCGTAGCCCATCGGCTTTTACTGAGTCCTTTACTGCCTTCGCCACGGCGTTAACGACCTTTGATATCTCGCAGACGTCTTCTTGGGAAACCTCAAGGAAACTGTCATAGTGGGCATTTGATAAAATCAAGGTATGACCAGGCGATATAGGGAACTTGTCTAGAATGACTGTAGTGAACTTGTTCTTGTAAATCACGTAACTCTCTAGTTTACCGCTGATGATGTCACAAAATATACACATCTCTAATCTACCATAACAAGTTTCCGTGACCAAATAAACTTATAATTTAATGTTTTGGAGACTAAGAACTTTTAGCCTCAGAAAAAGGGAAAATACTAAAGGAAAACGCCTATACCTCTATTTGGAGCCTAGAGTAGTTGCCTCTATCAGTAATTACTTCTATCAGATGTTTTCCTTTCCTGAAGTTATAGTGTATATTTAACAACAACTTCTTGGAACCTAACGGTATTGTGTCTGGAGAGAACTCGGGCGTGTACTCCCTGTCAACTCTCACTTCCACTATCTTACCGTACAAGCCCTCCGTGGGCAACACTATCTGCATGTACTTAACCTTATTTGGGAAAAATTAAAATGGATTGAGGCATAATGTTATTGCTGTGAACATAACCTACTTAGTGATAATTTTTGCCATCTCTGTTGCCACCAATGCCACGCCTTTCTTCGGTACTCCGTATACTATTGTAGCTTCTACCATACTCCTAAAATCGGGGGTTACGCCGTTAAACCTCGCAGAGGTGATAGCCATCACGGCCGTTGGAGCATCAATAGCCAAAACCGTTATGTATACCATAGGTTACGGAATAGGTCACACACTTAAGCACAACAAGAACGTGGCCTTCTTTAGCAGGTTTATACACCACAGGTCTTTCTACGTTGCGCTGTTCGTCCTAGCGTTATTACCAGGGCTTCCCCTCGACGACTTCGCGTTCCTAATAGGAGGCGCCGGTAGAGCCTCGCTACTTAAAATGGTGGAGATCACTCTGGCCTCCAAGTTTATCAAGTCGTCAATAGAGATACCTCTAGAGGTCTTCGGGCTAATAGCTGTAGGGAATGCAATTGACGTATCTCCTTTCCTACTGGGGGTGATATCTTCCATCGCGTTTACGATCCTAGGGGTTATCTTGTTCAAGGTGGACTGGGAGGCGATCTACAACAAGTTTAAAGACAGGCTTGGGCCAATCTTTAAGATAACATGAAGGTATTTTCGTGCAAGAAGTTTGAGGTACATGTAGAAAAAGTAAAACTGCCAAACGGAAAGGAGAGGGAGTTGCAGTACGTTAAACACAGGGGATCCTCCGTTGTCATCCCGATCCTAGATGGCAAGCTGATATTGATTAAACAATACCGGCCAGTAATAGGCAAGTGGATCTACGAGTTTCCCGCCGGGACTATTGAGGAGAACGAGGATCCCCTTACTACCGCGAAGAGGGAGTTGATAGAAGAGATAGGATACGAGGCTAAGGAGATTGTTCACCTCTTCGACTTCTATCCCTCACCAGGGATAACTAACGAGCTAATGCACATGTATCTAGCCAAGGGCTTGACTTACGTAGGTAGCCATCCAGAAGAATACGAGGTAATAGAGCCGTTTCCCGTAACACTAGAGGAGGCATTGAGCATGCTCACAAGGAGGGACATTGAGGACGCAAAGACCGTGATAGGCGTCCTTTACTTAGACAAGAACAGACACCTAATACAGTAGGTGTTCCAAGCCCTTGAGCTCTCCAACTAGTATCGGCTCTTCCTTTGTCACCCATTTCCTCGCCTTTGCCTCCCTCAGTTTCTCTACCACGTCCACCCAGTCTATGAGGCTTGGGGCCTCGTATATCACTACAAACTCGTAGTCAGCTATACCAAACGAGTAAGTAGTGTAAGACCTTATCCCGTTGTTCTTTGGATGGGTCCTCGCTATCTCTATGTGTTCCCTCATGACCTTTTCCCTCTCCTCAAATGGCAATAAGTACCAATCCACTGACTTCTTCATCGGATAGGCGATAAAATACCTAAGCGGTGGTAGCCTTAAGGCCTTCTCAATTTCCCCGCCGCCCTTCATGTACGGGGAGGGCTTAAACACCGAGAACAGGGAGACGTGCTCGTAAGCGTATCCTTCGAAGGATGACATAACAGCGTCTCTAAAGTCCACTATTTTGCTTGTGTCAGTGGAGGAGACCCAGTAAATAACTTGTGAACCTTGAGTAATTGACGCAAATCTCTTCAAGGAAACGAAGTCATTCGAGAACTTTTTCTCTACCTCCTCCACTTTGCTTATAGAGTTCTTCCTCTCAATTACTGGGATGCTCCACCACGACCTATCTAGGCCAATTGACAGAACAAGCATGAATACCTCATTTGCCATCTCTGTTAACCTCGTTAATTATGTCGGAGTAGATAATTAACGTTTCTTCTATATCCATGAGATACCCAACAAAATAGCTGGATATATACCTTTTTATCGCCTCGTCGAGAATTTCGTACCCGTCAGACGTTGGCCCATTGATTATCCTCTCTACGTATTCCTCAAACTCGTTTTTGTCTTGGGTCATTATTACAAAGGCCACTGGGATAACCCTTATGCCTAGGTAGACCTCTCCGTCCTCGAACTTCGGCTTATAGCTTAACAACTCCTTAACTAAGGACTCGTTGATGCCGTAAAAGTTTACCTCGTTTACCTTGAAACGTTTTAGTAGCTTCACTGCCCTCTGCTTAAGTTTGTCTATCTCCTTAGGTACCTCGTTAAGGGGGACAGCATAGCTGGGGACTAATACTTCTACTCCACCATTAGATGACAGCTTGTCCAGGTAAAGTACTGCCCTAAGTAGCTTTGATATCTTTGACCTGCTCTTTACGTGGATCCTCTTAGTCTTGACGTCCTCCAAGGAGGAAGACGGCAGGAAGCCGAGGAAATACTTAAATATAACGCCTACGTAGAAGGTAGACCCGTTCTCTGTGACCACTTCCTTTGGGGCTGGAAAGCTCTCCACTTCCTCTCTATACACTATGGCAACCTCGTTAGAGGTGACTAGAGACTTAACGTACTCCTCAAAGTCCTCCACCTTTTCATGCCTTTCCTCAACTAGTTGTCC
Source organism: Sulfolobales archaeon (assembly GCA_037444045.1). GTDB lineage: Archaea > Thermoproteota > Thermoprotei_A > Sulfolobales > Sulfolobaceae > Aramenus. Next base: position 3,797 of record JBBINF010000051.1, on the reverse strand, counting down.
TAGCTCGTTGTAAATCCTTATTAGGGGAACTTCTGATGAGGAGTCCATGTACACTTGAAGCAACGGAAAAGTGTCTTCTTTCCTGAGGACTGTCGCTGAGTATATGAAGTTGGAAAACTTCACTATCCCTATTATAACCTTTGCGTCCACGTCAGTAGATAAGGCAGTGTGCTTTGACGCAGCTAGGGCTAGCCTCTCTATGTTATACCATTCGTCGCTGAGGACTAGGTCTTCCGTGTTCTCCTCATCGTCATCGCCGTAAGTAAAGACGACCGATTCAACGTTTAACTCCTCGGCTATTTCGTCAATGACCTCCCTAATTAGGGTCTCGACTTGTAGGACTGGAGGAACTATATAGTGGTCGTCGGTACCCAAGTTCTTGTGGACATGGATCCCATTGTCCTCTAGGGTTATAGTCAAGATGTACTTTTCGTTTCCATCGTTGTCAACTAGCGAGCACGTAATTGTTGGCCTCACTGGATCAGAGTGCACTTTTAAGATACTCACAATCTCGACCTTCTACAGATTACTTCTTAGGGAAAAATAGTACAAAAGCATTATCATAGCAATTTCGCTAGACGTCACCTCCCCAATAATTAAGCCCCACATAACTAAGAGAAGCAGCAGGTTAATAGTGTATATATTCGGTTTATTTCTGTAATTATTTATAAAGTTTTACGCATATTATAGCAGCTACGTTATTACGGTTGACGTTTGCCCACTCTAAAGTAGAGGTACTAACGCCACTAGAAGTGTAAATTGGTCGTGATCTCATCCATGTAGTCAACTTAGCGCGGTAAACCCATAACGCCCTTGTGCCTTTCAAGGTTTCAAAAATCCGAAAATGTTTCTTGATAAATCTTATAACCCAAGACGCCGTCTCTCTTTTAATGAGTTTTCAAAGGAGGTCAGCCGTTTACGCTATAGTTGGCCTAACGCTCTTGGCATCCATATTTGTCGTTGAGCTCAGGGTTAACGTGCTCGAGTACCCTGTTCAAGCAGCGATAATAGCCTTGGCCTTCTTCTCTGCAGTGGCGATCTTCGTAATCTCGTTAAACCCTCGGCTAGTTGACCCAAACAGAGACATGAGTAAACTAGACGACGTCGTAGTGGCCATAGCGGTCTTGACGTACTCGGTGGTCGCAATATCGCTCATAAACGGTTACGGCACCGACGACATGGAATACATAGCTCAAGCCATTACGTACATTCTCCACTTAAAGGATCCGTATGGACAGCTCTACTATCCCTGTGGAGTCCAGCCCACCTACTTAATCAACGGTAAGGTTGCGTTCACCTTCGTTTATCCGCCCCTATCGTTCATCCTGTACGTCCCCCTCTACGCCTTGCTTTTCGCACTCCACGCAAGTGCGTATTTTATTAACGCGCTAAACGTAATTTTCCAGGACCTCTTGGTACTACTCGTTTATTCAATTGCTAGGAAAAGGAACAACCCCATGGCTACCCTATCGGTAGTCTTCGCTTTTATCACTGGAGGGCTTCTAGCCCCTTCTTTTTACGGAGTGAACGGTGCAATATGGGCGAGCTTCCTCGCCTTGTCTTACATTTTAAGGGGGAAAAAGTCCGGCGTTTTCCTGGGCCTGGCCTCTTCTTTTAGCCAGCTTGCGTGGCCAGCACTCCCTTTTATCCTTCTATACAAATACAAAAGGGACAACGCACTAGAGGTAATTAAAGGGTTCTTGCCAACTGTAGTAGCTATAAACCTCCCTTTCCTTCTCTGGAGCCCCACTAATTACCTTAACGTAATAACATTAGACCAAAACACGATCCCAGTTGGAGTGACCGGTTTTACAGTACTTAACTTCACTACTTTGTTCTCCGTGGAGCCATGGTTTTTTACTGCATCAATGGCAATAACATTTGCTTTTCTGACCTACGTATATTACCGGTTTTTTGAAGTCTTAAAGGAGACCCTTTGGGTGTTCCCTATGATAGTGATGTGGTTCTCGTGGAGGACTCTTACAAGCTACTTTCTCTTCTGGCCAGAACTTATGCTGCTCTCGATTTTCTCTATGGACTACAGTAGGAGGCCAGTTTCTATAAAGTTTAGCGTAAACAAGAAAGAATTGGCAGGAGTGTTCTTAAGCTTCGTGTTCGCGTTGGCTATCATTGGAGTCTATGCCCACGCTGAGTACGTAACGGAGAACCCCATAAGGATCTCGGAAGTCATAGTACCGGTAAAATCTTTACCAGTTTCCAGGGTCTACATAGTGGTTAACAACACTGCTAATACAACGGTCAACATCACTCTAGTTAGAGTGTCTATTCCCAACAACCTTAACATGGTGTGGAACTTCTCGCCGAGCCAAGTGCCACCCCACTCCTCTACTAAAATTTTTGCGTACACAGAATGTAAAACGATGGAGGTCAATAGCAGCTCCTTCACCGTCCAAGTGTACTCTGGGTACTTTATCTCGTCGTATAAGGTTAATATCAATGTAAGTAATGTATTACTCAATGGGACTACAACAAGTAATAAACAAGCTCCTTGACGTAAATTATAACGTTATTGCAAACTACATAGTCGGGAGGCTTAAGGAGTACTTGGAAGACAGCGGTAAGGACGGGTACTTGATAGGATTAAGTGGTGGGATAGACTCGTCTGTGACCACCGTACTCGTAAGCAAGGCCACTAGTAACTTTTACGTCCTCCTAATGCCCTCCTCTTCCACGCCAAAGGAGGACATGGAAGACGCGTACAGTGTGCTCTCCATGGTTAAGGCAAAAGAGAAGAGCAAGTTAATTAACATAGACGGTGTTGTAGGCGAGATATCTAAGCTGGTGGAAACCCAGGAGAAGATAATAGTGGGTAACATTAAGGCAAGGACTAGGATGATATTGTTGTACGCCTTTGCCCAGAAGCTGAACTACCTTGTGGTGGGCACTGGGGACAAAAGCGAGTTGCTCTTAGGTTACTTTACCAAATACGGGGACGGTGGGGTCGACCTACTGCCAATAGGTGACCTTTACAAGACTCAAGTGAGGAAACTAGGGGAAGAACTTGGGCTTCCAGAGAGGATAATAAAGAAGCCGAGCTCTCCAGCCCTATGGGAAGGGCAAACAGCTGAGGGAGAGCTAGGTATAAGTTATGAACTTGCTGACGCCATCCTTTACTTGAGGTTCGAGGAGATGAGAACGCCAGAGGAAATATCGCAGGAGCTAAACGTGGACAAGTCTTTAGTGCTGAAAGTGGAGAGAATGGTGAAGTCGTCACAGCACAAGAGGCTTCCCCCAGAAATATTTAGGCTGAGCGGGAGAGCCATTAACTCCGACTGGAGGTACCCGAGGGCATGGTCTTAAAGGTTGAACTTGCGCAGATCAAGCCCAAGCTAGGAGACGTAGAGTTCAACCTCTCAAAACACGTGGAGATAATTGAGACTTCCTCAGCTGACTGCGTAGTGTTCCCTGAGCTCTCACTAACGGGCTACGTCTTGAGGGATCTAGTGTACGAAGTGTATAGGGACTCAGAAAAAGCGTCACATAAAATAGCCGAGGTCGCCAAATGCGCAATTTTTGGAACAATACAGGAGGTAATGCCAGGCGTACTCAGGAACTCTGCAGGAGTAGCTATTGGGGGAAAGCTGGACTTCGTATATAAGTTCTTTTTGCCAACTTATGGCCTCTTCGAGGAGAGAAGGTATTTCCAGCCGGGGAACCCATTAAAGGATCTGAAGATCTTCTCCTATAAGGGATTCAAGTTTGGTGTCGCTATCTGTGAAGACGCCTGGCACCCGGAGCCCATTGAGGCCCTTGCCCTAATGGGAGCCGTAGCTGTA
>JBBINF010000050.1:0-9377 GCA_037444045.1 Sulfolobales archaeon | reverse complement strand
AAAGGCAGTGCGATTGAGGCAGTGGTGGAGAGCATTGCTTACATGGAGGACTCGGGGTACTTCGACGCTGGAAAGGGGAGCTACAAGAACGCGGTCGGCGAAGTCGAAATGGACGCTGGGATAATGCATGGGAACTCCATGAGGGTGGGGGCAGTTGCCGCTGTGAAGGTTAAGAACCCAATAAGGGAGGCGTTGAAGGTAATGGAGGACGGGAGGCACGTCCTGATCACGGGGAGAGTGGAAGAGGCCCTAGCTTTGGGCAAGTCCCCCCACGACGGGGACACTGTAGGTGCGGTAGCCTTGGACAAGGAAGGCAACTTGGTGGCGGGGACCAGCACTGGTGGGATCAAGGGTAAACTACCGGGGAGGATAGGGGACTCTCCAATACCCGGAGCAGGGTACTACGCTACCTCAAACGTCGCCGTTTCCTCCACGGGGATAGGCGAGGTAATCCTGAGGGTGTTGCCCGCAAAGGAAGTCGACATCCTAGTGTCGATGGGCTTCACAGTGGAGGACAGCGTGAGGAGCGTTGTAAACAAGGTAAGCGAGCTCTTCGGGAGGAACAACTTGGGCATGATAGCATTGGACAAAAAGGGCCACGCAACTGCCTACTTCAACACTAGGGGTATGCCAAGGGGAATTAAATACCCCGGCGGAGAAAAGATTCTCTTGTTTGAGGGTGAAATCTGATGAAGTTGCTAGTAATGAGCAACATTAGGTTCCCGGAGCCACACATCGAGAGCACCCTTTCCTCAATAGTGAAGAAGGAGGAACCGGAGATCATAGTGCTAAACGGCGACACTACCCAGTGCTACTGGGACTACGAGTGCCCTAGGGTAATAGACGTGTTGTACGTCATAAGGAGCATAGCCCCGTGGGCCCAGATAGTCTACATCCAGGGGGACATGGACCCACACGCCATAAAGTGCATCATGGCTGAACCTCGTTACAGGGAGGAGATAATAGGCACTACCATGTACGTGGCCGACGTCTCGTCAGTGAAGTACTACATAATGCACGGGCACCAGGGGGAAGTGGACCAGCTGAGGAAGGACTTGAAGGCTGGCCCGTGGGACTGGATTGTAGTGGGGCAACAGAAGAGGCTTGAAGTGGACAAGCTAGCTAGGGTGATCTACACCGGTGGAATAACTAGGGAGTTCCCGCCAGAGGCAAGGGGTTACCTCGTTATCACCGACTCGAACCACTACATAAGGACTCTTAGCTAAACGTTTTTAACTCGTCGGGCATTACCCATTTATGGAGCAGGACTATAGGCCCATTGTCGCCATATTCTCCGCCAAGTTAGAGGAGAACACAGACCTCTTTAGGGCCTTGTTAAGGGAGGTAAGGGCCCTAAAGGGGAAAAAGGTGATAGTCCACGTACTTGAGGACGTGGAGTACTGGGACTTCCTCGCCTCAGCTAGGGAGGCAATCCTGGACAACATAGACCTAGGGCTCGAGGTATACGTCTGGAAGACCAGCGAATACGACAAGATGTTCAAGAAGATCCAGGAGGTGAAGGACATGAAGGGGGTGATTACAATCTGCGGTGAGGACACAAAGTACGCGTTGAGGAAGGTCCTCGACGGTATGCCCAACTCAATAAAGGCCAACACGCTCAAGGACATGTGTAAGTAATTTTTTAATACTGAAAGTTGAAAATGAGAGGCGAATTATCTTGAACAACTACGACGTATTAATTATTGGAGGAGGTTTCGCCGGTGCTACTTCGGCGTGGCACCTAGCGAAGAAAGGGCTAAAGGTTCTCCTTATAGACAGCAAGCCTTGGAACAGGATAGGGGACAAGCCCTGCGGTGACGCGGTGAGCAAGGAACACTTCGATAACCTGGGCATGCCCTACCCTGAAGGGGAGCAGCTGGAACAAAAGATACAGGGGATCAAGATATACAGCCCAGATAACGAGACCGTATGGAAGGTAGAAGGAGAGGGATTCGAGATAAACGCCCCTGCCTACACCCAGAGGCTCCTCAAGGAGGCCCAAGATAAAGGAGTGGAGGTCATGGACCAGACTACGGCAATGAAGCCGATATTTGAGGACGGCTTCGTAAGGGGGGCAGTGATCTTCGACAGGAGGAAGGAACAACAAGCGGAAGTAAGGGCTAAGGTAGTGATAGAGGCCACAGGGTACTCCATGAGCTTTAGGAGTAAGCTACCCCAGGGTATCCCAGTGACGGAGGTCCTAGACGACAGGGACTCCGACATAGCTTACAGGGAGGTGGGGATAACCAAGGACGAAATAGAGGACCCCGGGTACTTGAGGATATTCATAAACCAGAAGGCCTCTCCTGGGGGCTACTGGTGGTACTTCCCAAAGGGGAAGGACAAGGTCAACGTGGGCCTTGGGATCCAAGGGGGTATGGGCTACCCGAGTATTTACACCTTCTACCAGAAGTACCTAAAGGACTACGCCCCTGACTTAGACAAGGTCGTAGTTAAGGGAGGGGCCCTAGTCCCCACTAGGAGGCCTATCTCCACCCTCGTGTGGAACGGGATAATAGTAGTGGGGGACTCCGCTTTCACCGCCAACCCAGTCCACGGTGGAGGGAAGGGGTCAGCCATGATCTCTGGCTTCTGCGCCGCTAGGGCAGCACTCAACGCTTTCGAAGTGGGCGACTTCTCAGCTGAGTCGCTCTGGGAGACAAACATATGCTACAACGAGAGGTATGGGGCGAAGCAGGCAAGCCTGGAGCTCTTCAGGAGGTTCCTACAGAGGCTCTCCGACGACGAGATAAACTACGGGATGAAGAAGAGGGTAATAAGGGAGGAGGACCTCCTGGAGGCTAGCCTTAAGGGGGACCTCCAGCTGTCGGTAGTGGACAAGGCGATGAGGGTCATATCGGCTTTGGGCAAGCCCTCCCTTTTGCTCAAGCTGAAGACCGTGGCGGAGTACATGAAGGAGATGAAGTCCCTTTACAAGGAATACCCCAGGAACCCCAAGGAGCTCCCAGTGTGGAAGTCCAAGGTAGAGGGAACGCTATTACAGTTTGAGCAGAGCATAAAGTGAGGAAAAGAGGAGCAGCAGAACGTAAGACGACGCTATAGGTATCCAGAACGTCCTCAAGGTATAGTTACCCACTTTTTCAAGCCCCTCGACCATTACCGAAATTATCTTACCTATTACCTTGGTCTTGACCTTTATCTCCTTTTGGTAAGAGGGTACTTCCCTCATGTTCCTCAGCGCCTCTAGAGTTAGGTTATAGGACAAGTCTACAAGTAGGGGACACGGCTGGGAGGGGGCATACAAGTTGCCGAGGCTAGTCCCGGTGCAGGAGTGATCGTCAGGGGTGACTAAAATCGCCCTATCCACAAGACCCTCCAACTTTCTGTAGACTTGCTCCTTGAGCTCCCTTGACGCATTGTTCCCGTAGATGTAAATTACTGCGACCTTCTTCTCACCGTCGCCGAAGGCGAAGGCCTTTACCTTTCTCGAGCAAAGCCCCTCGCACTCCTCCCTCAGCAGGCCTTCGGAGTAGCCAAAGAGGAGAGGCCTCCTGCTCCCCTCCCTCTTCTTCCTCAGAAAGCCCTTGAGTTGGGAGATCTCCTCCCTCGAGAAGTCCTCTACCAAGGCTTCGTTGTGACAGTCAACCAGGTAGTTGTGGTTTGCCACCATGTCTCTCCACAGGGAGGTGGGTAGGTCGTCTATCCCCTTTCCGGGCCTTTCCACGAAAGTAAGGGAGGACTTATCAAAGACCAGCGAAGTGAGCCTGAAGGTGCCGACGTCGTTAAACCTTATGCCGTAGAACTGGTTCTCTTCCACGTCTTCCGCAGCGTCAGCTACCTTTGATATCAAGTCCAAGGAGTACTTCCTAGAGGGTATGTCAATGTCGTGGCTCCCAGGCCCGTGGAAGGCAGTGGAGTTACTCAACCTCTCCTCCAAGTCATAGGGGAAGTTTGAGCTACCGACCTTGCCGTAGAGACCGTAGTGCACCTCTGGGAGGACAAAGCTGTGCTGCCCAAGCCTAAGCAAATACACGTGAGTGTAGTAGGGGATAGAGACCCTTTCCAGGAAGGTCTCTACTTCGGCCTCCCTCTTGTAGTTTATCGCCCTAATAAACGGCCTGACCACGTTGATTGAGGATATTCCAATTACCTTTAGGCCCCTCCTGTTAATAGTGTAGATGTAAAAGCTGGTGAGCACGGCTACCGCAATTACGTAAGCGTAGAAGACCCAGTCTACCGCCAGGCTGACCACAAGAGGGACGAGGGTTGAAGCAGTGGACAACGCTATGGCCTTTGTCTCCCTGTAGTCTATGAGGAGCGGGTAGTCGACTAGGGGGAGGAACGTGCCAAAGGAGTAGAGGAAGTACCCAGGGAAGAAGGAGAAGGCGAGGTATATAAGGGAGAAGATCGTGGAAAGGGCTGAGACCGTCCTCCACTTGAACCTAAACACCACAAGGAGCGCCAAGAGGTAGGCGAAAAAGGACAGGACGAAGTCGGCCCCAATCCCTATCCCCCTTATTATCACCGCCGCCCACTCTACTCCGTTGACGCCTAGGAGGACTTCGCTGCTGGGAAGCCTTACCATCTTTGAGTAGAACTTTCTAGTAACTTTTTCTGAATCCACGAGTTAAAGAGGGATGTGGGGGTTTAAATTTGGTTGAGCTAAAGGCTGAGGAATTAGGCGTAAAGAAGGTAGTACACAACAGCCTAGACGACTGCGACCTCTTCCTGCTAGAGGGGGAGGGGGAGGAGTACTTGCTTTTCCTCTTCAGGGGGAGAGTCACCTACTTTAAGGTAATGCCGCCTTTCCCGGGCAGGTGGGACTGCACGGAGGCTATTTACAGCCCTTGGGGACTCTACGGTTTCGTCTTCGACGAAAGCCAATTAAACGCTAAAGTGAGGGAGAAACTAGAGGAGTTGAGGAAGGTTGTTGGCAGACTATGACCTTGTCATAAGCGACGTCGACGGGGTAATAGTAAGGGAAGGAGAGCCCATCTGGGAAAACCTGTCCGCCATAAGGAGGCTGATAGAGGAGGGGAAGAAGGTCATATTCGTGACCAACAACTCCGGGTTCAGCAGGGTAATCCTGTCAAGGCAGTTGAACTACTTGGGGCTCAAGGTGACGCCAAACGACATAATCACCAGTGGCTTGGCTGCAGCTATCTACATGAAGAGGTACATGAAGGTCGACTCCGTGTTCGTAATAGGCGAGGAAGGGCTGATCGAGGAGATGAGGAACTCCGGCTTTAAGGTAATGTACGCCAACGAGGTCGAGGAGAGGAACCCAGACGCAGTAGTCCTAGGGCTTGACAGGCTCAGCACCTACGACAAGCTCTCCGCCGGGATGAGGTGTATAGCCAGGGGCTCCAAGTTCGTGGTCACCAACATGGACAGGCTTTGGCCCTCAAAGGACGGGCTAAAGCTGGGGGCGGGGGCCCTAGCTAGTGCCATAATCTACGCCCTAAACAGGAACCCCGACTTCATAGCCGGTAAGCCGAACAAGTGGATAATTGAAGTGGCAATGGAGATATCCGGGATAAGGGACTTGAAAAGGGTAGTCGTTATAGGCGACCAGCTGGAGACAGACATAAAGATGGGCAGCTCTATTGGGGCCGACACAATCTTGGTGCTGACCGGGATTTCCAAGAGGGAAGACGTAGAGAGGAGCGAAGTGAAGCCAAAGTTCGTTGTAGACAATCTCTCAGAAATTTCTGACTAAAGTTTATATTTTTTAAACTTACTTGTTCCGTATGGACAAACTCTCTTACGACGCGGTAGTTATTGGAGGAGGACTAGCGGGGCTCATGGCAGCCCACGAAATTGCGTCTTCTGGCTTCAAGGTCGCCGTAATATCAAAGGTCTTCCCAACTAGGTCTCACTCTTCCTCAGCAGAGGGGGGTATTGCCGCGTACATCCCAGGGAACTCAGACCCCAACGACAACCCGGACTACATGACCTACGACACCGTGAAGGGGGGAGATTACCTAGTAGACCAAGACGCGGCCGAGCTACTCTCTAACAAGTCTGGGGAAATAGTGAAGATAATGGAGAGCTGGGGCACCCTCTTCAACAGACAGCCCGACGGAAGGGTTGCTGTGAGGTACTTCGGCGGGCAGACCTACCCTAGGACAAGGTTCGTGGGAGACAAGACCGGCATGGCCTTACTCCACGCACTGTTCCAGAGGGTCTCGGGCCTTGACATAGACTTCTACAACGAGTGGTTCGCCCTGGACTTGATAAAAGACGAAAGGAGGGTAGTCGGGGTGGTGGCAATGGAGATGAAGTCAATGAACCCAGCCTTCTTTAAGGCAAGGGCCGTGGTAATGGCGACTGGGGGGATGGGGATGCTCTACCTCCACACCACCAACGCCTACATAAACACCGGCGACGGGTACGCTATGGCACTTAGGGCAGGGGCTGCAATAAAGGACCCTGAGTTTGTGCAGTTCCACCCCACTGCCCTCTACCCCTCTGACATACTAATAAGCGAGGCAGCAAGGGGAGAGGGAGCTGTACTGAGGAACGTCAAGGGGGAGAGGTTCATGGCAAGGTATGCGCCCAAAAAGTTAGACCTAGCACCTAGGGACATAGCGTCTAGGGCGATAATCACGGAGATAAGGGAAGGGAGAGGGTTCCCCGGAGGGTACGTGGGGCTGGACCTCACCCACTTGGGCGAGGAGTACATAAAGGAGAGGCTAGCCTTAGCCTACGAGGCCGCCATGAACTTCGCGGGAGTTGACGCCACTAAGGAGCCAATACCAGTTAGGCCCGCACAGCACTACTACATGGGAGGGATTGACGTGGACATAACCGGGAGGAACGGCGACCTAATAGGGCTCTTCGCAGCTGGGGAGGCAGCCTGCGTCTCGGTCCACGGGGCGAACAGACTGGGGTCAAACTCACTCCTAGAGACCTTGGTCTTCGGCAGGGAGACGGGGAGGGCAGTGGCCTCCTTCTTGAGGGAGACAACCGAGTCCTCAGCCTCCGTAGACAAGGAGGCGGAAAAGGTAGTCGACGAGGCCTATTCCTTTGTCAAGAGCGAGAGCGGAGAGCACTTTGGCGTAATCCTCAACAAGCTGAGGGCTACCATGTGGGAAAACGTCGGGATTTTCAGGGACGAGAACGGGATGAAGACGGCTATCTCAGACGTGTTAAAGCTTAGGGAGGAGGCAAAGAGAATGTACGTCATGGACAAGAGCAAGACCTACAACACGGAGTTCTTCAACGCGTTGGAGCTTAGGAACATGCTCGACCTGGCAATAGTGATAGCCACTGCAGCGTTAAACAGGAAGGAGTCGAGGGGCGCCCACTACAGGACTGACTACCCGGAGAGGGACGACAAGAATTGGTTAAAACACACAATTGCCTACTTAAAGGGCAACACGGTGGAGATAGACTATAAGCCAGTAAAGATCACTAGGTTCCAGCCCGAGGCGAGGGTGTACTAAGGTGGAGAACGCTCAAGAGATAGTAGTCAAGGTAAAGAGGTATAACCAAGAGAAGGGAGAATGGTGGCAGGAGTACAGGCTAAAGGTAGACAGGTTCACGCAGATGACGGAAGTGCTGAGGAGGATAAAGACAGAGCAAGACCCGACCTTGGCATATAGGGCCTCTTGCCACATGGCGGTCTGCGGGAGCTGCGCAATGAAGATAAACGGCGAGCCGAGGCTGGCGTGTAAGACGTTGGCGTTGGACATGGTAAAGAAGTACGGCTCCAACGTGATAACAGTGGAGCCGATGGACTTCTTCAAGAGGGAGAAGGACCTCATAGTGGACATGGAGGACTTCTACTCCAGGATGTTCAGGGTAAAACCGAGGCTCTACCCCTCGAAGGAGGTCTTGGAAGGTAAAGCAGAACACAGGCTAAAGCCAGAGGACCAGAGGGAGCTCTGGAAGTTCGAGCAGTGCATATGGTGCGGCCTCTGCGTCTCCGCCTGCCCAGCGGTGAAGATCGACCCCGAGTTCTTAGGCCCAGCCGCCCACGCTAAGGGATACAGGTTCCTCGCTGACCCAAGGGACACCATATACGAGGAGAGGCTAAAGATCCTAGTGGACAGCGCGTGGAGGTGCACTTACTGCTACATGTGCTTCAACGTGTGCCCAAGGGACGTGGAGCCGGTGACCACTATAAAGAAGACGAGGGCCCACACTAAGTTCTTAAAGGAGAGGACGCCAGTTGCCACAACTGGGGAGAAGCACATAGAGGCAATTGAGGAGTCGATAAAGGAGTCTGGGAAGATAAAGGAGGCTGAGGTCTACTTGAGGACTTACGGGGTCCTTGGCGCGTTGACGGACCTAATCTACGCGTTCCAGAACGGGAAGCTCAAGTATGCGCTTATTAAGGAAGAGAAAGTAAAGAACATCCAACAGGTCAGGAAGTTGATGGGTGAGTGACGTGGCAAACAAGATAGCTTATTACCCTGGTTGTGCTACCCACGGGCTGTCTAAGGACGTGGACATAGCGACAAAGAAAGTGGCAGAAGCACTCGGCATAGAGCTAGTTGAGGTGGAGGACTGGAACTGCTGTGGGGGCGGCTTCCTAGACGAGAGGGACGAGGTAACCCACACAGCCTTGAACTTGAGGAACTTGTCGAACGTGGAGGGGATGGGCCTGCAGAAAATGGTGACCCCCTGTAGCGTGTGCCTGCAGAGCCACAGGCTTGCGTCGCACAAGTACAACGAGAACAAGGACTTGAGGAAGGAAGTGGAGAAGAGGCTTAACGAGGCCGGCGTGAAGTACTCTGGGAAGGCAGAGGCGGAGCACATAGTCTGGGTGCTAGTGAGGGACGTGGGGCTGGAGAAGATAAAGTCCCTAGTCAAGAGACCTCTCACCGGTTTAAAAGTGGGCGCGTACTACGGGTGCCAGATGCTGAGGCCAGAACAAGTGATGGGTTTTGAGCCTGCGTTTAACCCCCACAGCCTAGAAGACCTTATTGCCGCTACCGGGGCCACTCCAGTGACCTTCCCTAATAGGACAGCGTGTTGCGGGTTCCCCTTAATGGGCAGCAACCCAAAGGGAGGGCTCAAGCTGGCCTACAACGTGCTCAATTCTGCAAAGGGAGCTGGGGCAGACATACTAGTCCACCCATGTAGTCTGTGCCACCTACAACTTGACGTGATCCAACTGAAAGTAAAGAACGAGTTCAACGCCAACTGGACACTGCCGGCAATTTACGTGACCCAGCTACTGGGCCTAGCCTTTGGGTTCTCGGCAGAGGAGCTAGGGATAAGCAAGTTAGCCCAAAAGGTCCTCAAGGAAAAGGGGTTCGGGTGACCATATGGCGGTAGAGGAAGAGGTAGTTGAGGTACTAAAGAAGGCTGGGGCAGAGGTAGGCCAATGGGTTGAGGTGTCAGAGAGGCCGGGCAGGCTCCCCTTCGCCAAAGAACTCGAGTACAAGGTAGGGGAACTAATGTGG
>JBBINF010000049.1:0-9433 GCA_037444045.1 Sulfolobales archaeon | reverse complement strand
AGTACCTGCACGTTAGTAACGTAGAAGGTGGGGCAATAACTTCTTTGTTACTCATATCGTCACTTGCAGGGGGCTTACTGGGTTTCCTAGGCGACAAGGGGAACAAGGTAAAAATCCTATTAGTTTCCTCGATAGCGGGAATATTGCCAGATGTGCTACTCTACACGAACTTTTACGTCGTCGGGATAGTACTACTCGGACTGTTTAACGAGTTAGCAATCTCCATACTTTACTCCATAGTGGCTGTTGAGACAAAGGGACTCAACTCCAGCGTAGGACTTGCGGAGGTGAACTCGCTGAACATTGTGCTAGGCACTTGGTTGGAACCTTTAGCCAGCGTGTCGGGTTACTTAGGGTGGGTAGTGATTGACGTAGTCGCGTTGTTGCTATTATTTTTCGCTGTCAAGACTACGAGGATGTACTAAAACCCAAGGATAAAGTAGTTAGGAACCGCTTGTCCCTCTTTTCGCGTATACTTTTAACTAAAGGAGCTTAGATGATTAGCAATGCAGCTTTACTACCTCTTGCTATTCCTTCCACTACCTATCATGTTCACACTATGGCTAAGGTATTACAACAAGATAATATTAGAGGGCATTAAGTTTCCGGGCGAAAAGTACTTCGAAAGAAGGGTTACAATTAGGCCCTCTAGTTCAGTCACTCTTGAAGTCGGGGGCAAATGCACGATTATTGTGAACGGAATTAACTCGTGGGCAACAATTAGGCTAGACGGTAAGGCAAAGGAGAAGGTGTTCAAGATAAGGCTGTTAAACACTGCAGACAAACTTAGTAAACTTGAAATTATAAACGAGAGCAAGGTGTTTTCTATCGATGTCATAGTAAGGTGTTCCGGTAACGTGAGGTCACCGGGTGATGCCTTTAGCAGTAAAGATAAAGCTCTAGAAGAAAACCAGTAGGAAATTCACATTAGCGCTAGCTATCGAAGAGCGTACACTTAGTTAGGATTCGGGTTTTACTCAAAGATGGCATTTCCCAAGGAAGTCCTTAAGGCATCCCTCGGTGTCTAGGGGGCGTAGCTGATAAAAGAAGGCAGAAGACCGGTTATCTTTTCTCAGAATCTATAACTACATATTTAGCTAAGTTTTAAATATTTTAAGTACACTAAAGCTAGTGTCCAGTGATTGGGTATGAGCGAGTACGACATGATAGTCGTGGGAGGAGGTCCCATAGGGCTTTTTGGGACTTTCTACGCTAGTCTAAGGGACATGAAAGTGCTACTTTTAGACGCTCAAGACGAGCTTGGAGGCCAACTAGTAACTCTATACCCGGAGAAAATGGTATACGATGTTGGAGGATTCCCGGGCATACTGGCTTACGATCTTGCACAAAAGCTAGTAGAGCAAGCCAAAATGTTCTCTCCGGACATTAGGACAGGCGAAGTTGCTGACAGTCTGGAAAAGACCAGTGACGGGATGTACGTATTGAAAACAGATAAGGGCAACTCCTTCAAGACCAAGACCATATTGCTAGCGGTGGGCTTAGGGAGGCTGATGCCAAGCAGGTTAGGAGCAAAGGGAGAAGTAGAGTACGAGAACAAGGGAGTTTACTACACTGTGAGGAGAAAGAAGGACTTTGAAGGAAAGAGAGTACTAATCGTTGGTGGCGGCGACTCTGCCGTGGACTGGGCATTAACTCTCGCTCCAATAGCGAAATCAGTAACCTTGATACACAGGAGGGATCAGTTCAGGGCACACGAAAGAAGCGTTAAGGAGTTGTTCCAAGTGGCAAAAGTTTACACGTGGCACGAGTTAAAGGAAGTCAAAGGAGACGGGCAGAGGGTTAACCAGGCAATAATCTTTGATAATAGAACTAAGGAGGAGAAGACGTTGGATGTAGATGCAGTTATAATCAGCATAGGCCACAAGGGTGACTTAGGTAATATACCCAAGTGGGGTCTAAAGATGAAGGGAAGGGACATAGTAACTGACGCGATGATGCAGACCAACTTGCCCGGAGTTTATGCTGCTGGAGATATAGCGCAAGTTGAGGGAGCGCCTAAACTGGCGTTAATCGCAGTGGGTTTTGGACAAGCTGCAATAGCCACCAGCGTAGCGAAGAAGTACATCGATCCCAACGCATCTGTGTTCGCAGGACATAGCTCGGAGATGAGCAAGTTCAAGAAGGAGTAATAATCATTTTTTCTTGAAGTCCCATTTTTACAAAGAAAATGGTCTTATGTGCCAAGGTGCCCAGAAGGCAGTTTAACGAAATTAGGAAAAGGCTAGTCATTGACCCTAATTACGAGCTAGTCTATGACGGGGACTTCATACTGGTTCCAGTTAAGGGGACTATTGATGGGGTACAGCTAGTAGAATGCGAACCAATACCCAAAAAAAGGACACCGAGGCTTAACGAGGTAGTGCAAGGTATCTCAAGCTACTACGTAATAGGGGACATAGCTCTAGTAAGCTTGAGGGAAAGCGGAGTAGATATAGCCAAGGTAGGAGAAGCCATAATGTCGATCAACAAGAGGGTAAAGAGCGTGTTCTTGAGGAAAAAGGTAACGGGGCAGTTCAGGGTTAACGAGCTGGAGCTAATAGCTGGGGAAAACAGAACGGAGACGGTATATAAGGAGAACGGACTGAAGTTCTACGTAGACTTGGCAAAAGTTTACGTCAATCCAACTATGGCAGGGGAGAGGGCGAAGCTGAGGAAAGAAGTTAGAAAGGGCGAAAAGGTCTTAGACGCCTTTACTGGTTACGGTCCCATAGCCCTCAACCTCGCAGTCGTTGGCGCCTACGTTGTAGGGGGCGACCTCAATCTGGACGGGCTTTATATGCTCAAGAGGTCTATGGAATTGAACAAACTTCTAACAGTTGACGTGGTTAACTACGACGCTAGATATCTACCGTTTAGGGACAAGTCATTTGACGTAGCGATAGGGGACAACCCCACTATGGTGAGGGACTTCCTTAGCGGGCTCTGTAGGGTCGCGAAGAGGTTGACGTATTACGTGCTCGATAAGTCGCCTAGACTAGAGTCTTGTACCAAGGTCAACGATTACTCTAAGGATCTCTTCATCTTTAAGTGTAGCGTCGCTTGCGATGACGTAAACGATCCCCCTGTCCCCTTTCCTTAATTTCTCCACAAGTTCTCTGTTCACGTCTATAGCAGACTTATCGGCCTTTATCGCTAACGTGGAGTCAGAGATAAAGTCTGATTTCCTTACAATCATCTTGTTCTCGTTATCAAGGGTCAACAACTTCGAACCTAGAGCCCTTATTATGTCGTATATTCCGTCGACTACAATGACGACGTAAACATTTGACCCGCTCCGTATTAGTCTCTTCACCCCAGGGTCTAGGTCTTTTACGGCCTTCTCAGAGGATATACCGAGAATGCAGTCACCCCTAGGGGTGAGGTAATCGTCCTTAGTAAACTCCAGCGTAGACCTGTGAGTAGCCC
Source organism: Sulfolobales archaeon (assembly GCA_037444045.1). Lineage (GTDB taxonomy): Archaea > Thermoproteota > Thermoprotei_A > Sulfolobales > Sulfolobaceae > Aramenus. Next base: position 6,007 of record JBBINF010000049.1, on the reverse strand, counting down.
TTATGTTCGGGTGCCCAGATATCCTGAAATGGTCAATCGCTATCAATTTTCTCCAGAATAAACGTGTAACCTCTCACTTCAATAACTTTTGAGTTGGTCAAGCCAGCGACTCTCTCCGCTACCTCTCTTCTGTCCATTCCCTTTATTCCTATCCTTACTTTCACGACCTTGTGCTCTTTGAGCCTTCTCTTGATCTCGTTTATTAGGCCTTCCGTTATGCCGTTCTTCCCTATCCTAACGTCGGTCTCCCCCATCTTTAGCCTCTTAATTCTTTCTGAGCTCATAACGTCTTGTCCAACCACATAATAGGCAAGTCCTAATTAAAGTCTTTTTCCTAATCCTCCTCCTCTCAGTTATCCCTGGTATGAGTGGGACATTGCATTTCCTGCAAGTCCTTCTCTTGTAATCTAGTGGTAAATTGGTCCTAGTCTTGGAGCAGTACTCCTTTGCCAAGGTCACGTAATCCCTCGCCAGGTCTAACTTTCCCATCCTGACAAGAGCCTCAGCGTCTTGTATCAGCTTAATTGCCCTCCTCAGTACTTTTCCTCTCATCTCGTGAATTGACTGTCTTAGAGTATTAAAGCATCTAAATCTCCCCGAAAGAGCGTTTCTTTTGTGGCAGACAAAGACAAGCTTCCCACTCATCTCGTGAAAGCTAATAACCTTAGATAGCCCGCCTTACTTTAAGAGATTATATGAGGGTAAACGTCATCCTGTTGGACTCATCGCTAGAGCTAGTCCCCCGAGAGATAGCCCGCCATCCAAGCGTCATTAAGAGCGCTAGGAAAAGGGATAAAAAGCCCACGGAGATCCTCTTAGACGTCTCACTGCACTACTTTGCCATGAAGAACTTAGAGAACAGAGAAAAAAGGGGGAGGCCGGATATCGTTCACTCAGCTATGGTTCTCTTCCTGACTGACCCTTTCGTGAAAGGTGACCTCTACATACACACGGTGGACTCGAAGATAATCAAGGTAAATAAGGATGTAAGACCCCCAAAGAATTACAACAGGTTCGTGAGCTTGATGGAACAACTTTTGATCCACGGAAAGGTTCCTCCAGGGTCTCAGAATCCCCTTATGGAAGTGACCGATCTTAAGCTCTCTGATTTATCCAAAGAATATAGGCTAGTCCTTCTAGACGAGAGTGGAGCCTACGTCTCGCCTACTAAGCTATGCGAGGAAATAGACGATAAAACGTTATTGGGAATAGGGGCTTTTCCCCATGGCAAGTTCTCTAGAGAAGTCTTAGAGAACTTCAAGGAGTCCTATTCAATAAGCTCCGTCCCTCTAGAGACCAACCAAACGTTATGTAGGGTTTTATCAAGTTGCAACGAGAAGTTAGGATGGCCCTAGGTACTTCGCCCTCATAAATATTATACCTCCAGGGGATGGGCTAAGCTCCTTTATTTCAAAGGAGTACGTTTCCAGAATCTTCTTGAACGCCATGCCCGCGCACAGCGTGGCCTCAACGTTGAAACCAGTTCCAGTAAGCCTTATGTCAAACGTCCCATCTCCGCCACTCTTAACGTTAATGTCCTTTATGGGCAACACGCCTCTGATCTCGGAGTATATTTTTAATAGATCCTCAAAGCTAGATGCCCTCGACTTCAAGTAGGAGGAGAGTTGCTTCCCTGCGCCTTCACATATTTCCTCTAGACTTTTCTTGTCCTTTTCGTAGCCTAGTTTAACTAGGCTTTCTATAAACCAAGAGGGAACAGGTATTAGGTCAAGGTCCTTGCTCACCTTGTAGAGTTCTACAAGGTCTCTAAGGGTGGTAGAGTCCTCGCCGCTCTTGAGCACTTCTAGGATGGCCTTAAGTGCTATGTTTGTAACGGCATATATAGTATACCCTCTGCTCTTTACCTCCTTTTCGAGCTCCTTGACGATATCTGCGTCCGCAGCTATGTTAACCCTTGCCAACTATATCCCACAAAAGTGTATCTACTAATGTATAAAAAAATCTTCTTATTTAGTTTAAGGATGATAAACTGCTAGGTCAAATATTACAAACAATATTAACGCTATAACAAACCCGCCTAAATACCAGTTATCATATTTAAATAGTGCCTCTATTAGATCCTTAAAACTTTTAATTTCGTACTTTTCATCGGACATAATTATAACTCATTTTCTAGTAATTATAAACTTTACTTAAAATCAGGGAACCTATGCCAGTTAAACGGGGTTAACTATGTCTATCTCCACTGCAATTCAAAACTTGCTGAGTGGCTACTTAAATATTAGAGGAAGGCTTTTTACCATAGGATGCTAATTTTTAATAATGTTTATACAAATTCATAGGTGGAGAGTGATGAGAATTGCTTCCTTTAGAGAAGCTAAACTCAGCTTCCAGAGTATTCCTTGTAACCAGCGTCATGATTTTTGGGATAACTAGCGTTGAGATCGTTTTTGCGAGAATCTACAACTCTTCCTTGCTTATAGTTGATTCGTATCACGGTTTCCTAGATGCCTTTAGTGCTCTACTGTACTCCATTCTGTTAAAGGTAGTTTACAGAAGGACTCGACGATTCCCCTGGGGGCTTTACAACTTGGAGAGCTTGGCAATTCTTATGTCCTCTGGGGTAATTGTGTTTCTCTCAGTTAACTACATCTCCACTGTGATTAAGGCAAACTACCATGTACCTGCCTGGCTATCTTTGTTTGCTTGGATCTCATCGGGAGTGACCCTAATTGCCTTCCTCATGGAGAGAAGTTACGGCTGGATAAGCGTTGTTAGGACTGACCTACTTCACAGTAAACTTGACTTCATAATGGAAGTAGTTAGCGGACTAGCGATAATTTCTGAGAACTACTACTTTAACGTGTCAGTGATAATTGGCATAATACTGTTTATCCTAGTGGATACAGCCAGGGAGGTAAAGGAGGCTATCCTCTCCTTGGTCGGTGCTAGTTGCGACTGTCCAGTTAAGGAGAGGATATACGAAATACTCAAGGGATTCAACATTGACGTGTCCAAGGTCTACGTAAGGCGGATCGGCTCGTTTTTCATGGTATACGTTATAGTCAGATTGCCCGAGAACATGGAATTAAGGAAGGCCTACAAGATAAGGAAAAAGGTCAGTAGGATAGTTTACTCCTTCGACTCTGTCGCTATGGTGGAGGTAAGGATAGTACCTAAAAAGGTTAAATCCACCAAGAAAGAGGAATTAGAAAATGTACTTAGAAAAAGTGAACATGATAAAGCTAATGAGGTCAATAGGTCCCAACTTGGGACTACTAGCGAAGGTCCTACAAAAGGATGAGGAACACGTCAAAAAGGCGCTGAGCGAAATAAAAGACTTGTACTTTACCCCTGTTTTCTCCTTCGGGTATTTGAGGTTCAACTTCGACGAGGGAAAATGCGTCCGAAAGAACTTGAGGGAGGACTTCTGTATATCCATAGGTAAGGAAGGGCTAAAGGTTAAGGACTTCGTAAATTACTCTGGAATGCCCGAGGCTTATGACTTTGCTTATGACAAGTGGGATCTCTCTTTTAAGCTCAGAGCCCAGGGCGAAAGGCCTGCATACCAGTACGAGGGGGACACTGACGTAACTCTGTACTCTTCATTAAGGTCTATCTACTCGTTCAACGAAATACTCAAGGGCTTCCTCAACAGGGGGCTAGTGACTAGTTTTATAGTAGACTACGGGAGGAGGGACTACGTGATCGACGTCTTCTCGTATGAGAGAGCGGTCAGCGACAAGTTAGAGTACGTGCCCTTCATAAGGTTTTCGGTTACCTTAGAGAGCTATCAAGGAGACTTGTACTTGACCGAACTGCTAGTACCTAGGGACGACGTCCTCATAGTTATGGAAGTATTGAAGGAGATGCAGGAAGAAATAGATATCCTCTTCACGAAGAGGAAAATCCCGTATTTTCGTGGAGTCGTTTAGACCACGTCTAGGCTTATTACCTTAGGCAAGATCCCCTTCTCCTCAGCTAGCTTGTAGAACTTGTTGAGCCCCTCTATTACCTTCTCCTGAGGCACGTTGTATTCTTGGATGTCTGCCCATATCGTCTTTTCGACAATCTCCTTGTCTATGTTAACTCCTTGTGCCTCTCTCATTATCTCCACGTCCTTGGGTATTATCTCGTCTAGGTGTTTTTCAGCGTACTTTTTGCTCCTCTCGTAAGTTTCTTTGAACTTTAACGCTAGATCCTTGCCTAAGTCCTTGTTAAACACAACCATCCCCATGGGCATTGGGGAGTCGTTTGCTACCCTTTTCCACAAGTCCCACATGCTTGTAACTACGTTGGGGGTAATGCCTAACTTCCTCATGGCGTACATCATCTTGATCTCGTGAACTGCCACCAATACGTCGCCTTCCTTCCCTAGGGCTTTTATCTCGTCTAATACCCTTTCCACTATCACGAGCCTCTTGTACCTGCCTATCAAGAGCCTATAGAGAGTGAAAGCGGTGGTGTTCTGTCCGTGGACTATTAGCCGTGAGTTGCTCAAGTCCTTTACGTCCATCCTTTCGCTGGAAAGGATAGGCATGCCAGTTATTCCGTCTACTGCTGAGGCGACGGCATTGCCTAGGATAAAGTAGTCGTTCTGTACGTAGGGGTACATCGCAGCTGAAGGTACAGACACGTCTACTTCCCTTTTCAGCACCTTCTCGTTAACCCCTTGCACAGTGGGTATTACCTCGAACTCTAGGTTAAATCCCTCGGGCTTTACTTTCCCCTCCATGAGTGGGATAAAGGGGTATAGATCTCCGGAGTCCGCGAGGGCACCAACTTTTATTGTTACCATAAATTAAAGGACTTTAGGGCAGTTATAAATGTTGGTTTCAGTGGGCAGTAAAAATCCCTCCAAAGTCGATGCCGTGAGGACGGCAGTTGAAACTATTGGCTTAAAGGCTGAAGTCATCCCAGTTGAGGTAGAGCCAGGCGTTTCTGCCCAGCCCATGTGCGAGGAGACTTACGTAGGGGCTAGGAATAGGGCAATAAGGTCTTTGAGGAAAACCGAAGCTGACTTGGGAATAGGGATAGAAGGCGGAGTGTGTGTCGACATGGGGTTCCCAGTAGCGTTTGCAGTAATCTACGTTGTGAGCAAGGAAGGGGTAGAGAACATGGCGAGGTCAGCCTCTTTTACTTTGCCAAAAAGCCTGTTTGAAATGGTAGTCAGGGGGATGGAGTTAGGGGAAGCGGTAGACAAGCTGTTTTCCTTGACTAACTCAAAGCACGGAGTGGGGGCTATAGGCGTCCTCACCAAGTACATAGATAGGAAGAGGCTTTACGTTGACCCTATTATAATGGCATTATACCCGTTTTATAATAACGTTGAATAGTTAGTTTTTACTGTAAAATCACATGAAAGTCTTAGTACTAGGTTCCGGTTACGCGGGACTAACTGCAGCGTATAAGTTGAGGAAATTCACGAACTTCGATGTAACAGTGATTTCTAAGTCGAGGATTGTGATGGAGAACACAATCTTTCCAGGGTTGCTAACTGGGATAGTGGATGTAGAGGACACGAAGTTCGACGCTGCAGAAGAGACCAAGAAAAGGGGGATAGGCTTTGTGGAGGCTGAAGTCCAAGAAGTTATGCCGGAGTCAAACGAGGTAAAGACCAGTAAAGGGGTCTTCGACTACGATTACCTCTTTATTGCACTTGGAGGCTCATACGAGGAGAACTTCAACGCCATCCCTGGACACGAACACGCGTTCATGCACCATGTATTGGAGGGGTTTATGGGGTTAAAGGAATCCCTAAACAAGGCTGAGGACGGAGTAAGGATCTTCGTGGGCAACCAGCTGGAGAGCCCCATTGAGGGGCCGTCTTATCAAGTCGCGCTGATTGCGGAGTATTTGCTGAGGAAGAGAAGCGTTAAGGGAGAGGTGTACTTGTCCACCCAGAGCCCAAACGGCGTCTTTGGCCAAATCCCAGCCAAATGGGTCTCCGAAAGGGCAAACAGGTACTTTGAGGCGAGGGGGATAAAGGTGTTAAAAGGTAAGGGGGTCGTGGAAGTAAGGAAGGACAAGGTGGTGCTAAACGACG
>JBBINF010000048.1:0-9862 GCA_037444045.1 Sulfolobales archaeon | reverse complement strand
ACTGTACCGAACATGTCCCTCCTCTCAGTGAGGACTCCTATCCCAGCAGCTGCAGCCATACCCACAGCTACACCAGCCCCTACTACTGCCAGCCCTATAGCCAGTCCTGCACCTATGTTAATTCCCTCAAACCCCTGAGCCGTGTCTGAAGGCGCTTGCGCTCCAGCGACCAGAGCTGACAACACTAGTGGCAGAGTTAACAACAAAAGGTATTTTCTCTCCATTTGAACTCCCCACTTATTACTTAGACAGTTCCTTTAAAGCCTTTCTCTTGATCTCCTCTAGTTCTTTTTCCTTGTTTTTCAGCACGTTGTTGTACTCCTCGTTTAGCTTCTGGAGTATTTCCGTCCTAGTGGCGTCTAACTTTGCCTTAATCAGAGAGATGTACTTTTCAGCCTCCACTTGCCCTCCTCCTCTGTAGTACTCTTCTGGTAAACTTAAGCCTTACGAAGTCGTCCCTCGCCCTATCGCTGAGTATTCCCCTTATGTACTTTATTGAGCTAGTGTAGAAGGGCAAGATGTTGGAGTCAATGGCGTTAATCAAACGTTGGGTCTTCCTGAGTTCTGCCACGAGGGACCTAATGGTCGACTCGAGCTCTACGAGCTTTATGACCTTGACAAGTGCCTCCCTCATCTGGTCGTAAGACTGGGAGAGATAGGGAGAAACTTCAACGTCGCTGAAGGGCTTTTCTGGTATGCTGTTTGGGTCTAGCTCAGCAAAGGGGATCTTTACGCCAAATATTACCTTAGTTGAGCTCTTAACGTTGAGCTTTGCTGCTTGGGAGTTAGCTATGTCCTCCACGTTTGTTATGCCCTCGTCCACCACGGCTTGGAGGAAGGAGCTATAGACGGACTTAAGGACCTCGTTGACCTCAGAGTACAGCTTCTCGTACTCCGTAGCGTATGTCCTTAGGTAGATTAAGAGGACTTCCCTCTTATTTTCCAGTAGCCTCTTTATTGTAGTTACTACCTTCAGCTGGTTCCTCAGCTGGATCAAGTTAATCTTTGTAGGAAGTACCTTCTGGGAGCTCATTTCTTCCCACGGTATGCTGGGTGGTACTTCTTGATGTAGGAGGTCTTAATGTTGGTCAGCTCGCTCTCGGGGAGTATTGACAGCACATCCCAGCCTATGTCCAAGGTGGTCTCCACGCTCCTGTTCTCGTTTACGCCCTGCATGATGAACTTCCTCTCGAATGCCTCACCAAAGAGGAGGTACTTCTTGTCCACTTCCGAGAGGCTGTCCTCCCCTATTATTGCAGCTAACCCCCTGGTGTCTATAGCCCTCGCATATGAGGCAAACAGCTGGTTCTGCAGATCCTTGTGGTCTTCCCTAGTCTTGCCCTCACCAATACCGTCTTTACCTAGCCTAGAGAGGCTCATGAGCACGTTTATTGGCGGGTAGATCCCCTTGTTGTAGAGGGCCCTGTCTAGGACTATTTGCCCCTCAGTGATGTACCCGGTTAAGTCAGGAATGGGGTGGGTCATGTCGTCGTTGGGCATGGTGAGTATGGGCATCTGGGTTATGGAACCCTTCTTCCCTTTGACCTTCCCAGCTCTCTCGTAGATGGTCGCCAAGTCGGTGTACATATACCCGGGGTAACCTCCCCTTCCAGGTACCTCTTCCTTGGAGGCGCTTATCTCCCTAAGAGCTTCGCAGTAGTTGGTCATGTCTATCAATATTGCTAAGACGTGCATCTCCTTTTCGAACGCCAAGTACTCCGCCAACGTTAATGCAGTCCTGGGGGTCAATATCTTAGTCATGGGGGGCTCGTTCGCTAGGCTCATTATCATGGCTACCCTGTTAATTGCCCCGGTCTCCTCGAAGAACTTCCTGAAGAAGAGGGCCTCGTCGTACCTAATTCCTATTGCCCCAAACACCACTGCGAAGTTGCTCTCCTCCCCCAGCACCGTGGCCTGCTTAGCTATTTGGGCCGCAAGTATGTTCCCCGGCAGACCGCTGCCGCTGTATATTGGCAGCTTCTGCCCCCTGAGGAGGGGATTCATCCCGTCAATGGCGGAGATACCAGTTTGGATGAACTCCTCTGGGTATTCCCTTACTGCGGGGTTTATTGCAGAACCGTTAATGTCCCTCTTTTCACCTGAAATCACTGCCGGCCCGTTATCGAGGGGATCCCCTAGGGGGCTAAATATCCTGCCCAACATCTCGTCGGAGATCTTTACTTCAAGCCCCCTACCTAGGAACTTAACCGTGGACGACGAAGGAGATATTCCAGTTGTCCCCTCAAACACTTGGACTACTGCGTTTCCCAAGTAGCTGTCGACTACGATCCCCCTCCTTTTCTCGCCGTTGGGTAACTCTATCTCAACTAGCTCGTTGTAAGCAGCGTCCGTCACTCCCTGGACTACCATCAAAGTTCCTCTAATACTAGAAATATTTGAGTATTCTCTTACATTAATTGTTTTTTCCATGCTCAAGCACCCTGCTTTGATAACTGTTCAAACTGGGACTTTAATGTCTTCTCTAGCTCGTCAAACTTCTGGAGCTCGTCGTTCTTTATTGAGGCCTTAGCCCTAATTATGTCGCTGACCACAGTTATCTTTTCGGTTATCTGCTTTACTGTGACCCCCTTCTCTACTAGAGGTTGGGCTAACTGGTGGTACAAGTATATCAACCTCATCATCCTAGCCTGTTTCTGAGGCGAGGCGAACGCGTCGATCTCGTCGTAAGCGTTCTGTTTCAAGAACGCTTCCTTGATTATCCTAGCCTCCTCCAGCGCCAACTTGTCCTTTTCAGCTAAGGACTCCGGGCCCACTAGCCTCACTATCTGCTTGAGCTCGTCCTCCCTGATCAAGGTCTTTACCATGAAGTCCCTCATAGTTCTCCAATCTGGGTCTACGTTAGTGGTCCACCACTTGGCAACGAGGTCAACGTAGGACGAGAAGCCCTGGATCCAGTTAATAGCCGGGAAGTGCCTCGCCCTAGCCAAGTTGACGTCTAGTGGCCAGAACACCCTGACGAACCTCAAGGTGTTGCTGGTTACTGGCTCTGTGAAGTCACCTCCTGGTGGAGACACCGCAGAGGCGAGGGTCACTGAGCCGTACCTCTCGTCAGAGCCCAAAGTCCTGACCTTCCCTGCCCTCTCGTAGTACTCCGCAAGCCTAGATGCGAGGTAGCTCGGGAAGCCCTCCTCGGCGGGCATCTCCTCCATCCTTCCTCCCAAGTCCCTCAGTGCTTCAGCCCACCTAGTTGTACTGTCTGCCACTACTAGGACGTCGTAACCCTGGTCTCTGAAGTACTCGCCTAACGTGACGCCAACGTAGATGCTTGCCTCACGTGCAGCTACTGGCATGTTGCTCGTGTTGGCCACCAGGATTGTCCTCTCTAGGAGGGGCCTCCCAGTCCACGGGTCTTTTAGAGTTGGGAAAGCCCTTAGCTCGTCGGTCATCTCGTTGCCTCTCTCCCCACACCCTACGTAAATTATGATCTTAGCTGAGCTCCACTTGGCCAAGCTCTGCAGAGTCACAGTCTTTCCAGAACCGAAAGGCCCTGGAATGGCTGCCGTACCTCCCTTGGCTAACGGGAATATGGTGTCCAGAACCCTCACTCCAGTGAGGAGGGGCTCTGAAGGCTCGAGCTTCTCTTTAAAGGGCCTCGGAATCCTAACAGGCCACTTCTGCATCATAGTTAGCGGTACTTCGTCCCCCTCCATGTCCAATACTGCGACTGTTTCCTCTACTGTGTAGTCCCCCTCCCTCACTACTTCCTTTACAGTCCCGTGCTTGTTTGGTGGTACTAATATACGGTGCTCAATTAGGCCCGTCTCCTGTACTGTACCGATCACGTCCCCAGGGGAGAGCTTGTCGCCTTTCTTTACCTTAGGCACAAAGTGCCACTTCTTTTGTCTATCCAAAGAGGGAACCTTAACTCCCCTGGCCACGAAGGGAGAGCTAGTGAGTTCCGCTATTCTACCCAGGGGCCTTTCTAGGCCGTCAAATATCTGACTCAGCAAGCCAGGGCCTAGTTCAGCAGAGAGGGGTGCACCAGTCCTATACACGGTCTCCCCTGGCTTGATACCGCTGGTGTCTTCGTAGACTTGGATGAACGCCCTATCTCCCTCAATCCTAGTTATCTCCCCGACTAACCTCAGTTCTCCTACTTCCACTACTTCGTACATCTGGGCGTTCTTCATGTTGTCTGCGACTACTAGTGGGCCGTTAACCCTAACTATTCTGCCGTTTTCCATTACTCCTCACCAAACAAGATCTTGGCTACCTTTGGCTTTTGGGCCTCAAAAACTTGACTTAGTAAGAGGTCTAGCGAGAAGTCCTTTACTAGACCCTGGTCTGGGAACTCTATCTTTACCCCGCCGAGCATCTTCTCTTCCTTGACTTTTGCTTTAATCTTAAGCTTATTTAAAATACTCGATACCGTGTTTACGTCCTTTGGACTGCAGTAGACTATCGCGTCGTTCTTTGCCTCCCTCGACAACACTCCCTCTAGCCCTTTCTTGTAGCTTTCAGTCCCCAGGAAGACGTCGATCTTTAGCTTCACGCCCTCGTATACTTTCTCTATCCAATAGCTCTTTTCGCTGGCGATAAGCCTCTTGTTCTCTACGTCTAGCTTAGCCCTCTCCCCTTCTATTTCTTCCTTGGTCTTCGTTATTAAGCTCCTGACCCTGTCGGAATAAGACTGCAAGACCTCGTTGTAGGTCTTCTCGACTATCCTCTTGGCTTCCTCGAAGCTCTGGTCCATGTTCTTCTTTACCTCTTCCATTGCCTTTTTCACTACTTCGTCCAACAACTCCTCCATTGTAGCCATTTCCTTTCACCCAAACCCCAAAGCCCTTAAAATCATCCTCCTCACGTCCATGGGCTTTGATTCACTAAATGGAGAAGGTATTACAGTAATTAAAGGTTTTGTTTGATTCGATATAACGGCCTCAAGTTTTTCCTTGACTGGCTCATAGAGGTCTCTGGTAATCAAGATTAAGTCTATGTCACCTCTTTTCTTGGCGTTGTCAATCTCCTTAGCAAGGTTGAAGGGGTCTTCCACAACTATGGACTCTGTCCCTGCCATCCTAAATAGGGAAGCTGTGTACTTGTCGCCTATTAGGAGAATTTTACCCATGGGTTACTAGACTGTAATGGTAATTAAATATTTTTAAGGTTTTTAAAGAATAGATAGCCGGACTAACATTGCTGTTCCCGGAGACAATGGCCAAAGTGGAGGTATTAACCCTCAAGGATAGGGTAGATGGCCTAGTAACTGAAATACTTAAATTCGGCATGTTCGAGCCAAAGGAGCCAACTGAGCCAATATCCCAGGGGAAGATAGAGGGGGCAAGGAGGTTACTCGGCGAGATACAAGAGCACATATCCAAGTTGAAGATAATCATGGACATAGCGGGGCTCATACTCGAGCCACAGGGGAAGATGAAGCTGGAAGGGGACTGGATTACTACGTCTGAGGCAGTCTCAAAGGAGGCATCTGAAGAAGAGAGCAAGTACGCTGGTCTCTTAGAGGAGATAGGGAAGCTGAGGGCGGAAATAGATACGTATAAGTCGCAGATGAAAGAGCTTGAGCCATTCAGCGAGGTAGATACGGAACTGGAGAGGCTATCGAACTTAACCTATTTTGACGTAATACTAGCCACGGTGTCGAGGGAGCAACTGGAAAGCCTGAAGAAGGAACCAAACGTCTTCGTCAGTTACAAGGAAGTGAGGGGGCCCAAGGAAGTGAAGTACGCAGCAATAATCATAGCGCCGAAGCACCAATTGGAACAAGTAGCTGCTAAGCTTGGGATAAGGAGGCTGGAGATCGCCACAGGGGGTTCCCCTAAACAAGCGTATGAGGAAATCGTGGCTAGGGTAAAGAGCCTCGAGGAGATTCTGGAGACTGCCAGGTCTCAGCTGGCCAAAAAGGTCAGGGAGAGTTCGTCCAACTTCAGACAGCTACTAGGAAGGCTTATGACCGTGAGGGACGCCTTAAACTTACTTTCTAAGGTAAGGGTCTCTGAAAACTTCGCGCAAATAGAGGGGTTCGTCCCGGAAAAGAAGGTTAAGGAGATAAAGCAGAAGTTGGAGAAGCTCGGCGCTTTCGTGGACTACGTATACCCAAAGAGGTACGGGGAGAAGGAAGAACCGCCTACCTACGTAAGTCTACCCAAGAGGATAAAGGCCATAGAGTCCGTCATAAACATCTACGGTACGCCTTCATACTGGGAGCTCTCCCCTGCCATTTTCCTAGTAGTTACGTTCCCCATAATATTCGGCCTAATGTTCCCAGATACCGGAGACGCCTTAGTGGTGTTCCTCTTCTCCATATGGTTCTATAGGTACGGAGTTAGGAAGGGGAGCGAGAACATAAGGAACTTGTCGCTAATCCTTATATACTCTAGCGTAGTCGCGATTGTAACGGGGTTCCTGGCCAGGGAGTTCTTCGGCCCCCTCCCGGTGGGAGGGCTTGAGGAGCTAAACCCCGCCCAGTTCCCCAATAACGTGGGGCCGCTGTATAGCGTCTGGCCCGTGCCCCTCAGCGTTGCCCAAAAGCTGGCGTTCCTGTTGCCCTTTGGCGAATACGCAACTGCGTCGTCCATAGAGAACACGATGATATTCTCGGTATTCCTAGGTAGCATAGCGCTCTTCGTGAGCTCGCTAGTGGGGGTAATAAACGCCATAAGGAAGAGGGATCCAGAGTTCTTGGCGTTTGAGAAACTACCCCTCCTGCTAATTTACGTAGTGCCCTTCCTGTTGTTCATCTACGGTATACCCCAAGGGCTGAGCAACGGCGTGGCCTACTTCGAGACAGAGAAGGCAGTTCTGGGCTACATACTACACGACTTGACTAACCCCGGCTCTCCAGACCTCAGCAACCCCACTGCCGTTTTCACCTACGCTATGATACTGTGGGTAGAGATCGCCATACTCTACAACTGGGCTGCTAAGGTTATCCTCCTTAAGAGGCACGAACACGTGAAAATAGGGACTGCCATAGGACTAGGTTTTATGGAAGGGGGATTTGAGGCTGGGCTGCTGTTGATGTCCAACACCATATCCTTCATAAGGATCCTAGTGTTTGCCTTAGCCCACTACTACCTACTCTACGCGTTCTCCTACATGGCGTACTTAGTGGTAGGAAAGCCAAGCCTACTGGCAATATTTACTAACCCTGCCGCGATTGCCCTAATTCTAGTCGGGAACCTACTAGCGATAGGCCTCGAGGGCCTAATAGTCTTCATACAAGACATGAGGCTTCACTTCTACGAGATGTTCAGCAAGTTCTACGAGGGTAGGGGAAGGCCGTTCGAGCCCGCTTTGGCCTACGTACAAATAGAGTGAAAAAGTTTTTTACCTATTTACCTAAGTAAAGGTGGCCTTATTTTTTCCAGTTCATTCCTAGCTTTTTCCAAAAGCTTGGGGATCTGAGAGTCGAAGTCCTCTGGGAGCTTCTTGAATATTGGCGACGCTTTACCGACAACATGGCCCGCTGGGACTAGTTTCTTCGCGTTGTCCCACTTCTCCTGGTCTAGAGACCCAAGGTTGAGCTGGTCGTATATCTTTTGCGCACTCGTCGGGATTACTGGGTATAACATTATCGCAAGGGACCTAACCACGCCCGTCGCTAAGGCTAGGACGTTCATGGCCATAACCCTGTCCTTCTTTACTAGGTCCCAGGGCGCTTTAGCGTTCAAGTAGGCATTGCCCTCCCTAGCCAGCTTCAGTACTTCCTCTGTACCCGCCTTCAGCTTGCCCCTCTCGAAGTGCTGAGATACTAGGTCTGGAGTCTCGTTTATTGCCTTAAGTAGTTTTAGGTCAGCGTCGTCCAACCTTGACTCGTCCAGTGATGGGACTTTGGACTCGTTGTACCTATTCACCATAGTGATGCTCCTGTTAACGAAGTTTCCTACGTCGTCGTTCAGCTCGCTGTTGACTATCCTTAAAGCCTCCTTCCACAGGAAGGAGGTGTCCCTTTCCTCCGGCCTTAACCTTATTAGCACAAACCTCCAGTAGTCCACGTCCATTAGCTTAGGCGCCTCGTCTATCCAGATCCCTATCCTCCTGCTCTTGCTGAACTTCTGTCCCTCGTACAGCAAGTACTCCGTCGAGGATATTACCGTAGGTAGAGTGTACCCCTTCCCTGAGGCCATGAGCATGGCCGGGAATATCACTGCGTGGAAGGGTATGTTGTCCTTGCCTATGAAGTAGTAGCTTTTAGCCTGGTTTAGCCAGAACTCCTCCCAACCCTTGGGGTCCCCCTTCTTCTCGAAGTACTCTATGGTGGCAGATATGTAGCCCAAGAGGGCCTCGAACCACACGTATATGGTCTTGCCCTCAGCTCCCTCAAAGGGGGCAGGGATCCCCCAGGAGTTGTCCCTAGTCAAGCTCCTAGGCTTAAGCCCCTCTGAGATCCACGAGAGGGCCACTGCCTTAACGTTCTCTGGCATCTCCTTGTTGCCATCTAACCAGGCCTTGATTTGTTCCTGGAACTTGCTTAGGTCAAAGAACCAGTGCTTTGTCTTCTTAAAAACAGGCCTCGCACCGCATATAGCACACCTTGGGTTAATTAAGATCTCTGGAGAGAGAAGCCTCCCGCACCTATCGCACTGGTCTCCCCTTGCGTCCTCATAGCCGCAGTAGGGGCAGGTACCCTTCACGAACCTGTCCGGCAGGAACATCTTGTCGTTTTCACAGTAAGGCAATGTCTCCTCTTGGACAAAGACGTAGTCCATCAAGCCCAATATGAACTCCTTCACGAACCTCTTGTGGGTTTCAGACTCCGTCCTAGTGTAGTTATCGTAACTTATCTTCCATACGTTTAGGAATAGGTCCTTAACGTACTCGTGGGCTTGATCCGTTAAGGCCTTTGGCGGCACCTTCCTCTTCACCGCCTCGATCTCTATGGGAGTCCCGTGCTCGTCGCTCCCGCTGACGAAAACCACGTTATCCCTACCGTATTTTAGCCTCGCGTACCTAGCAAACACGTCAGCGGAAAGGACAGAGCCCACCAAGTTGCCTAAGTGGGGTACGGCCTCCACGTAAGGCCACGCTGAGGCGACAAAGACCTTCATAGTTGGAAAATGTCTCATCTTACTTATAAAGGCTGATGGGTAAGATTATGGCAATAATGAGCTTAATAAGCGTTGACAAGTACCCCTTTCTCAAGCCCCTCGAGCAAGTAGTTAAGGAGCTCAACGGAGTGAGCTTCTTTGACCTAATATCGAGCAACGGAAGCGTGCTAAACGACGCAAAGGAGAGGATAAAGAAGATATTGGAGGGTGGAGAGCCACCGCGGTTCAAGGACTATAGGAACCCTGCCCTCGTCTTCTACACGGAAATGGTAATACTGTCTGCCATGGGCGACAAGAGGGTAACAGAGAGGGTTCTGGGGGCTGAGGCTGATATGTTCGCGAAGGAGATGTCTAGGGAAAGCGAGGAAACGTTTAGGAAACTGGTAAAGCTACTGGGGATTCCGTTAGAGGAAAGGAAAGTCTCGTACCACGAGGGGAAGAGGAAAATTGAACTAGTATACGCCATCAACTTCCTCTCCTACTTGTCGTTAATTCGGGGAGTAAAGGACGAGGAGCTTAGCCTCCCCCGTTCGTTGCTGGACAAGGGGTACGTTTTCCTCAACAAACAAAAGCTCTTGAGGCTCGTAAGACACGTCACGTTCGAGAGGCTCTACAGCAACGTCAAACCAATCACGCTCTCCGAGATACCCGAGACGTTGAGGGACTTAATATCGTTGAGGCAGGGTAGGACTCCCCCATGCATAGAGGGACTTATGGCAAAGAAGAACAAGAGCCCAGAAGAGGTCGCTATCTTGGCAATATATAAGATGGACGTGGGAACTGACCTAGGTTCCCTTGTGAGGTTCCTCAAGAGCACTGGGGTCGACAACGCT
>JBBINF010000047.1:0-10196 GCA_037444045.1 Sulfolobales archaeon | reverse complement strand
TTCTCCTGCATAATAACCGGGAGCATTGGGATGCCGGCCTTTGCGTAGTCTTCCTTGTATTTTAGGGCTAGAGACCAGAAGTGCCCTGGAGTCCACATGAATATCAGGAAACCTAGGAGGAATGAAGCGAGGTCAAACTTGTCTACCATTGCAGCATACCCGGCCCAAGCAGCCGCGCTCCCGGCAAAGCCACCGATCACTATGTTTAGTGGTGATCTAGGCTTTAGCCACACTGTATATATCAATATGTAAATTAGTCCCCCCAGAAGGATGAAAAACGACGTTAGCGGGTTTGCAATTAGCCCAACGGCAGTGCCTAAGAGCAACATGAGTGAACCAACTACTATAGCCTCCTTTTTACTCACGTATCCCATTACCGTAGGTCTTCTCGAAGTCCTCTTCATCACCTTGTCTCTATCTATTTCAATTCCCTCGTTCACTATCATTGAGCCTCCAGAAGCTAAGGTACCTCCTACAAGAACTGCCGCCAAGTTTATAGGAATGATCTTTCCAGCAAGAAACGCGCCTGCAAGAGCAGCTAGGTCTAATAACCATATTATCCTCGGCTTACTCAACTTCGCGTAGTAAATTAACTTGGGAGCAAAACCCTGAGCCATCTTCTCGCGTTTAATTTCAATCCCGAGAATAAAAAATTTTATTATGAAACAGTATGTGGGACTCAAAAACATAAACAGTAATTCTATTCTAACTCTAGTTAAGCTCCGCCCAACGTATAGACTACTGTAGCTCAGCCCCGTTGATTATCAAGGCCAAGTCGCTGAGGGCCCCGTAAGCCGCGTTCAAGGGCCCAGCTCCAGGACCAATGATTGTGACCTTCTGAATGTCAGTCTCCACTTGTAGGGCGTTGTTCACCCCATCAACGCTATAAAGTTCGTCGTCTTGTCTCACGACCTCTGGGCTTACCTTTATTACGTTCTTATCCGCGTAGGCTATGAGCTTTACCTTTGCGTTATCCTTCTTAGCCTTCTTTACTTCCTCCGCAGTTACCCCCTTAATCCCGGTAAACTTGACCTCGTTGATTGTCACCCTCATCTTTAGGTACACGTTGGCTAGGATGGCTAACTTTGCCGCTGCGTCGAAACCGTTAACGTCGAGCTCTGGGTTGGCCTCAGCGTAGCCTTTGGACTGCGCCTCCCTTAGAGCCTCCTCATAGCTAAACCCCTCGTACATCTTGGTCAAGATGTAGTTGGTCGTCCCGTTGAGTATCCCCCTGAGCCTTACGGTCTGCGAATACGGCATAACTCTAGCCAAGTTTACTGAAGGAGTCCCGCTCATGACAGTAGCTTGAAATCCAACTTTAGCCCCGTGCCTCTTTGCCGTGTCCATTATCTCCTGGAACTTCAAGGCCAGTGGAGACTTGTTAGTGGTGATTACGTGTATACCTTGGCTCAGCGCCCTTAAGTACAGACTTAAGGAAGGCTCGCCGTCCTTGTAATTGGCCACGCTCATGTCAACTACCACGTCTGGCTTCACTTCCTCTAAAGCCTCAAGTGCGGTAATCCTCTTCTCCACTTGAAACTCCTCGCTGTCCTTGAACATCGCACCCCTACTGGTCACTATGGCTGAGATTGTGGCGTTTACGTTTTTCTCGTGAACTAGCCTCCTGAAAGCCTTTCCTACGTTCCCAAAGCCTACCAGCATCAACTTCAAGCTACCACGACCTCGTGGGCAATTTTACCGCCTAGCTTGGATAAAAGGTTAGATGTTACCTTGACTGCCTCTACTACTAGATCGATCTTGACGTTCGGTACGCCCGCCCCTATTACCAGGACGTTCTCAGTGCTCAAGTCCACGCTTGTAAGAACCGAGTCCCTGTGAGGGTAGATGTGCATTACCCTCCCCTCCCCGTCTACGAGTATTGGTATACCCTTCTCCACCTTCTCAGGGGCCTTCTTTCCTATCCCAATGAACTCCTCGTTACCGGTGGAGATGACCAATGAGGGCTCGCCCCTTATCTTCGCTAAGTCGTATATCCCTATGGGAACTAGGGTCTTGGCGCTCGCTATGTTCCCGGCGTCCACTATGTCGTTTATCCTCGGCAACTTGCCGTTTCTTGCCACCCTCCTCCTAAGGGCCTCTCCGCTTGGCCTCACCTTTGTTGGGTCTATCCCTATCTTCCAGTAGAAGTCTCTGTAAGCCCTCACTACGGGGTCGCTCTTAAGCGCCTCGGGGTCTTGGGAAGAGAACTCCTCCTCTACCTTCTTTATCTCTTCCTCGAGGTTCCCTTGCCCGTTCCTTATTCCCAGAACCTCGGTGTAGGCTATGAAAATGCCCATTTCCTTGCATTCCTTGGAGACGGTAACTCTCATTTTACCTCGTAAGAAATAAGCAGTCTCGACTTTTTAACGCCTCTCAACTGGGAGAGCTTAGAGTTAAGGTTCACGAGCTCGCTTTTTGTGCCCTTTACGGCGATTGCCTCCATACACTCCTTCTCGTTCAAGTGGATATGCATGGTGGAGATTATCTTGTCTAGGTACTCGTGTTGCATTTCCAGGAAGTCTCCAGAGGCCTCTGATTCGTCGTATACCACTGTTATTATACCGTAAACCACCGTGTCCCCCCTCTCGTTCTCGTCTAGGAAGTTCCTCAACGCTATTTGGAACACCTTCGACCTGTCGCCTAT
Source organism: Sulfolobales archaeon (assembly GCA_037444045.1). GTDB lineage: Archaea > Thermoproteota > Thermoprotei_A > Sulfolobales > Sulfolobaceae > Aramenus. The sequence continues at coordinate 7,552 of JBBINF010000047.1, read as the reverse complement.
TGCGTTCTCCTCCATGAACTTGTTTAGCTCCTGGGCCAAGTCTTTAGGTAACGATACACTAAGTTTTTCAACGTTCATATGCCATATATGGTAGGTGTTGCTTTTAAAATGCATGAACTCCTTAAGGAGGCTGAGAGGGAGGGGGCGGCGTTCTCTGACCTGAGGTACTACAAGGTAAAGGAAGTTACGTTAGTGGTTAGCGAGAGCAGGAGGTACGTCCCGGTCAACGGCGTAGATGAGGGGTACTCGTTGAGGGTTCTCTACAACGGTAACTGGGGCTACTCCAGCTTCGTGTCAGGGGGAAGGGAGGTGGTAAAGAGAGCGATAGACAGTGCCATTGGCGACTCAAAGGTAAACATTGTTTTCCTCCCGGCAAAGAGAGACGTAGTGAGGGTAAAGGAGAAGAGGCCTTTGGCTAAATCAATTGATGAGGTTGCGAAGGATCTGGAGAGGCTAAAGGAAGAGCTGATGAGGGACCAGAGGGTCAAATCGGTAAACGTGAGGTTTTACAACGACGTCTTCCATAAGGAGTACTTCAGCAGTGAGGACAGGGAGATAGTCCAGGAATACTCCCTCTCGGGGATATACGTGAACGTGATAGCTAGGGATGGGGACAAAGTGGCCTCAGCCTTCATAGGGAAGTCGACCTACTTGGGTTACCCGCTGGAGGTGTTTGACGTCAACGAGATTATATCCACGGTGAAAAAGAGGGTGGAAAACCAACTAAGGGGAGTTGTACCGAGGGCTGGTTTTTACGACACCATACTGGCTCCGGACGTGGTCGGAGTGTTCTCCCATGAGGCCTTAGGCCATTTGGCTGAGGCAGACCTTGCCACTAACGGCATACTCGAGCCGTTAAAGGGGAAGAGGATAGCCCCGGAGTTCGTCAGCGTCTCAGACTCACCGTACCTGCCCTACGACATGGCAATAGGGATTACACAGTACGACGATGAGGGGGTTGAAGGAAGGGAAGTAAAGATCATAGAGAAGGGGGTAGTTAAGGAGTTTATGACGGATAGGTATTACTCAGCTTATTTAGGGCAGAGACCAACTGGGAACTCTAGGGCGGAGAGCTTTAGGACGCCAGTGCTGATAAGGATGAGAAACACGTTCATGTACCCAGGGGACTGGAACGTGGACGAGATGATCAAGGAGGTAAAAGAGGGCTATTTACTGGCTTCCCCCCTTGGAGGCCAGACTAGTCCAGACGGCTCGTTCCAGTTCGGGATCCAAGAGGGGTATAGGATAGAGAACGGGGAAGTGAAGGAACCCCTCAGGAATGTTGGAATCTCTGGCTATACCCTCGAGACCCTCAACAACGTCTCAGCCGTATCAAAGGAGTTTGACGTGTGGCCCGGGTTCTGCGGTAAAGGCGGGCAGAGCGTCCCCGTGGGCACTGGGGGCCCTTACGTAAAGGTAAAGGTCAAGGTGGGAGGAATTGCCTAATAGAGATTTGCTCGACAAGGTAATCTCAAAGGCAAAAAGCCTGGGCTTTTCAGCTGAGCTCTTCTACGTAAATAGGAGGGAGTTCTCGATTAGGATAGAGAGGCAGTACTCGTCAAGGGACTTGCTAGAGGAGGGCTATGGCCTAAGGGTGTTCAAGGACAGGAAAATGGGCTTTGCCTTCTCCACTAAGCTCAGCGAAAGCCTATTAGACGACGCCTTGAACGCGTGGAAAATATCAGAGGAGGACGACGCAAACCAGATACCCCCTCCGTCCAAGGTGAATTACCTACCCCTAGCTAAGGAGTTCGACTTAAGGGAAGTGGCGTTAAAGTACGTAGAAGAGCTTAAGGAGTTGTACGAAGTGGTGAACGTAATCGCTATTTCCTCAGAGGCGTACGAGAGCACCGTTGGCGTGGTAAACAGCGAGGGCCTAGAGGTTGAGGAAAAGAGGAGGGGTGTGAGCCTAGTGGCTATGGCGAACAGCAGAGAGGGTAGTAGCGTGTCCCCAGAGGTCATTGAGTACAGGTCGTTCAGGGATCCGTCTACTAAAATTGACGACATGATAAGCGACGTTAAGACCAAGGTCTCTGTCACTAAGAACAGGGAGAAGATCAACGGGAAAGTCGAAGCAATAGTTTTAACGCCGAAAGCCGCGGCGGAGCTAGTGGTCCCGCTTCTCTCATACGCCATTAGCAGGGAGAACCAGTTTAGGGGAAAAAGCCCATTAAAGCCAGGACTTCAGCTAAACGAGGGCCTCAAGGTAGTTTACGACCCTACTTTGACGAACTCGTTATACTCAAGGTCGTTCGACGGGGAGGGCCAGGGTTCAAAGGTAAACACAGTGATAGAAGGCGAGGTTAAAGGCTTCCTCAGCAACTGGTTCTGGGCCTTGAAGTCCAAGAGTGAACACACAGCTTCTGCCTCCAGGAGTTACGTCTCCACTCCAGGGATCTCTCCCTCCAACTTGGTCATAGACTATAAGGAGTCGCTAGACGACGGGGAAAACTACTTGGTAGTGGACCAAGTTCAAGGCGTTCACACAAGCAACTTCGACACTGGGGAGTTCAGCGTAACTGCCCCAGTCGCCTGGTTCTCTAAAGACATGAGGGGTATGAGGGACGTAATAATTACCGGTACCTTAGTGGAGTTACTGAGGGGAATACAAGCTGAGGGAAAGGAGAAGAGGCTTGTAGATAACGTGCTGACCGGCGATCTACTGGTAAGAGGGTTACACGTGTCCTAATCAACAATTAAATTTAATATTTCTTTTCCTCAAGAAGAATTCATGTTTTCCCACATATTAGTAGCTTACGATGGGTCAGACAACTCCAAGAGGGCCCTAAACGTCGCAATAGAACTGGCGTTAAAGTACTCTGCTAAGCTGGACATTGTGGAAGTTGTGGACTCAACTATTTTCGCTGGAGCGGGTATAGCTCCGGTACCAGCAGAAGTAATAGAAAGCGTCTACAACAAGGCAAAGAGCGACGTAGAGGACGCAAAGAAGCAAGCGTCGGATAAGGGGGTTAACGCTGAAGGAGTGGTGCTAGAAGGAGACCCCGCAGGTGCAATCCTAGATTACGCCACTAAGAACAAGGTAGACCTTATAGTAACTGGGAGCAGAGGGCTTTCCACGTTTAAGAGGATCCTACTAGGCAGCGTTTCAACGAGGATAGTCCAAGAGGCAAAGATACCCGTACTTGTGGTAAAGTAATTTTTTACCCACACCTTCTTTTATTTAGTCATGAGAGTTGTAGTAGTAGGTAGCGGTCCTGCAGGTCTTTACGCTGCGATAACAGCGTCCTCGTATGCAAAGGTAACCTTAGTTGAAAGAGAGGAGAGGCTAGGTGGCACTTGCGTACTCTACGGTTGTATACCTTCAAAGGCTATGCTACACCCGGGCGTTATAGCGTATCAGCTGTCAAAACTAGGCAAAAGGGTGGAGTTCTCGTTTGAGGACGCAAGGAAGCTGGCTAAGGACGCGATGAACAGGCTCTCTAAAGGAGTTGAGGCTACTCTGGAGAGCCACGGCGTAGAGGTAATCCGCGGACAAGCCTCCCTGCGTTCAGGGAAGATCAACGTGGGTGGACAGAGCGTTGACGCGGACTCTATCGTTCTAGCGACTGGGACCGAGAAACCCCGAGTAGAGGGCGCGATAGCTTCAGACGACATTCCCTACATCGAAGGGGAATTCAAGAAGGTCGGACTTATAGGCGGAGGAGTAGGAGGAGTAGAATACGGGTGGCTTTTCAAGGCGCTTGGGAAAGAAGTCCACGTATTTGAGAAAGAGAGTAAGCTTCTGCCCTATTTGGACGAGGACTTGAGGGCTGAGGTGACTAAGTACTTCCAGAGACTTGGGGTAAAGCTCCACTTTGGAGGTATGGCAAAAGTCGAGAAGAACAAAGTCGTCTTTGGGGACGAAGTGGTCGACCTAGACTTGATCGTGTTTACCTTTGGGAGGAAGCCGTCACTTAGTGGACTTGAGGAGAGCTTCTCGAGCTGGATAAAGACAGACGAAAGGATGTACACTGGCGTAGGTAGGATATTCGCTGCTGGGGACGTCACTGGTAGCTTCACAGCTCACGAGGCAATACACAAGGGAGTTGTTGCCGGGAAGAACGCGGTTGGACAAAAGGAAGTTTACTCGGGCGAGATGGTTCCTAAGGTGATATATACCGAACCACAGATAGCGTACGTAGGTAAAATGGATGGTCAATGCGTGAGAGTAAACATGGTCGAGAATCCCAGAGCTGTAGCTGAGAAGGAGACCGAAGGTTTTGTAAAGGTGTGCCAAAAGGAAGGTAGGATAACCGGCGCAATAGCCTTCAGCGAAAGGGCCGAGGAGATAGTGACCTTGGCTTCAGTGCTCTCGAGGCTCCCCCTGTCTGAAGCGAGGGACTTCTTCGCCCCTCACCCCTCTTACCTTGAATCCCTCTGGGAAGCCCTAAGGAGACTCCAGCCTTAGAACGTCCTCTACTTCGAAAATCCCGCAGTCGGTTATTAGCCTACCGTAGCTGTCCACAAAGAGGGCCTCGCACTCCTTTTCGAAGTCCCTACCGTAAATTCTGACCTTCTCGTCCTTTATTGACAAGTGATAGTTTACCTCCTCTATCGCTTCTTTGTCGCTCACCTTTAAGTACTCCTCGATTGAGCCTATGATCTCGGCCAGAACCTCGTCGTTATTGAACTCCTTGCCCGTCTCGAGGTAAAGGGAGGTGGCTAGGATCCCAGGAGGGAAGGAGGAGACGTTGGTGTTTACCCCAGCGCCTATGAACACTGTAGAGACGTCTCCCTGTGCCACGGCCTCTACTAGTACTCCAGAGATCTTCTTTTTGTTTACCACAACGTCGTTTGGCCACCTTATCTTTGCGTCAACGTACTTGCCCAGCACTCTCCTAATTGCCAGCGATGCCTTTAAGGTCGCCATAGGCACCTGGCTGATAGGGAAATTGTACTTAACGTAGGTAAACCACAGCCCTCCCTTGGGTGAGTACCACTCCCTCCTGTACCTGCCCCTTGCCTTAGTCTGCTCCTCAGCGACTACCACGAAGTCGGAGTACAGCGTTGAGTAAACTGCCTCGGCGAAGTCCTGCGTCGAGGTGACCTTGTCGAGTTTAATAGTCAACATATTTCCTAATATCCTCCATCTCCTTAATAATTGCCATACCAGAAGCCTTCCTTGTCCTGTTCATTATAGCAAGCCCTATCCCGGTCTCAGGGAAGGACTGTATGACCCCTAAGTCCACGTCCAACGCGTCTAGCTTCCTGAAAGAGTCAAATAGGTTTTTAGCTACTTCGAACAAGTTCTTCTCGCTACCTAGGACTATCTTGGGCTCGTCGAACATTGCAGCCTTCTCAGTCGAACAAAGCACCGCCACCTTGTACTTCTTCCTCAAGGCGTCTACTACGTCCTTAAATATCGCCATGTTCTCTACCAATAGCATTTTCTTTCTCGGTGCGTAGTGCTTATACCTCATCCCCGGGGCCAGTGCGACCTTAAACCCACCAGTCCTTATTTCCTCTGGAACGACTACCTCTCCGAAGATCTTTTTTAGCTCCTCTACGGTAAAGGGACCTGGCCTAAGCAGGACTGGGGGGTTTACAGTCACGTTAATTATTGTCGACTCCACTCCGAAGAACGTCTCACCCCCGTCAATGATTACGTCTACCTTATCGTCTAGGTCCTCTATTACGTGCTCTGCCCTAGTCGGGCTTGGCCTGGTGGCCAGATTAGCACTAGGGGCCGCTATTGGGACTCCGCTCTTCCTTATTAGCTGGAGGGCTATTGGGTGGGCAGGCATTCTGACCGCAACGGTGTCGAGGCCCCCAGTGGTCTCCTTTGGCACCTTGTCCGTCTTCGGCAAGATGAAGGTCAGAGGGCCCGGCCATACCTTCTGGGCAACCTCGAGCACGTGGTCCGGTACGTCCTTAGCGACCTCAAAGAGCTGGTCTAGGTCAGCTATGTGGACTATGAGCGGGTTATCCATTGGCCTGTTCTTTGCCTTAAACACCTTTATTGCGGCCTCAGGGTTGAAAGCGTCCCCTCCTAGCCCGTAGACAGTTTCTGTCGGAAACGCGACTAACCCCCCTCTCTTTATGACCTCTGCTGCTATCCTTATCTTGTCTATTTCAGGGTTTAAAGGGTCGACCTTCAGTATCATAAAAAGAAAGACCTCTCTTTCTATTTTTATTTTTATCCACAAAAGATAAAACTCGACTTTTCCAAAAATGAAAATGCTGAAAGGTGATTGATGAGGTGATCTCTGAAAGTTGTGATGAGCTAATGAAAATTTTCCATTTTCCCTAGATAAAGAATAGAAGGTTGTGGTGAGCTAAGTCGTTCTCGTTAAATGTTTTATTAAAAAAGTATATAATTTGTCACTACGATTAGCTAAATGATGCACCGTGAGTGAAGAACTACTGTTAGTAGGTAACGTAGAGGAATCGGCGAAGAAGGCGGCCCAGTGGCTAATTAACAGGAAGCCGATAAAGAAGCTCATAGACTGGGGGATCTCTTTCTCTCTCTGGCCACCACACCTCACCACAAGCTGCTGTGGAACTGAGTTTGGAGCCTTCGCTGCAGCTAGGTTTGACGGAGAGAGGTTTGGTCTACTCCCGTTCTCCTCAGCGAGGCAATCGAACCTGCTCGTAATTGAGGGCACCATGACGAGGAAAATGGCCAGGGCTGCGAGGATAGTCTGGGAACAGATGCCCGAGCCCAAGTACGTAATATCGATGGGGGCATGTAGCTTAGAGGGAGGAATATTCTGGAACTCTTACAATACGGTTTTGCCGTCGGAAATAGGAATTCCAGTAGACATTTACCTACCCGGCTGCCCCACTAGGCCTGAGGCAATAGCTAGAGGGCTCTTAATGCTGCAGAAAAAGATCAGGAATCACGAGATAAGCAAGTAAACGTTATTTACGTTAGTGTACGTCAACCCCGTTTTTACGGTCACTCTGTGCCTCTCCAGCAGTTCATAGCTAGAGTGGTTTGCAAGGGCCTCGTTGATCTCCCTGTAGTCGAGCTCGAGGCTTTCATCGATCACGCAACCGGCGTACTCGCTGTTACCGTCTATCCCGTCAGTGGCTATGGCGTAAAGCCTGAACTTTCCCTTTTTCCTCACCCACTTCAAAAAGGACAGAGCTACTTCCCCGTTCCTACCCCCTTTTCCCGCCTTTTCTCCCTTCCTTATGGTAACTTCTGGTTCTCCCCCAACTATGAGCGAGAAGTTTCGAGAAAAGGGAATTGAGTAGTCCATTGAGGAGTTGTAGATCGCGGCCAAGTTTTCCCCAAAGCTACTCGCCTCGCCCCTTATTTCGGAGGTGAGTATGAAGGGGTTCGGCAGGAGCTGTGAAAGGCGCTTTAACACGTACATGTTGTCGAGGACGATGAAGTTCCTGGCGTTTTTCAACTCCTTAGGGGTCTCCCTCAAAAAGGGAGCGTACTTCTCTAAGCCTATCCTAAGGAGGACTTCCCTAGCCTCCTCCACTGTAGATGGGTCTGGGGCCGTTGGCCCACTCCCTATACTGCTTAGGTCGTTCCCTGGGACGTCACTCACGATAAAGGTAACTATTGGGGCCTTAGACAGCAAGGCCAAGTTTCCCC
>JBBINF010000046.1:2567-10242 GCA_037444045.1 Sulfolobales archaeon | reverse complement strand
CCTGCAACTTGGTCAGCAGAATGTTGACTAGCCTATGGGTGACCTCGTGAATGTCTCCCTCCCTGCTCATGGCAAACCCGTCTAGTTCGTCTATGAAAAGCACTGCAGGTGCGTTGTTCTCTACCTCACTGAGGAAGGAGTAAAGCAGGTACTCGCTCTCACCGTACCATTTGCTCAGTACGTCATTTGCCTTGAGCTCAAAGAAGTTCCACCCCATCTTGTTTGCCAGGGCCTTGGCTATCATGGTCTTCCCGGTGCCAGGGGGGCCAAAGAGGACCACGCCGTAAGTCCTCCCCTTTGCGACTTCCTCGGCAATTCTCTCCAGCCTCTCCTTAACCTCCCTCCTGTCGTATACTTGATCCCACCTCACTGACGGGACGTAGGAAGTCTTCTTGACCTTCTTCCTAGCGTAGACGTTTGCCCTTATCATCATAAGGTAAAAGATGAGGGGGACCAAGAAGAAGAGTACGTATACTACGTCAGTGGCGATGTTTACTATCTCGGAGAGGTTCACACAAAATTATCAAGAGAAAAGCTAAAAAATCATGTGTAAGGTGGTATTACCTCGCCCTCCGTTGGGTCCCTGCTGTAGTCCACGTAAACGTTCTTGACCTTTAAGTACTCCTCTACCCCGTACTTGGAGTTCTCCCCTGCCTGCCCCGACATCCTGAACCCTGTGTGGTAGCCTTGGGTGGCCTCTGGGCCGGGCATGTTAACGTAGAGCTCCCCGAACTTGATCTCCCTAGCCGCCTTCATTGCCAGCGACACGTCCTTGGTGAACAGATAGGAAGCTAGCCCGTAGTCGGAGTCGTTAGCGAGCCTTATTACCTCGTCGAAGTCGTCGGAGACCTTCATGGCCCCTATAACTGGGCCGAATATCTCCTCCCTGAATATCTCCATGTCCTGCGTCACGTTTGTGAGTATTGTTGGCATGTAGAAGAACCCCTTGGAGTAGCGGTCGGGTAGCTCTGGCTTTTTCCCTCCATATAGTATCTGTGCCCCCTGTGAGACTGCCCTCTCAACGAAGCCGGAGACCTTATTCCACTGCTGGCTGTTTATTAGAGGCCCCATGTCGCTTGACCTAGGCTCCCCAATCCTCAGGGTCTTCGTCTTTTCCAAGAACAACTGGAGGAACTTGTCGTACACTGCCTCGTGGACGTAGAGCCTTTCCGCAGCAATGCACGACTGCCCAGCGTTCCAGTACTTGGCCCACATTAGGACTTTTGCGGCCAGCTCTAGGTCTGCGTCCTTCCACACGATGAAAGGCGCCTTACCTCCCAGTTCTAGGATTAGCTTTGCCATTATTGACGAGGCTGACCTCATCACTTGTACTCCAGTCCTAGACTCCCCAGTCAAGGTTATGACTGCCACCTTCTTGTGGGAGGTCAAGTAGTCCCCTATCACGTTCCCTTTACCCGTCACCAGGTTGACCGTCCCAGGGGGGAAGCCTGCCTGCCTAACTTTCTCAACTATCCACCCCGCTACGAAGGGGGTGTCCGAGCTCGGCTTGAGTACCACGGTGTTCCCAGTTATGAGGGCAGGGCCTATCTTCCTCGCTATCATTGCAGCCGGGAAGTTCCACGGGGTTATGGCAAGGACTACGCCGTAAGGTACCTTGTACTGGAAGATAACCCTCTCCGGCTTTGTGCCCTCTACAACGTCCCCAGTTATCTTCCTGGCAAACTCTGCGTAGTACTGGAGTTGGTCTAACACTCCGTCCACCTCTTGCACTGCCTCCCTCCTTGGCTTCCCCACCTCGTCCATCAGGAGGTTTTCCAGCTCTTCCCTACTCCTGCTTATGAGGTCTATTAGCTTGTAAAGGTACTTGCTCCTCTCCACCGAGGTCAGCTTTTCCCACTTCTTTTGGGCCTCGTAAGCCGCGTCGATGGCCCTATCAGCGTCTTCCCTTGAAGCTGATGCGAACTTCCCGTAGAGCTCGCCGGTGCTCGGGTTGTACTTGTTGAGGTACTCGTCGGAGGATGGCTTAACCCATTCACCGTTTATGAATAAGTTCTGAACTCTTTCCATACATAATTTACCACTAATTCGTTTAAAAAGGGACATTATAAAATATTGCCGTTATTATTTTTAACCATGTTTCTCTCAAGAGACATGATAATTACTGTAAAACTGTTAGAGTCCAAGGGATTTTTCTTGGGGCACGTCAACTTAGCCATTATCTGTCACAAGAGTCGTTTTAAGAAGTCACGCAGCGGATCAGGGGTCGCCAAAAATAGGATATCAAGCTCTTCCAATAGATTTATTTGAAAGTTCATGTAAGTTTTTAGGTAGCTTATAAAAACACTAAATATGGAGACTAAACACCAAGTATTATTAACCACGTTATTAGCCACCCTAATTTTACTTGGCACGCTGAGTTTTGCGTTAGTCAGCACTGGATCCTCGGTTGGTAATACCCTAGACGTGCACCTCTCGGGTTTCAAGGTCGTAGGGGCTCTCAACCCGAATACCGAGGTGTTATTCACTATCTTTCTGCCCTTAAAGAACGAGGGTTACTTGTTCTACTACGCTGAGGCTGTGTCTAACCCGTCTTCCCCGCTCTATCACAAGTTCTTGACTCCACAGCAGGTAAAAGACTTGTTTTACCCTGTGCAGACCTACAGGGAGGTACTGGACCAGCTCACGAGAGACGGGTTCAAGGTCGTGTCGACGTCCTTAGACTCCGTCATAGTGGCTGAGGGCACAGTGCAACAGATCCACAAGTACTTGGGGGTATCTTACGAGGTCTTGAGCAACGGCACTGTGTCCTATTACTCCGCCTACGGTGTGCCTAGCATACCAGGCTTCTTCTACTCCAGCAACGTAAGCGAGATCCTGTTCGCCCACCCATCTACCTTAGTCACCCAGAAGGACGTGTTACGCGTTTCGACGCCAAACTACACTGCCCCGATAGAGGCTTACTGGGGCACCGCGTTACAGAAGGTCTATAACGCTACCTACCTCTACTCAAAGGGCGACGAGGGGCAGAACAGGAGCATCGGGATACTCGACTTCTTCGGCGACCCCACCATATACCAACAGCTTGTCTACTACGACAAGGTCACTGGCCTTCCGAACCCACCCAGCTTTAAGGTTATCCCAATAGGCCCATATAACCCCAACTTGGGCATAACCACGGGCTGGGCTGGCGAGATAAGCCTAGACGTCGAGATAGCCCACACAATGGCCCCAGAGGCCAACATAACCCTGTTCGTAGCCAACGGGGCTCTACCGCTGGCGTCGATAATAGCTGAGATCGACAGCCTCGACAACGTAAACGTGGTGTCTCAGAGCTTTTCCATACCCGAGTACGCCTTCTCCCTGTTCAACGCCCAAGCCTTCTACGCGTGCGTTGTGGAGACCGACACCTATTACGCGTTGGGCAACGCAGAGGGCATAACCTTCTTGGCAAGTAGCGGGGACGCCGGGGGTTCAGGCTACAGCAACGGGCCACTGGGCACAGTTGGTTACCCAGCTAGCTCCCCGTTTGTTACTGCAGTAGGTGGAACTACCACGTACGTGCAGTTCCCCGGCTCGAGCTACCAGACAGCTTGGTCAAACTACGGCTTTGTGCCGGACAGCGTGAACTACGGCGGTTCCACGGGCGGGATAAGCGAGATAGAGCCTAAACCCTTCTACCAGTGGTACCTCACTACCCCAGCTACCTACCCTAACGGTAGGGAGGTGCCAGATATATCAGGGAACGCTAATGTGTACCCCGGGATATACATAGTGTTCCCGGGCAACCAGACCTTCATAACTGGCGGTACTAGCGAGGCCTCTCCCCTCACTGCAGGGCTCCTGGTCTTGGTCATGGACTACGTAAACAGCAGCCTAGGCAACGTTAACCCATTGCTCTACACTCTAGCTAGCAACTCCTTCACATACGACAAGGTGTTCAACCCAATAACCTTTGGCTACAACATCCCCTGGGTGGCTAAGTACGGCTATAACTTGGTAACTGGTTGGGGTACTCTGAACGCGGGGTGGTTAGCTTACTACGCTGGCGAGGTAGAGGGCAAACCTTCCTTGAGCGTTGTGGTCACTGCGGTTAACTCTACTGGGCAGACACCAATGGAGTTCTTCCCAGGGGAAGAGATGACTGTGCTCGCCAACGTGACCTATAACGGTTCTGAGGTCACCTCCGGGAGCTTCTACGCAGTAATAGAGTCAACGGAGGGTAACTTAACTTCAGTCCCGTTGGCCTACGTCCCCTCCAGAGGGCTCTGGGTAGGTAACGTCACACTGCCCGATGACGCAAACGGCGTCCTCTTCGTGAACGTCTACGGCAGTTCCAAAGGGCTAGAGGGCTACGGCTTCTACGAGGCCTTTAGCGGTTACTACGTACAGTTCTTGTCCCCTGCCACGTTCGTCCCGGTCTACACTGGTCTCCCCACTCTAGTAGTGGCAAACGTCACTAACGTCTACGGCGTCCAAGCCTCATCTCCCGTAGTCGCTGATATCTACTATTACGGCCCACTTGCCAACCAGTACACCTTGGTTGGTAACTTGACCTTAGTCCCAATAAGCGGCTCTACCTTAGGCCTGCCTGGCTTGATCTGGGCTGCAGAACTACCGCAGCTGCCCGTGGGAGACCTATACATCTCAGCCACTAACGCCTTCGGCTACGTCTCCTTCACTAACGGGATATTCCTGCAGTCCCTCTTCATACTTCCGCAAGTCATAGCTGAGCCAGGGGCAGTTTACCCCGGGCAATATCTGCTGATTGAGGGCAACGTAGTCCCACCAGTCCAAACCTTAGCCTACGCTTCGCTACAGGACGGGCTGCCGGTATACGAGAACATACTCACTGGCTCTAACTTAACTGCCGAGCTGGTAAGCCCCTCGGGGAAGGTAGTGAGCTACGCTAGGATACCCTTCAACGGCATAGAGTACTTAGGCTACCTATACGTCCCTAACGTGCCCCCAGGGCTCTACATGGTGTACTTGAACGCTAGCTACGACTCGATTACGTTGGGCGAGAACGTAACGGGCTTCTTCTACGGCGAGGTCTATGTCGGCTCCCAGTCCTCGGTTAACGCAAAGGTCACTGGCTACGCCTACGAGGGACAGACCGTTAAGTTCACAGCCGAGATCGCTTACCCCAACGGCACCCCAGTCACTTTTGGTATGTTCTCTGCGACGGTTTACCCAGAGCAACTGTCTGGGGATTACGCGTTGATAAGCCAGATCCTCGAAGTACCGCTGTGGTACAACGCGACCCTGGGGATGTGGGAGGGGAATTTCACCCTTCCCTCCAGTGCGAGCCCAGGCAACTTCTCCTACGACGAAGGAGTTTACTACTACGGAGCACCTTTCGAGGTCCTAGTTACTGGCGTGTCCAGTCTAGGCTCGCCCACTTCAACAGACCTAAGCCAAGCAAAGACCTTCTACGTGTTGCCGTACTCGGAGATAGAGGGTAAGACCTTGGACGGCTTCCAGTCCTATTACGCGTACTTAACTAACGACGTGGTCAGGGGCAACTCCACTCTGCTAAACGACGTCCTTTACAACGACACCGTAGAAGGGCAGGTAGAAGTCACTAGCTCTAACCTGACTGACGTCACTTTCTACGGCTCCGACGTAGTGTTGTTGCAAGACCACGGGGTCGGGCTTACATTCGTTAACTCGAAAGTCGAGGTGATCGGCTCTTACTTAGATGGGGTAAAGCTGATTAACTCCACCATTTCCTACTCCCAGTCGACAATAAGCGACGTGTACCCGTCCCTTCCAACGGTGACCATAGTCTCGCCAACTAGCTCCTCCAACTTGACGGGGAACGTTACAGTGAAAGTAGTCGTTACAGGGGAGGGAGTGGCTCAGGACTACCTGTACTTAGACGGCGAAAGGCTAGCCACCTTCGCTGGTAACGGCACTTTCAGCTACGTCTTAAACACTAGGGAGTACCCGGACGGTACCTATAACTTGACCTTTGTGGCAGTCCAAGCTGATGGGTTGAGCTCCTCCTCGACTGTCCTAGTGAACTTCAACAACGGGTTACTGTCTCTAAGCCAAACGGTATCGTCTCTGGGTCAGAATTACCAGAACTTGTCTTCCAAGTACCAGAACCTTTCCGCCAAGGTCTCCAACTTGGGCGAGGAACTTGCGTCCAACTCCTCTTCGCTGGGCTCAAACATAGCCTCCCTGAGCTCTAAGTTAAGTGGTACTGAGTCTACCCTCTCAGACGTAGAGGCGTTAGCTGCGGTGGCGTTAATAGTAGGCGTAATAGGGGTGGCGTTAGCCCTTAGGAAGAGGTAAAGCTAAATTTTTTCTGCAAGTTTTTCCCCTTCTTCTGTAAGGTATATCTTCCCCCTCTTTCTCGTCACTATTCCCTCAGCCTCTAAGTCGTTGAGCGCCAGCTTAAGGGCGTCCGTAGATACCCTAACGTTGTCCTTTATTTCTTTAAACGTTGAGGGGCTATTGTCTCTCAGAAATTCTAAGACTCTCCTCTTCACGGGGGAGTTTAAAGCATCTTCAGCCATGGAAATCCCTTAAAAGCCTTCGGCTAAAAGGTTTCTTATGGTTAGACAAAAACTCCCCTTAACGGGGCTAAAAGGTAAGAGGAAAACCTTATAGCTATGATTTATTTATCTATTTACGATGAGGCGTAATTGGTTTACGATGCGTCGTAACTTAAGATTTATGAGGCTATTCGGTCCAGCGTGGCTGGTGATGATGGCCGACATGGATGCAAGTAGCACCCTGGGCGCAGCCGAGACCGGAGCAGTGTTCAAGTACGGGCTAATATGGTTCCTCCTACTCCTGGCCATCCCCCTCTACTTTGTCCAGGAGGTGTCTGGCAGGATAGGGGTCGCCACGGGGAAGGGACTTGGAGAAGTAATAAGGGAGAACTACAGTAAGAGGGCGGCCCTCCTCCTAACCCTTCCCATGTGGGCTACTGACGTGTTGACTTACGTGGTGGAGTACTTGGGCATAGCCATAGGCCTAAACATGTTGGGCGTGCCCTTAGTGCTCTCAATGCCCTTGGTCTTCCTCCTCCACATATTAATAGTCACTAGGAGGAAGTACGTAGAGGCGGAGAGGTACCTACTCCTGATCTCCTCAGTGATGGTAATTGCCTTTGCCTTGAACTTGGCAGTAAGGGGGATAAAGCCTTACTCCCCCTTCTACTTTGTCCCCTCCCCCGAGTTCCTCTACATAGCCGCAGCTAACGTGGGGGCAGTAATAATGCCCTTTATGCTCTTTTTTCAAGCTTCCGCCACCGCGGAAAAGGTGAAGGTAGCAAGCTTGTTCAAGGAGTGCGATAAATCTTACGCTGTTTCCCACGTGAGGAAGGAGACGTTAGTTGGGGCAATCGCCACTGAGGGGCTCATGGTATTGGTAGAAATGGCCACAGCTGGGATAGACCCCTCCACCAATTTGGCCTCTGCCAGGGAGCTGGAGGGGGCTTTGTCCGCGATAGCTGGTTCCTACTCTCCATTGATCTTTGGGTTGGGGCTTGCTAGTGCTGGTTTCTTGGCCCTGGTCGTGATCTCCCTTGGTAGTGCCTGGGGCCTGCTGGAGGCCCTAGGGGTCCCTAGGGATAGGGCCTTCTTTGTTTATGCATTGGAGAGCGTCCCAGCCTTGCTGGTATCGCTTTTGTTGCCTGCCTCAGAGATGCTCAATGCGGTGTTGAACTTGTTGGTCGCCTTCGTGTTCGTATTAATTGGTCCAG
>JBBINF010000046.1:0-2529 GCA_037444045.1 Sulfolobales archaeon | reverse complement strand
GGGGAGTTAAAGAACACCTTCTGGCAGAACGTGGCCTACTGGACGAGCTTGGGCTTCGTTGTGGCCTTTGGGATCCTCGCTCTCCTACAAGTTTAAAGTCCCTTTGATAGAATTTTAAGTGATAAGACATTACTTATCGTTAAGTGATTTTATAGTACCTAACCTATATTTTTATACCCGCTTTCCTAAACACTCACAGTTAGGGTGACGATTGATGAGGCTATCATTCCACAGTCACAAGGGGGGACAGGGGAGATCCTTTATTGCCTTCAACTTGGGCAGGGCGTTTGCGATAATGGGGAAGAGGGTGCTCTTCGTTGAGGGTGACCCCCTGGGTTTTTCCTCAAACCTTGGAGTTAAGGAGGGCTTAGTGAGCTCTATAATAAAGGGGATCGACGTTAAAGTTACCACCCTTAGGTTAGGGCAGGGGGCAATGGACGTGATCAAGCTTTTCTCTGAGGACTATTTCATGGGCGACGAAGTAACTCTTTTGACCAAGGATGGACACATCTTAAACAAGTTCAAGGAGGCCTACTCTAGTTTTATATTGAGGGGTTACGACGTTTACATATTCGACGCCCCTAGGACTGGGCTCGAGCAGGTAATTGAAGCTGAGAGATCCGTGTTTAGGTCTATACTCCCAACGGAGAAGGACCGGATAATCCTCGTGAAGGACTACGTATCGCCATTGAGAGAGGTACTTGATTTCGTCAAGAAGGTCGTCGTATCTGAGTGCAGTGAGGTGTTCGGTCTCGTAGTAAACATGGTTCCCCCTGACGAGGTGTTGAACGCGGTAAGTGAGCTAAAAAGCGCCGTTGAGGCCTTAGGGCTCAAGGTTGGGGTGGTAGTCAAGTTCTCCGAGGAGTACTTTAGCCTAGAAGATCCCGTCAACGTGGACGTCCCTTATCAGCTCAAGGAAATGGCTAGGGCGATCTTGAACGACGAAAAGGCTATTATCTATTGAGTTACATTGTAATCTAGGTTACATTGTCTCACTTCCTCTCCCCTTTTAGGAAGAAGTTAGAGGATCCCGAGAAGTTCCTCCCCTCCCTCATATCTAAGGACGACGTGGTGGCTGAACTGGGCTGTGGTCCAGGATACTACTGTGCTTACCTAGTCAAGTTAACAGCAAACACCGTATACTGCGTGGACAAGAGGAGGAACTTCATTGAGGACGCCAAGAACCACGTAAGGGCCCCAAACGCGGTGTTCCTAGTCGAGGACGCGGTAAAGACCAGCATCCCCTCATCGAGCGTGGACAAGGTACTCTTGGCGAACTCCTTCCACGACTTCCAAGACAAACAGGGGGCCTACGAGGAGATAAAAAGGATCCTAAAGGACAACGGGAGGGTGATAGTAGTAGACTGGAAAAAGGACGCGCCCTTCGGGCCCCCAGCGTACGTAAAGATGGGAAAGGAGGACTACTTGAGGTTTTTTAAGGACTTCGAGCTTGAGTCGGAGTTTAGCCCAGGGGATCACCACTTTGGCATTGTGTTAAAAAGGAGGAACAAGTAAATAACCTATGGACAAGTACTCGGAGGAGAGCGGGGAGCTCTTCGAGTCCCCACTCTGGTACAAGGGAAGGCTTTACTGGGTCGACATCCTAAGGGGAGTGATATACAGGAAGGGGAAGGAGGGCGAGGAGAAGCTTAGGCTCAGTAACTACGTGAGCTCCATACAGCCCCACTTCACTTCGGAGCTTGTGGCAACTTCCGGTAGGGGCTTTTACTTGGTAGACTTCCCTTCCAGCTCGAGGCTGGGCTTTGAGGTCAAGGAGTGGGATCCTAGGAACAGGTTCAACGACGGCAAGTGCGACGCGTTGGGGAGGTACTGGGCGGGGACCATGAACCTTGAGGAGAAGTACCCCACCGGGGGGCTCTACGTGTTAGACCTAGACATGGGTTATAGGACTGCAATAACTGGCACCACGATATCCAACGGCATGGCCTGGAGCCTGGACAACAAGGTATTTTACTTCATCGATACCCCGACTAGGAAGGTGTTCTCGTTTGAGTTCGACCTTAAGGATGGGAGGTTGGGCGAAATGGGGGTCGCCTTTGACTTCGGCTCGACGAGGTTAAAGGGCAACCCAGACGGTATGACGATAGACTCGGAGGGGAAGCTGTGGGTAGCACTATTCGGAGGTGGAAAGGTAGTTAGGGTAGACCCAGAGACCCACGAACTCCTGGAGGAGATAGACGTACCAACGCCAAACGTTACTTCTGTGACCTTTGGAGGGGAGAACTTGAACGTGTTGTTCATCACTACGGCCTCAATCCACCTAAAGGAGAGCGACAAAAACGCAGGGTTTGTCTACTACGAAAGGACGTCGTATAGGGGGACTGAGAGCAATTTATGCAGGGTACCAGTTTAGACCTCTACCTAGTCCTCCACCCCTCCTGCTTCCACAAGGTCAAAATTGCGTAAAACGCAGCGAACATTTGAGCAGCTAAAGCTATCGAGCCAATGGTTATCACCTTTAACCTGTCCCTCTCAACCATCTTAAACACGGCGACTGCGAAGGGCAGG
>JBBINF010000045.1:0-10664 GCA_037444045.1 Sulfolobales archaeon | reverse complement strand
TGCCTTTGGTTCAGAGCCACATTAACGGCTAGCCTACTGAATTCGACCCTTATGGTAGCCTGGGGGAAGGATATCTTCTCAACTTCCATATCCGACGCTATAAGCTTTGACATCTCCCTCTCGAAGGAGTTCTTCCACGAGTCTATTACGTTCCCCTTGGGGGGACTTCCGTATAGCCTCGGGATTGAATAGATGGCCTTGAGCACGTAGTAAAGGGCTCTCCCGATCTCATACCTTTCGTTTCCTCCCATTAGGGTGGTGATTCTTTCCTTGATCTGAATGACATATTCCTTATAATAGATCGTTATCTCCATATCATGATAAGAGACGAAGTAGTTTTTTAAATTAAGTTTCAGTTTAAACTTCATGGACGTAAAATCTTACGAAATTTTTCTAGATTTTGACGGCTTAGATTATAAAGGGCATGAAAGGATTAGCGTAGAGACTGAAGATGTTATAGAGCTAGACGCAGAGGGCTTAACTGTTACCTCAGTGAGAGCAAATGGCGAAAAAGTGGACTTCGAGACCAAGGAGAACAAGGTCGTGGTGAAGACAGGAAAGTTCTCAGGGGTCTTGGAGGTGGAGTTTGAAGGAAAAGTAAGGGATGACCTAGTGGGAATCTACAAGGCCCCTTACAACGGCTCTTACGTTATTACTACGCAGTTTGAGTCCTCCCACGCTAGGAAGTTCATTCCGTGTGTAGATCACCCAGCCTACAAGGCCACGTTTAAGCTTACAGTGAAGGTGGCAAAAGACCTAGACGTCATATCCAATATGCCTATTGAGAGCGTTAAAGAGGAGGGAAACAAGAAAATCGTGGAGTTCGCTAAAACGCCGAGGATGTCAACTTATCTTCTCTATTTAGGGATAGGAAAGTTTGAGGAGT
This sequence comes from Sulfolobales archaeon, assembly GCA_037444045.1. Lineage (GTDB taxonomy): Archaea > Thermoproteota > Thermoprotei_A > Sulfolobales > Sulfolobaceae > Aramenus. Next base: position 9,778 of record JBBINF010000045.1, on the reverse strand, counting down.
ACTCCGTTGATTCCACCCCGAAGGTAATAGTGGCCACAGTCCCGGGGAAAATATCTAGGGCAAAGATGCCCGCGGAGATGGCCGTTAAGTTCATCAAGTTCTACGAGGACTACTTCGGAATAAAGTACGTGTTGCCCAAGGTTCACCTAATAGCAGTCCCCGAGTTCGCCTTTGGTGCAATGGAGAACTGGGGCGCCATAACTTTTAGGGAGACCGCCCTCTTGGCCGACGAGAAGTCCTCCTTCAGACAGGTTAGGAGGGTCGCAGAGGTCATTGCCCACGAGCTGGCACACCAGTGGTTCGGAGACTTAGTCACTATGAAGTGGTGGAACGACCTCTGGCTCAACGAGAGCTTCGCAACTTTTATGAGCTACAAGGCAGTGGACTCGATTTACCCGCAGTGGGACTTTTGGGGGAGGTTTGTTTTAGACGAAACGAAGGGCGCCATGCTGAAGGACTCCCTACACGTCACCCACCCAATTGAGGTGGAAGTGAAGTCGGTCTCAGAAATTGAGCAGATATTTGACGACATCAGTTACGGCAAGGGAGCTAGCATACTGAGGATGATAGAGGCGTACTTAGGCAAAGAGGACTTTAGGGAGGGGATTGCCAAGTATTTAGAAAAGTACAAGTTCTCTAACGCGGAGGGCAAGGATCTATGGAGTAGCCTTGAGGAGGCCTCCAGGAAGCCGGTATCCAGCATAATGCCAGCTTGGCTAACAACTGAAGGCTACCCTGTAGTAGCAGTAGAGGTAGAGGGCAGAAAAATACGCTTAACGCAAAAGAGGTTCATGATCTCTGGCTTAGAGAACAGGGTTTACCCAATACCCCTAACTATGCAAGTTAACGGGAAGACAATCTCTACCCTTTTCGATAAGGAGGAGACAGTGATAGACGCTAACGAAGAGGTCAAATCCCTGAAGCTTAACCTGGATAGGACTGGCTTTTACAGGGTGTACTACAGCGATATTGACTTGTTCTGGAACTCCAGCCCTAACCACATAGAGAGGTTTGGGCTAGCTGAGGACTACTTTAACTTCATGCTGGCGGGAATGGTAGACTTTGACGCCTACTCGGGGATAGTTAAGAAGGAGATGGGAGAGAGGAACTACTTGCCTGCAATGGAGATAGCAGACCAGTTGTTTACGCTGTTCTTAGTGAATTCGAGGAAATTCGGAACGCTAGCGGTTGAGTTCCACAAGAGCGTCTTGGGCAACTTCGCCAACTCTAGCGACCCGTTATACAAGATGACCTACGGTTCTCTATCTGAAAACCTAGTAAGAATGGACGAGGACTACGCCAGCAAGCTCTCCTCTGATTTTGGCAACTTAGATAAAGTAGACCCAGACCTAAGGGACGCGGTAGTGGAGGCATACGCAATAGTCAGTGAGGACAAGGGGTTTGACGTCATCTTGTCCAACTACAGGAACGCGAAGTTCGACGAGGATAAGCTACCTTACCTTAAGGGTTTGCTCTCCTTCAAGAAGGACTACCTTGTGCTTAACGCCCTAAGCTTAGCTTTGACAAACGAAATAAAGAAGCAGGACGTACTCACTGCAATACGCTACTCCATAACTTACCCTGAGATAAGGAACGCCGTGTGGATATGGTTGAAGACCAATATGCAGTTTATCAGAAGGATTTACCAGGGGACTGGGATCTTGGGCAGGACGCTGTCGTCCATAATACCGATCCTAGGGATCGGTAGGGAGGAGGAAGTAGAGAGGTTCTTTAAAGAAAACGAAATGCCGGAGGCGGAAAAGGGCATACAGCAGGGGCTGGAGCTATTAAAAGCGTACTCAAAGTTGGCTAGGGGTTAGTTTTTCAAGAATAAGCTTAACAAATTCTAATGGTACTTCCTCCTCAAATTCGAGTTTTTTGTCGCCCTCATCACTGTATTTTAGTAGCATGGAAGTGATAATAGCCTTACCGTCTGCCATAATCACTGAGAAATTGAGCCTAGTGTCAAGCTCAATTACATTCAAGTTATTCGACAGCCTTTTCCTCGAGTCCTCTACTTTGGACCTTATGTTTTCGAGCTCCTGCTGCTTGATGGAGATCTCGTATTCCAACTCCCTGCTTTTCTTTCTGAAGTAAACGAAAGAGAGGACTGTCGCTATGGCACCTGCTATTATTGTAGTACCTAGCAGTGCATCCAATCTGTAGCTACGTACTAATTCTATTATAACAAGGGCTACAACTACAGTTAAGGTCAAGTAGGGTATCCTCTTATATAACGCGACAGCGTTGTTGGTCTTTTTGATGTCACTTTCAAGTCTACTCTCTTCGTCTAATCCGTAAGACTTTACTCTGTTTTCTAACCACCTTGCCCATTCCGTGTCGGGGCTCATCACTCTTGTCTTGACCCCGCTAATGGCCTTCCTCTCTAAGTCCTCTGAAAATTCGTGGGAAAGCTCGTCCGTAACTACCAGGATCTCGGAAGTGGCGTTATTGATCATGGCCCTAATCTCGTTGTAGAGCTCACTGCATCTCAGGACTCTCAATAATCTCCCCTTATAGCAATACTATCGATGGAAGGAGAGGGAGGGCATAGCTCTTCTTGCCCTTTACGTCTGGAGCGTTGGGGTCATCGTAATAGTATGCCCTGATCTCGTCCACGTCTAGCTGGTTTAAAAGGAACATAGTGTTTTCCGCTATGGTCTCGAACTCGTCGAGATCAGTCGTTAGCACCAGTTCCCTTATCAGTGAGGGGATCTTGGCAAGGTTGTTCCTTATCCTTAGGAAATAGTCGGACTCCGGTAATTCCTTGTGGAGCCTGATTGCGTTAATCACGGCCCTTAAGTCCTCTAGCTGCTCTGGCTTAGCTACGTAAATGATTACTTTCTCGGGCTTCTTGTTAACTTCCTCCTCTAACTGCTTTACGTAACTAACGACGAACCTTACGTACTCAAACTGAAGAAGCGCGGAGGTGTCAACAGCGAACTCCTCCTCTGAGGGGAAGCTCTCCTTGGCAACCAAGGAAGAGTGGTTTAAGTGCCACAGTTCCTCAGCAGTGAAGGGAGCACCTGGTGAGAGTAGTTTGATCCAAGCGTCAATGAACTTGCTTAACAATTCCCTATTTGGTCTTTCTCTGATTTCTATATAGTCCTTAAAGAGGTCGTAAAGCTCGTACAAGATAATATTATACGCCTTTCTGAACTCCAGCTCGTCCATTAACCTATTTATCTCCTTTATCTTGAAGTTGACAATAGACGAGAACCAAAGATCCTCCTTTTTCACCGAGGTATCGGTTTCCAAGGAACGGGCCCTAGAGATCACGTCGTATATTTTCCTCAACTGGAGGTAGATAGCGTTCAAAAGGTCTTGTCTAAAGTCGACGTCATCGGAGATCTCCGCACTAGTAGCTAGCGCCAACCTAACTGGGTCTGGACCGTACTCGTCCATAGCCTTCTCCAATGGGTATACGTTGCCAAAGCTCTTGCTCATCTTCTTGCCCCCGACCCTCACGAAACCGTTTACTACTATAAGCCTAGGGAGGTACTTTTCGCCAAATATTGCAACGTGGTTGTAGAGGTAGTAGGGCAAGTGGTTTCTAACTAGATCTCTACCGCTGTGCCTAGAGTCCACTGGGTACCAATACTCAAACTCCCTCCTCATCCTAGTTAACAAGTCCTCGCTTATTCCAGTCTTTTTAGCAATTGAGCCCTTGTCCCCTTCACCTAAGAGCACGTAGTTCCAGAAGTCGTCGTCCAGCTTCTCGTCATCCTTAGGTAGCAAGTGAGAGATGGTGTAGAAGGCGGTGTAGATTGTGGAGTCGCTGAGGCTGTCCACTATCTGGTTTTCGTCCCATGGCGTCCTAGCCCCAAGCCCCCTGGATCTAGAGCAGGCCCTCTTCCCCATGGAGAAGATTACCTTCTCGAAGTCGCTCTTTACGTCCTTTGGTATGAACTTTACCTTCTCGAGGGACTTTAGGGTTATTGACTTCCATGCAGGGTTCTCGTAGTCAATGAAGACTTGGTTTGGTATGACCTTGACGACTATTTCAGCCCCACACCTGCAGTAGACTGGCGCGTTTGAGATCTCAAATATTGTATCGTAAGCGTTGAGCCTCTTGAGGAGCTCAATGACCTTGTCTCTAGCCACCTTAACGGGCTTGCCCGATATTTCCTCCTTTACGAACTGCCTCAAGTAATCTGGAACGTAATTCTCTAGGTCTGTCGCCATTATGCCCTTATAGTATTCCGTCTTGTACAGCGTCTCTATGTAGTCCTTTAGTTCGCTAGGGTTTTTAGTCCCGGCAAGGGATATTACCTCCTCTGCTGGAATCCCCTTGTAGTCGTTAGTAAATATTACCCTTCTGGGCTCAACCTCTACCCCCTCCTCAATGTACCTCAAAAGGTGGAGGGGCTCGTGGGCCGGGACTGCCATTACCACTCCAGTACCTACCTTGGGCTCCACGTACTTACTCTCTATTACCTTCAACTTCTCCCTGGTTATCGGGTTAACTGGGGTCATCGATAGCAGCTTGGTTTTTTCTACCTCTTGCACGTCTCCGAACTCAATTTGGTACTTAAGTACCTCGAAGGCCTCCTTGGACAAGACCCACTTCTGCTTTCCCCTGAAGGCAACTACGTACTGGGTATGGGGGTTTATCATGATCGCTGTAGCACCAAAAATAGTTTCAGGCCTTGAGGTCGCCACTGGAAATACAAGCTCTCCGTCTTCAAAGAGAATTACGCTCTCCCTCGCTATCTCGGGTTCGACATCGCCCCTGGTATCGTGCATACCCACTGGGAAGCCGTCATTGGGGCAGTACCCTACTGCCTCAGTGGAGGTCACGAGATAACCCTTATTCTTAAGTGTCCTCAACTGCCACTGGACGAACTTCTCGAATCCCTTGTCTACCGTTGTGAACTCCCTTCTCCAGTCAATGCTTAGCCCAAACCTTTTTGCTGATCTTTTCATGTCCTCCTTGAAGTACTCAGCTAACTTCAGGGGGTCTTCGAACTCCTTTAGCTTTTCCTGGGGAACCTTGTACACGTCCAGGAACTCCTTGACTATTTCCTTATCTCCCCTCTTTAACGCCTCAGATATGGAAAGGATGGGGGTACCGGTAAACTGGAACCCCAAGGGGAACAGGACGTTATATCCCTTCATCCTCATGTACCTTGCGTAGATGTCGGCGGTGACGTAAGTCCTGCCGTGGCCTATGTGAAACGGACTGTTAGTATAAGGGAATGCAACTGTTATGAAGAACTTTTGCCTATTGTCTGGGTCAGCCTCAAAGGCTTTCTCGAATTCGTTTACCCACTTTTCGGCAATTGAGTTGAAGAATGTCTCGGTCACATTATAAACTTACTCGGAGAAATTATAACTTCTCATGTTCTTTCAAGGTATGACCTCCGTCGAGTCCATGGTGGGGTCGTATTTGAGGTCGCTTAACCTTATTGCCCCCCTCTTGATTGCCATCTCTATCTCAGGGATAGACGAGAGCACTATCCTAAGGTACTCCTTGTTAACCTGGTCAACTACCTTGAATCCCTCTTCTCCCCAGTACTTCTCCTTCGACGCGTATAGGCACCTCCCACCGCAGTACTTTTTGTACTCGCACTGTTTACACTCGTCTGGGAGCGGATCCTCGAGTAGCTTAAAGCCTTCCACTGTTCCAAGCTCCGCCCATTTTTCCCTAACCGCAATGGGGCAGGAGAGAATTCTCCCCTCAGGGGTTACAGTCACTGATTTGTAACCAGCACCACACGGGGAGCCCTTATAGCCCTCAAAATAGTGGGCAGAGACGACCCCCAAAATCGGTATTATTTTGAGCACTTTGCCCTTCCATATATTCTCCACAAAGAGCTCTACAAGCCTCCTTATTCCCGGCAAGTAGTTCTCATTAGCCCACTTTTCGACGTTCCACCTATCTGTCCATACGACGTTAAGTTGCCAGTGTACTTTATCGAATATGCCTAGGTTAAGGAGGTGAGTTACGTCCTCGTAGATGTCAGTGTCTTCCGTTACTGTCATCCTAGCTATTGTCTCGACTCCCAGCGACTTGAGTAGCTTAGTGTTCTCCGTGACCACCTTGTAGATGTTTTTACCCCTGTGCTTGTCAGTAACTTCTGGTCTTCCGTCTATTGACATAAGTGCCACGTTGATCTTCGTCCAGTAACTTCTCGGTAAAAGCTTCACCAGAGTTCCGTTTGTCTGTATCCCTATTCTCTTAGCCCTCACTTTATCGATGAATTCCATGATAAACTTGGGGTTATTTAGGGGCTCACCGCCGTAGAAAATTACCGTGGCCTCCGGATCAGCTTCTATTAGCCTTTTTAGTTTCCCAATATCGTAGCTCACTTTCCAGGGGACAACGTCCTTAGGGAAGGAGCCTCCGCAGTAGTCGCAGAGCAAGTTACACTTACCCGTTGTCATTATTAGCCAAAGCATTTGAGTGACATCTGTGCAGGTCATTAATAAGCTAAACCTATGGATGTAAGGTTTTTCCTCTTAGTAGGGGAATCGCTACAACCGAATGTGTTCACCGTCTTAAACAGCAGCGTCAATGATAAACATCAAGGCATAATGTTAGTTTTTGCTAAAGTTGTTAACATCTATTAGAAGGAAAAATAAATTTGTCAGCACAACAAAGTTAAGTAATATGGAGAAGCCAAAGACAATAAGGCTGAGCAGATATCTTTTCGTTACAGGGATAATAGTTCTGTTAGCCAGCGTAGTCGTTGGAGATGTCTTAATAGGAAATAATAATTACAAGATAGACCTAGCTCCAAACGAACACCTCAACACAGAGCTTACCGTTAGTGGGTCTGTGGCCTTAGAGGTTCAGTCACCTGCCAATCTTAACGTGAAGGGAGGAAGCGTGTATACAGTCGGCAAGGATCTAGTTGTTATCCCTACAAATACGTTGGTGTCCCTAGAAGTAGGGTCGTCAAATAATGGAACTGTAGTTAGCATATATAAGGTAGGAGGCTATTTGTACTTAGTCTTTGGCTCAATACTACTTGGGGCGATCTTAATCCTTTCTTCATTGATTATAGCAGTCTACGCTGAGCTGAGGTTTCACTGAAGTTCGGACAGGGCCTCCTGTGCCATCTTTAGAGCAATGTCCTCCTGTGCCTCCTTTATCTTATAGTATAACGATAGACAGACTGATATTCTGTATAGAGCCTTTCCAAGTATCTGTGCAGTTAAAGGCCTTTCTACCCTCGCAGAGATAACCAAGTTTTCGTCAATTGTTTCAAATTCAGTACCTTCTGCCCTCAGTATATCGTTTACAAGGTCTACCCCATTAAACGGGGTCAGTTCTATATCGGTGCCAGTTATTAGCTTGTCCCTTACTAAGTGGATTGTCACAGACTCTCTCCAGTACCTTGGCTTATATAGAGCCTCCCTAAACTTGTCTATTTTCTCGTTCTTAACTGACAGAGACTCTAGTAGATCCATAGGTGCGTTTACAGGGTACACCAGAACTGCGTAGTTGTCGAACTCCTTACTGAGGTACTCCCCTTCCTTTCCCTTAAGTATGGCCCATCCTCCTTGATAACTGACCTGGTAGTTGGATACGGACTCCCTAAATGCGTACAAGTTAAAGTTAATCTCTATAACTGCCTCAGAGGTGGTCCTCTCATCATAGCTCATGTAGTGCTCGACCTCATCATGTTATATCATCTACTCTCATCCTAGGTAAATAAAATCTAAGCATAACAGCACATCTGTTCAGAGATCGAGGTCAATTTCACCGCTCAAATGGGGTGGAACCTCATCATCTCTCTCTCCCTTTAGCCAACAGGGTTTTAACTATTGACTACAAAACTCCTTATCTCTGCTACGTACTCGTTTAAAGACCTCAACGAATCCGACAGCGCCTCAGACGTAATCTCTTGGTAGTTAAGGCAGTCTGGTGAATATAACGTCTCTTTCCTCTTTGACTCCAGCCAGAACACTACCTTTAGGCAAGTATCGTCCTCTTTCCTTACGACGATCTTGAACTTCCTCTCTGAGTAAAGCCCTGGCCTATCCTTCAGGAACTCCTTGTTCAGCTCTACCTCTAGCTCCTTAATGCCCATGTCAAAGAACTTGGAGGGCCTAAACTCAAGATTGCACATATCCCTCGCTAATGCCTTTATTATCGCAACGGGGAGGTCGTGTGAAGCCTTCAGTTCGTCAGCCCCCTCCTGGATTTCCGTGGATAATTGTCTGAAGACCTCACGTAAGAAGTCCTCGGCCTCCTTACCTCTCTTCACTGAGAGGTTATGCATATCAAATAGCCTTCCAGAGCTGTAGTTAATCCTATAGGTTGGAGTGAAGAGGTTGACGTTCAGTGTGTTGTTTCTCCACTCAAGCTCTAGAATGTTGGAGGCGGTGTTGCACTTAAACGTTAGGGAGCCAAGATCGCACTTAAGGGTGAAGCTCATTTCTTTAATCCACTGCATGTGTATCAGTCTTTAGAGAACGGAAGAAAACTATAAAAACAGAAATGGTTTCCTTAATCGCCGTAAAAGGGCGTGGGATCCATCCTTAGGGACGAGTCCCAGAACATTATCTCGAAGTTAACGCTATCTCTGAATACCTTGAGGAGACCATCGTCGATTTCTAAAGAGTCCAATGCCTCAATAATGGCCTCAACCCTCATTTTGTAGTCTTGAGAGGCGTAAAACTCCGCCCACTTGTTGTAAAGGGGGTTTGGAGAACCCAAGACGAAATCCCCAACTTCCATATATCCCCACATGCATGGAGCCCAGGCAGCTAGAAAATGTCTCCAGCTCAAGTTGGAGTAGTAGAATAAATGTCTAGTATACGCGTAGTTGACTAGGGAGTAGCCAGTCTCTTGGATCTCCCTCTCGGTTACCTTTAATTGTCTTAATAGGTACGAGTGAACCTCATTCCCTCTATCCCTGGTCTGAAATACCCTTAGGAGGATCTTGGACACCTGCTCTACAGGCCCCTTTGACGATGCGTTTAGAAGACTCCTTAACATAACTCTAACGTACTTTGAGTCCTGAATGAGGTAGTACCTAAAGTTCTCAAGAGGCAGTGTGCCCTCCTTCATCCTCTTCACGAAGTCGTGCCTTACGTACTTTTCCCAGAGTTCTCCTACGCTTTCCCTTAGCTTTTCGGCGTTCACAGCAGCCTAGCACCCCCGTCCACTGGTATTACCACGCCGTTGACCCACTCAGACTCCTCAGTCATTAGCCAGACTATAACTCTAGCGAAGTCCTCTGGAGGGGCCTTAGGGTCTCCGAGCTTTCTTAGTTTTTTCCAATCCCTTTCCGGCTCAAACTCCCCGTCTATCCAGCTGGGGGCTATCCCTACCACTCTTATACCCTTTCCCACGAGCTCTGCAGCTAAAACCTCCACTGCCTTAGCTATCCCCGCTTTGGCTATAGAATAGGAGAGCTGATTGGGCAACGCCTTCCCTATTCCCCTGATTGCAGATATCAAGACCACAGTGGAGCCGGGGTTCATGAACCTCTCTGCTTCAGACACTACGTAGAGTGGGTACTTTACGTGGTTGTTTATCATCTCGTCTAGTCCATTTAAGCTGGATACGTCGTCCTCTACGTACCCGCCTATGAGCACAGCCAGTCCGTCTAGGTTGCCTAACTCCTTGTGGACACTCTCTAAAACCTTGCGAGCTCCCTCCCTATCGTTTATCCTCCCGGTCACGTACTTTACGTTTCCGTACTTACTGAGTACGTTTGTCATCTCCTTTAGTTTCTCAGCGTTACCTGAGTTCATTACTACGTTTGCGCCTTCCTTAAGTAGGAAGTAAGCTAGCGCGTACCCTAGGCCCTTACTTGTCCCA
>JBBINF010000044.1:6511-10819 GCA_037444045.1 Sulfolobales archaeon | reverse complement strand
CTGGTAATTAAATAAAAGTCAATTATATTTTTTGGAAAGTATAAGTAGTAAAAGTATATATATTCCCCATACTATGTGTAAAGGTGAGGTAAAAATGGCAGTCTCGTCTGAAAAAAGTGGCTTAGATAAGTTAGTAGAGCAGCTCAGAGAGCTTAAGGCAAAGGCATACCAAGGTGGAGGAGAGGAGAGGATTAAGGCGCAACATCAAAAGGGTAAGCTCACGGCGAGGGAGAGGCTAGCCCTGCTATTTGACGAGGGATCCTTCAGCGAGGTCATGACCTTTGCCACAACTAAAGCTACCGAGTTTGGCCTCGAAAAGAACAAGGTGTACGGAGACGGCGTAGTAACTGGCTGGGGTAAAGTAGAAGGGAGGACGGTGTTCGCCTACGCTCAAGATTTCACTGCAATAGGAGGGACTTTGGGTGAGACCCATGCGGCGAAGATAGGAAAAGTCTACGAGTTGGCGTTAAAGGTGGGAGCCCCAGTGGTTGGGATTAATGACTCTGGAGGAGCCAGGATACAAGAGGGCGCAGTGGCTCTAGAGGGATATGGCCTAGTCTTCAAGTACAACGTTTGGGCTTCTGGCGTCGTACCACAGATAACTATAATGGCTGGGCCAGCTGCTGGGGGCGCAGTGTACTCACCTGCCTTAACCGACTTCATCATCATGATAAAGGGCGACGCGTACTACATGTTTGTGACTGGCCCAGAGATTACCAAGGTAGTCCTAGGGGAAGAAGTTTCCTACCAAGACCTTGGAGGTGCTGTAGTCCACGCCACCAAGTCCGGCGTAGTGCACTTCCTGGCTGAAAGCGAACAAGAGGCGATACAAATAACTAAGAGGTTACTTTCCTACCTGCCGTCGAACAACATGGAAGAGCCCCCCTACATGGACACAGGAGACCCGGCTGACAGAGACGTGAGCGGCGTAGAGCAGGTAATGCCTACCGACTCCGCTAAGCCTTTCGACATGAAGGAGATCATCTACAGGATAGTCGATAACGGCGAGTTCCTAGAGGTGCACAAGCACTGGGCACAGAACATAGTCGTAGGCTTCGCGAGGATAGCCGGAAACGTGGTAGGCATTGTGGCCAACAACTCCAACGTCCTGGGAGGATCAATTGACGTCGATGCCGCAGACAAGGCGGCTAGGTTCATCAGGTTCTGCGACGCGTTCAATATACCCCTAGTGAGCATAGTGGACACCCCAGGCTACGTTCCCGGTACTGAACAGGAGTACAAGGGGATAATTAGGCACGGCGCCAAGATGTTGTACGCCTTCGCTGAGGCCACTGTGCCAAAGGTCACCGTGATAGTTAGGAAGTCCTATGGTGGTGCCCACATAGCCATGAGCATCAAGAGCCTTGGGGCAGACCTAGTCTACGCGTGGCCCACAGCGGAGATCGCAGTCACTGGACCAGAGGGAGCAGTGAGGATCTTGTACAGGAGGGAGATCCAGAACTCCCCTAACCCGGACGAGTTCATAAAGCAGAAGATAGAGGAGTACAGGAGACTGTTCGCCAACCCGTACTGGGCTGCGGAGAAGGGATTAATAGACGACGTGATAGAGCCAAAGGACACGAGAAGGATTCTAGTAAACGCCTTGAGCATGCTGAAGAACAAGAGGGAGTACAGACCTCCAAAGAAGCATGGAAACATACCGCTTTAACCTTGTTCAATTATAAGTTTTTTACCCCTTATCTTACTTCTCACTCCCAGCGCCAGTAGTAGTTTTCTCAACTTTTCCAACGTGTCCGGATCTCCCTCAAACTCCTTCCGTCCTTTAATGTATTCCAGCAATAATTCTTGCAGCCTCCTTTGCAACCCTCTCACCTAGCTTTTGTCCTAGCAATGCCTTTACCTTTTCTAAGTTCATGACCACGTCCTCCGGCTTCTTTATGCCGTTGTTGTAGAGGAGCCTTGCCCTCTTTCTCCCGACACCGGGTATCTGCACTAGGGGGATCAGCTCCTCTTTTACTCCGTCCTTGACCCTCTTGTTTAGGGTTAGTAACTTCTCGTAGTGGTCTTCCCTGCCAATTACCTTGGCTATGTGGTATCCGCTATAGCTTAACCAGTCCATGGTCTCCACGAGACTCCTCAAGTCCCCAGACCCTATCTGGTACCTCTGGAGTATGACGTCCTCGTCCACCTCGTCTATCCAGTCGCTCATTATGAGCGCTACCTTGATCGCCGATAGGTAGTCGTAGAGCTCGTCTTCGTCCTCCGGTTCGTCCACGAAGAGGGGGCAGTAGACCTCGTCCAATATCCGGTCTTCTTCACTCCTGGAGACCGCAAGAGACGGTCCGTCAGGGGTGTAGGCCAAGAGCTGTAAGTAGGCCAAGTTGCACCCCACTTCTGATCCCTCTAAGTAGTCTCTCACGACCTTAGCAGTTATCGGGTTGACGTAAAGGTCGGAGACTCTCCTGCCGAAGGTTGTCAGCTTTAACTTCTTCTCCCCTTCGATGAATTGGTTTTCCTTGAGCCACTTTAGGGAGTCGCGGAAGTAGGTCTTTGCGATCTCCTTGTCCAATAGCGTCTGGTTAACGAACTGCATTAGCTCTTCCTCCGTCAAGGAGTTCTCGCTTGCCAGTAGCCCAAGTAGGAACTTGTAGAAGGCCGACTCGTTCCCAAGCCTCGACTCTATTGGCTCCGGGTCAGAGAGTATGTACTTCTTCATTACCCTTTCCACGTTCTTCTTGTCCCTGACCACTATCAGCGCTTCGCCGTAATCGTCAAAGCCGGGCCTCCCCGCCCTTCCGCTCATCTGCTTGTACTCCATTACTGGGATCTCCTCTTGGTAGCCAATTAGCCTCCTGTTAAACCTGTAAATGTCCCCAACGATTACTACCCTAGCGGGCAAGTTGACCCCCGCAGCGAGGGTCGGGGTAGCGACTATGACCTTCAGTTTCCTCTCCCTGAAAGACCCCTCTATCACGTCCCTGAGCCCCTTGGAGAGGCCAGCGTGGTGAAAAGCCACTCCCCTGAGGGCTAGTTCGCTCAAGACCTCACGCTCTCCCTCTCCCCCGTCCTCCACCTCCTTGATCCTCCTCGATACCTCCATCAGTTCCTTGTCGTTCAACTCGACCTCCTCCATCGCTGAGGCCAACTTCTTCGCAGTGGTCTCGGCGGTCTTCCTGGAGTTCCTGAAGACCAGTACTTGTCCTCCGTTCTTGACCACGTGGAGGGTATAGGAGGTTATTGCGTCTCCTCCCTTTAGCGTTAGTACCGTGTTGTCTTGAAAGATAACTGTACATCCCTTTCTCTCCTCCAGGATTACTCCCTCCTTTAAGGGGACTGGCCTCCAGTTTGTGGCTATGGGCTCCGCGTCTAGCCAAGACGCTATTTCCTTGTAGTTGCTGACAGTAGCGCTAAGGGCCAGTACCTTCCTCTTTTTCGCCCTAACGGCAACGCTCTCCACCACGGGCCCCCTTTCGGGATCGCTGAGGTAGTGGAGCTCGTCGAGTACGTAATACGAGACGTCCTTCAGCCAGCTGGGCCTATGCCTCCAAAGGGAGTCAAGCTTCTCGTAGGTGGTGACCACTATGTCGTAGTCCTTTAGCCACTCGTCGTCGCTATCGTAGTCCCCAGAGGACATCCCAACCTTTAAGTTGAGCCTCTCCCAGTCCTTAAGCGTTGCGTACTTCTCCGAGGTCAAAGCCCTAAGTGGAGTGACGTAGACCGCCTTCCCACCTTCCGTCAAGAGGTTGGATATCATGCCCAGCTCAGCTATCAGCGTTTTCCCTGAGCCGGTGGGGGTAGTGATGAGGAGCCTCTTCCCATCTAGGAGGCCCTTCCTAACTGCCTCTGACTGTACCGGGTTGAGCTTTAGAATCCCCCTGGACTTAATTACGTCAATTACCCTCTGGTCTACGCCAAGTTGGTCAACGGGGAGAAGTTCCACAAATGCTTTATAGCCACTTCAATTAAAAAGTGAGTTTCCCTAGCGAGAGACTTCAAGAGACTTAGGTTTGCCCAAGTCTGGATAGGGAGGTATTGCCGATTACAAAAAGCTTATCTAATGTAAGTCATCATATACAGTGATAGGCCCATGGATGCCGTAAGGAAACTACCCGGCGGTATTATTGAATTAGATATAAGTCAGACAGTGACAATCTCCTTTAAGTTGGAGGAGGAACTCCTGGAGAAAATAGATAGCCTAGTTAAGGAGCTTGGCTACCAGAACAGGAGCGACTTGATCAGAGACGCCATATACGAGTACTTGAGGTACCTAGACTCGAAAGGTAAAGGGTAAATGTTAATAAGCTTCCTCATATTCGTAGTCGGGCTAGTCTCTTCCTTTATTGTTGG
>JBBINF010000044.1:0-6495 GCA_037444045.1 Sulfolobales archaeon | reverse complement strand
TGCCCTTGGAATACTAGTGTCCACCAACGCGCTGAAGAGGAAGTACTCCTACTTGGTAAGCGCAGTCAGCATATTTCTAGGGACAGCGTTGGGTAGCTACACTATGGCTTCCTCAATTTACGGCGAAATAAAGGGCCCGGAGCTCTTAGGGGAGATTTCCGTTTTCTCTGCCCTTTTTGCCTCAGTGGTTGCCTTCTATTACTTAAATAAGGCTGGGATACCCTCGTCCCTAAGCCAAATGATATACCCCTCTTTGGCGGTTTTAGTCTTGGTCTCTAGGAGCCTAGACTTCAACTGGTTTAAGTTTTGGTTTACCGTGGCCTCGTGGGCTTTCTCCCCACTCTTAGCAATGGCGTTCTCGCTGTTTACTTACTTTGCCCTACGCAGGGTAGTGGGGAAAGAGAGGAACTTGCTGAGGGAGATGAGGGTGTACAAAGTCCTCATCATATCCTCAGCCGTCTTCACCTCCTTTGTGACCGGGGCCAACGCAATAGGCATAATAGTCTCGGCCGGGCTAGTGGCCTTGCCCTATTACGTCGTTGCCCCAGTTTACGCCCTTGCGGCTGCTCTGGGCATATACTTCAGCTCTAGGAAGGCGTCGATAGTGGTGGGCTTTAGGGTTACCAGGCTGGGTTACGTGAGCGCCACCTCAGCCCTCCTGGGGAGCGACGTAATCTCGGAGGTGTTCACGGTACTCGGCGTGCCCATCTCCATAACTCAGACCACTATGGGGGGGATTATAGGGCTAAGCTTTAGGAGCTTTGGATACGACGTAAGGAGGCAGTTAAAGCAGGTAGTAAAGGGGTGGAGCACCTCTCCCTTTATCGCGATTATAGCCTCCCTAGCGGCTTTTGGAGTCCTAAAAAGCGTGTTAGGCCTTTAAGGTGACGTATAGCGTCTCTATGGAGAGTGAGCTCTCCTCCATTCCGTCCAATATGTCGTCGAGGAAAGTGATGACGTCCTTCATCTGCAGTATGCTGATTATGTCGCTCTCCTTCTCCACCTCGTAAAGCCTCTGGATTAACGCGTCCTTTATGTCGTCCCCGTTCCTCTCCAGTAGCTGTATTTCCTTTCCCACCTTCACTGCCTCTGCCACGTCCTTTTGTAGTAGGGAGATCATGGTCACTAGCTTCTCCGAGGCGTCGCCTATAGTGGACAGGTAGATCATTATGTTGCTCTGAAGTACGGAGAAGAGCTTCTCGTCTGGCCTCCTCGACGACATGGCCCTTCCAGAGTCCTTTATGGCCTTCATGGTCTCGTAGAGGGACTGGGTGAGCATCATCATTGACTCCTTGAAGTCGGGCAAAAACGCCTCTCCGTAGATCATTGAGACTACCTCCTCCCTTATCAGACCTATCCCCTCGTAGATGCCCTTAATCTTCACCATGTCAGCTAGGGCGTCGTTGTAATTCCTGCGGAACACGTTCTCGTAAAGAGAGGTAAGCCTGTTAGTCCCCTCCTTAATGTTCTCTGCTATTCTCAACACCTTTGAGAAAAGTATCTGTTCCCTGTTTAAGGTTAGCTTGATCACAAGAGTTCTTTATTGTCAAGCTAATAAAAGCTCATTGTCTATCCTCTAAGGGGACGTACTTCCTGCCTATTTCGCCAACGTAGATCGCCTTTGGCCTTATTAGCTTGTTGTTCTTCAAGTACTCCATTACGTGGGCAGTCCAGCCGACTACTCTGGCCGAGGCGAAAACTGTGGGGAAGACGTCGGCGTCGAAGCCTAGGGAGTAGAACACGAGCCCCGAGTAGAAGTCAACGTTGGGGTAGATCCCCTTCCCTCCCAAGTACTTAATCCCTATCTCTTCTACCTCCCTCGCCACCTCGTACAAGTTATAGATCCCCCTTTCCTTAGTGAGGCCCTCCGCATACCCTTTAAGTATCTTTGCCCTTGGGTCGTAGGTCTTGTATATCCTGTGTCCAAAGCCCATTAACCTCTCCCCTCTAGCCAGCTTGCTCAGCACGTAGTCCTCCACCTTGCTCTTGTCCCCTATCTCCATGAACTGCTTCAAGGCCTCGCTGTTTGCCCCTCCGTGTAGTGGCCCCTTTAGGGCGGAGATCCCAGCGACGACCGAGGAGTAGATGTCGGAGAGAGTAGACGCAACAACTAGGCAGGCAAAGGTGGAGGCGTTCATCTCGTGGTCCATGTGGAGGATCAAGGCTACGTCCATCGCCTTACTCTCCAGCTCGTTTGGTCTCCTCCCGTTTACCATGTAGAAGAAGTTCTCAGCGTGGGACAAGGATTCGTCTGGGTGGATTATCTCCTGTCCCTTCCTGAGCCTCAAGTAATAGGCAATTATAGTCGGTATCTTGGAGGTTATCGAGATGGACTTCTCCATAACGTCAGAGCTGCCCTGGTCCTCGACCCCAAGCATGCTCACCGCAGTCCTCAATACGTCCATTGGGTTGCTGTCCTTCCTTATCTCCATCAGGTACTTGGTCACGGACTGGGGGAGTTCCCTCTGAGAGGCCAGCTTACCCCTTATCTCCTCAAGCTCGTTCCTGTTGGGCAACTTGCCGTACCAAATTAGGTACGCCGTCTCCTCGAAGTTGGAGAAGTCCGCTAGGTCAAAGATGGAGTAGCCCCTATAGTACAGCCTCCCCAGTTCGCCGTCTATGTAAGTTATGCTGGTCTCCTTTACCGCTATGTCCTCAAGCCCTTTCCTTAGCTCCAAGCCTAATTTCCCTAAGTTTATTGAGAGATAAGCTTTTATCTTTTTTATCAAGCTTTGCCCTACTTACGAAGTCCTCTAAGGTGGTTATAACCTCCTCTGCGACTTTCACGTTAACTGGGTAGGGTATCCCGTCCTTTCCTCCCACTGCGAAGGCGTACTTGAACGGGTCGTAGGGGGTCGTGACTGGGTCGTTATAGGAAGGGGGCTCCCTGTAAATTAGGTCAGCTATCAAGTAAAGCGCCCTAGCTGTTGACGGACCGACCCCCTGCAGTAGTGCGTCCTCTAGGCTACTGGGCTGGTAGTTGTAGACTTTTTCTAAGACCTGCTTAATCCTCTTGACGTCCACTGGTTTCATGTATATTAACCTCGCCTCCCTAGATATCGCCACCGTTGAGCCCCCTTTAGCCCACACCTCCAGCGTGCTCTGTCCCTTTAAAGCCGAGAAGGCCCTTAAGTAGTCCTCTACGATGTGCCTAGGGTCTTCCCTCAGGAGGTCTAGCACTAGCCTCCTGGTATTCTCCTTTTCCCTCTCCACTACGTTCACCGCTATCCCCTTTGTCCCCGAGATTGCCTCGTGTGGAGATACAGTGAAGTTGTTGCTCTTCTTCCAGTGGTACCTCCTGGCGAACTTGGTCTGTAGGTTCATACCTTGCTGTATCACTATCCAGTACCCACTTTCCGTAACGGCAACGGAGTGGTGGTAGAGCTGGTGCCCGTCTTGGATTAACGTGGTGTCTACCTTTGCCACTAGCCTGCTCACCCTAGCTATCTCCTCCGGGTCCACGTTGTAGACCTTTGAGAGGGCATCTGCCTCCTCTGGTACCTTGAGCGCGTTACTACCCTTCCCTCCCAAAACGGCAAACCCCTCTTCCTTGGGGTCCACGACGTCCTTGAGTATACCCATGGTGACCGTGGTCGAACCTGAGGAGTCCCAGTCCATGGCTATGGCGTTGTTGAACCCCTGGAACCAGAGGGGGTTGGACAGCCTCTCGAGTACCTTCTCTGGCCCCCACTCCAGGATCATTACGTCTACTATTGCCTTGGCTAGCCTCCTCATTATTGGCACTAGCCATTCGGGCACTTTCCCAGTGTGTAGAGGTAAGTCAGCTATACCCTCAATCTCCACAGTTATTTACTTCCACGTAGTACTATTAAACTATGCTAATAGGCGCTATCTCCGACATACATTCGCCTAGGTATCTGAACGAGTTCTTCGCAGCCTTAAAGTACCTCCCACAAGTAGACCTAGTGCTCTTAGCTGGGGACTTGACGGACAGGGGGAAGTACCTCCACTTTGACCCGGTGTACAACGCCCTCAAGAAGTACAAAGTGGTCGCGACCTTCGGTAACGAGGACTTCGTCGAGTACAGGGAGGCGTTCAAGGAGAAGTACCCGGAAGTGACGTGGCTCGAGGACCAGAAGGTCGAGGTTGACGGGATAACAATAGTGGGGAGCGAGGGGGTGTTAGAAAGACCGACGTATTACCAGAGGCTAAAGGGGTTAGACGAGTCCTTTTACATAAAGAGAAAGGAGAGGATAGAGGAGTTGCTGTGCTCCTCCAACGGGTTCAAGATCCTCCTTACCCACTATGCCCCCACTTTTGCCACGGTCTACGGTGAGAAAAGGTTTGCCTACCCTGGGTTAGGTTATAACTTGCTTGAGGAGGTCAAGTGCTTGCCAAACGTCTCAGTCCACGGCCACGCCCACTACGCCAAGGTGACCTACGCAGTGGTCAAGGGGGTGGAAGTGTACAACGTAGCACTTCCAGCAAACAGGAAGTTCACAATAATAAGAGTAGAGAAAGTAGGGTAAAACACAAAAAGGGAAAAAGAAAAGTTTAGACTCTTTGATCCGGAGGAAGCTCCTCGTACTTCTTGAACACCAAGTACCATGCCTTGGCGTTAGGCATCTTCATCCTGAACTGCGCTTCGTCCAAGGTGGTTGGGGCTCCCATAACTACCTCCTTGCCTGGCTCCCAGTCTGCAGGGGTCGCAACCTTAGCCTTGTAGGCAACCATCACTGCCTTTGTAATCCTCACCATCTCCTCTATCTTCCTACCTGCCTCTATTGGGTACTGGGCCATGAACCTTATAGTCCCAGTTGGGTCTACTATGAACACTCCCCTTACCGTTACTCCGGAACCCTCTTCGATCAAGTCAAGGAGCCTAGCTAGCTTCTTGTCCGGGTCAGCAATCACTGGGAACTTTATCTTCTCGCCGTACCTCTGCTCTATGTCGTTTAGCCAGGCTATGTGGGAGTAGATGCTGTCAACGCTCAACCCCATCAGCTGGACTCCCATCTTGTCGAACTCGTCGTATACCTTGTTGAACCCGACGAACTCAGTCGTGCAGACCGGCGTGAAGTCGGCCGGGTGGGCGAACAGGAAGAGCCACCTTCCCTTTCCAAATATGTCCTTGTAGAAGTCTATCGGTCCCTTAGTTGTGAGCACCTGTACGTCCGGGAACTTCTGATATACCTTCACCATTTAGACTCACTATAATTTAGTAGTTAGAGTTGATTAAAAACGTTTCCACCTTAATGAGGTTGGGTAAAGCATTTTAAGTTACGCGAGTAATAACTTACTTTGGCTTGTACTCAGTCAGTCCCTCCTCACTTACCACTTTGTAAACGACGTTAGAGACCCAATTAAGCGCCGGTGTAACCCAGCCCAATCTCCTTAGAATCCTATAGACAAGTGGGATCTTCAGCCCTGCCCCTGCAGCCAAGGGGTGGCCTCCCCCTCCTAGCCTCACAGCGAACCTCCTGATCTCGTAGCGGTTGCTCCTAAACGATATTGCTTTACCGTTAGCGGAGGCGAAGACTACAGCCCCGGTCCTCGTCATTATGTATTGGCCAGCGTAACTTATGTCCGGGGCCCCCCTCCACCTTATTGCCACTGCAATTTTGTTTCCGTTTACTTCTATTACCTTATAGTACTTCTTGAGCTTCTGGTACCCCCTGAGCTCCTCGTCGACCTTATCTTCAAGGATTTTTTGGAACTCGTCGTTCCAGAGGATCCCGTTATAGAACGTCTCTATTAGCTTCTCCTTCCACGCGAAGTCCCTGTTCCCCTCTACTACTCTCCTGAGCTTTTCGCCCATTGGGTCGTTGTGGAGCCAGATGTCCACTGAGCAGTCCGCTGAGGCAAGCCTAGCGGAGAACTCGTCGTTAGGGTTCATGTACTTGTGCACTACCCCAGCACCGCAGGTAGAGGTGTCGTGGTACACCTCGACGCCTATCTCCCTTAACTTGCCCTTCCACTCCTCCTTCCACACGTGGTGGTCAAACCACTGAACCTTCGCTCCCTCGCCTACTAGCCTCTTTAAGCCCTCTACTATGGAGGGGAAGGTAGATTCGTTTATCCCTAGGTCGGCTATCATTACGTTGTTTACTCCCCTCAGCTCTAGCTTTGCCAGCAGGTCGTGGAGCCTAGTGGGCTCGGTGAACCATACTTTCTTTGGCAGGGAGTTTACGGCCCTCGAGTACACAGCTGCTGAGGCAGTCCCGTCGAAGTCGTTGTGTACTATTGCGTAAAAGTCCATTTTAGTTGAGAATTATTCCACATTCAACTATTATTAAACTTTATCCCGGACGACGTGGTCACCTTTCCCTTGTAGAGGAACGTCGTCTGCCTCAAGGTCGAGTAGTAGTCGAACGGGTCGAGGGCCGAGATCCCGTCCTTGGCTACGACTACGTTGTACCACCTCAGCGCTGCGCTGCCTGCGGTGTGGAGGACGCATATGTTCGCCACTGTGCCCACTACGACTACGTTCTGCACGATCTTCACCCTAAGTATGTAGTCCAAGGGGGTCTCAAA
>JBBINF010000043.1:3844-11023 GCA_037444045.1 Sulfolobales archaeon | reverse complement strand
GACGTCTGTGTCCACTTCCTCCATTAGGCTACTTTCCACGCCCAGCATGAAAGTTATCGCCATCTTCCTCACTTCGTCTGCCCCGTAGTAGTCCCCTACTATCTTGAAGTCGTCAACTAACTTAGGTGGTACTTCCCTCTTACCCATGTAGTTCCCGTAAACCTTCACAGCCCTGACCATGATGAGGAATAAGTCCAAAGCGTAAACTTGGTACATACTGCCGTCTACCGCGGAAGCCGAATGGGGTACCTCCTTCTTTTCTACCTTGAAGAACTCGAGGTCGACGTTGCCGTAGTATATGTCCTCAGCCAACATCTCCACTGAGGCGCTAAACTTCCTCAACTTTTCCGACTCCTCGCTGGCTAAGGCCTCGATTTTGCCGAGAACTTCCTTCGCCTTCAAACCCTCACCCTCACTGGGACTCCCTTGTCCACCAGGAACTCTACGACTTTCATTAACTTGTCCTTGTTCCTCTTCGTCAACGTGACCTCTCCCTTGTCCACAATCTCCACCAACAAGTCTACGTATTCCGGAGGTAGGTTTGAGGACTCCAGCTCCCTCTTTAGCCTCCCGCTAAGCTCTGACACTTCCTCCTCAGCCCTCTCTACCTCCCTCTTCACTTCCTCTAGGTCTCCCTTAGCCTCAAATGCCTCAGCGTCCACGTCTTCCTTTAGCACGTTCCTGAATATCCTGGCGTACACTATTACCTTCCTGTTTAACTCCTCCAACCGATGCTTGTACTCCGCTAATAACCTTTCCCTTATTTGGTTAAGGGACTTCACGCACCCCTGGCTCCTCTCGTACAATGAGTTGATTAACTCCCCTAGAGCCTCTGGCTCCTTTGGGACGTCGAGTAAGGCCTCCAATATCCTAGTGGTCTCAGTCCTAACTTCTTCGAAGTCGTATCTCCTGCAGAGCTCTAAGTTGTCCCTTAGCTTTTTGACCAGTTCCTCAGCCTTCCTCAGCTTCAGCAATACCTTGTCCAGCTTTTCCTTTTCCTCTTGCAGTGCCCTAACGTCTGAGCTGTTCTTTATCCTTTCCAGCTCACTTACTAATTCCTGCAATTTCACCTATTACCACCTTCAGCCTAGAGTACAGCTCTTCAACTTCCTCCCTTTCCTTTGCTATGCTCTCCTTTAGCTTCCTTAGGTTTGGGTCTTGCCTGTTCACTTCCATGACCAGTTCCTCAAGCCTCTTCAAGCCCTCTCCAAACTCCAAGGCCTTAACGTAGAAGTTGTACAAGGAAGTCCTCTTGAAGGGCTGTGGGAAAGGCAAGGGCAAGGACTCTAGGCTCATCTTGACCATTTCCCACAGTATCAAGTATAGGTTGTTGCTCTCGTTGTGGAAGCTCTTCTGGACTATCTCTATTAGGTTCCTTATGCCGTCAAAGTCCTTGTTGCTTGAGCTCTGTATTGCCTCGTTAAGTTCCTTTACGACCTCTTCAAACCCCTCCTCCAGCCTCTTAATCCACCCCCTGAACTCCAACTCCTCTTCCACGTCCCCCTTAACTCCCGCCAACCTCTTCGCCTCTTTAATTACCTCTAGCTTTTTCTCCACTTCGTCCTTGATCTTCGTGACCTCGTTCTTAGCCCTCTCAGTCTCCTCCAAGAAGTCCTTGTAGAGGGAGTAAAGGTTGAAGAAAACGAAATAGAGCCTAAAGTAATTCCTTACATCCCCTCCCTTGAGTGCCTTTTCTGCGTTTTCCCTAAACTTGAGGATGGACTCCTTCATCTCCGTCAAGCTCCTGATCCCCGCCCCTCTTGCCTTTGCGGTTATGAAGTACCCGTAAGATGCGTCAGAGCCGAGCCTCTCCAATACTTCCCTAGCCCTTTCCTCTACGATCTCCTTTAGCTTTTCCGCCCGCAAGTGCTTTGCTATTTCCCCAGTTGCTACTGAGGCGTATACTAAGAACTCGACTGCAGACGACCTCCTTTGGTCGAACAGCTTGTTCAAGTTTAGTTGGGCCTTCTCCTTCAGTTTACTGAGGGAAAGGACGTAGTCTACCACAACTTCCTCTACCGCTTCCTTATACCTCTGCCTTAGGTAGCCCGAGAGGGTCTTGGCGAACTCCTTTAGGTAGTCCCCTGCAAGGTCCTCGTAGTTTACGACGCCGTTGGCATAACTTATTATCCCGTTCTCAGCGAGGTACTCCACTATCTCCCTCATTGAGTCCTCAGTCTCAATGTCCTCTAACTTGAACTGCTTCGACCCAAATATCCTGAACTTCTCGTTAACCAGTTCGTTTACCTTTGAGAACGCCGAGGACACCTTTTCGGGGTATATCTCGTAATTGAACACGACCCAGTTCAGGGACTGGATGGGCCTCTTGTTGCCCTTGGCAACCGGCAACTGCCTTACTTCCACCTTTCTCCTTATCTCCTCGTTTAGCTCAATTACCTGCCTCTTTACCTCTCCTAGCCTTAAGTCTACCCTGTCCTCCTTGAGCTCAGCAGACCTCTTGTTGAGGAAGTAGTAGAGCAAGTACAGCAGTTGCCTCTTTACCGGTGTGGGCAGATCGACGACAGTAAGGGTTATCGATAGCTTGTCGCACTCCTCCATTATAGACCTCGATACTTCTCTTTCGTTCAAGTAGTCGCTTGAAATAAGGATTAGCCCGTCCACCACTTCCTCGCTTGACCTAATGAAGGAGAGTAGAGAATCGGCGTCAGCCTTGTTCAAGACCTTTGCCAGGACGACGTTAAACTTCCTCTCCTGACTGCCCCACCTAAGCAGCCTCAACTTGTCGTTTACCCTGACCTCCTCTACCTCTCCGTACAGCAGCCTAACAAGGGATATAACCCCGTCCAGCTCCTTTTCCACGCTTAGTAGGTTTTCGTTGACGAACTTGATGGCCTTCTCCTTTACTTCCCTTGACTTGAACTCAACCACGTAATTTCCTACGTTCGTGTTGACTAGGCTCTCGAAGAAGTTCCAAGTGTAGGCAAAGGCCTCCCTTTTCTTCCTAACCGAAAGCCTCTCTAGGGCCTTCCTCACCTCTTCCTTATTTACTGACTCTTGAACTACCTTGTCTAGGTCCTCCGAGACGAAGACCTCAAGGCTGGAGTCGAAGTCCTTCCCGGGGGAAAAGACCACCAGGAAGTCGTCTAGATTGCTCTCGCCCATTACTTCCCTCCAGGCGTCGTAGCTCACCGTGAACCCCTTTACTACGTGGGGCTCTAACCTACCCACTAGGTAGCTGGAGTCGAAAACCCTAGCCATGAGGCTCTTGTGGAACTTGCTTACTTCCTCCTTGTCAAGCCCCTCCTCGACCTTAAGTAGGTTCTGAACCCTTATGGTCTCCTCTTCCTCGTTAAGCCACTTGGAGTTAAGCACTGCCTTAAAGAGGAACTCAGCCTGGTCTTCGAAGGAGTAGGAGTTGCAGACTACGTCGTTGAAGAACTTGGCGTACCTCCTCCTCTCGGGAGTGATTGTCCAGAAGGGCAAGTCCATCCAGCGTAGCACATCGTCGTTAAAGCCGTTGAAGTCGAGGAGGCACTTGGTCATTGCTAGGAACTCCAGTTTTGTCGGTGTACCTATTACAACCCTCTTTATCCTCTGGAGGATGGAGTAATAGGTCTCTGGGAACATGGAAGGGAGTAAGTTTGAAAATATCTTTGAGTAGGCGCTAGGGGTCATGGAGAGGTAGACCACCTTGTTTCCCTTGGAGTTTGCCAAGCTTTTGAGAAATAGCCAGAACTCCCTTATCTGTTCGGAGAACCTTGAGGAGGCAAAGTCCACGGCAGTCTCGACCTCGTCTATTAGCACCGCGTCGTTGAGCTTTACTTCCTCCAGTTTGCTTAAGTCCTTGAGCACGTCGACGAAGCTGAGCTTGGCTAGGCTCTTCCCCTCCCTCTTTAACGCCTCGCTCACCACGCTGAGGAAAGTTGTCTTCCCCTGCCCCCAGTCAGCCACTAGGGCTATTATTTCGGGGCTCTCTCTCGGCGATTTAACCCTAGCTATTTCCTCGCCCACCTGCCTAAAGAACCTGAGCTTGTCTACGTGCTTGGTCTTTGAGACCACGCATTTGTAAAGCTTAAATATACTCTCTGGATCAGCGGACGTTTCGCTTAGTCTAAACTCGCACATTTTAATAACTAATCTTCCGTTAGTACTCTATCAACTCTTTCCAAGGAACCTGCGTATGACCCCAACTTAGGATCCCAAGGTATTCTCACCAGGACGGGGACTTTTAGGGCAGACATCAGACCGCTGACCACAGTGTACCCTGTGTCGAGAGATGGAATTGCCTTCGCCAAGGACTCTGGCAGCCCACCGCTGGCGGACATCACGTAGCGCAAGTCCTCGTGGTATACCCTGTGGAAGAAGAAGGTGTTCAGCATGGAGAGGACGTACTTGTCTACGAAGGCGGGCCTTTGGCTCACTAAAAACAAGGAGAGGCCAAACTTCCTCCCCTGCGTGGCCAAGGTGACTAGGATGTCCTTGGTTATACTGGCGTTGACTGGGTAGTCATTTGAGGGTATGTAGTTCTGCGCCTCCTCTATCGCGAAGCCTATGAGCTTTTGGTTTCCAGAGTACTTCGCCTTAGTCAAGTAGTTCAAGAGGGACCTAGCTATGTAGCTCACTATCAGTTGCTTTGTAGCTATGTCCACCCCTGGGGAGCCGTCTGCTGAGAAGTCGACCAAAATCAGCCCCTTGTTCCTCCAGAGCAACTCTAGGGTGGACTCGTTGAGGCTTGAGGAGTTGCCGACTAACTTGTACTTCTGCACTACCCTGTTCTTAAATATCTCGAGGGCACTTATTACAGCCCTCACGGTGCTGTAGTTGAAGCCCGCGTCCTTCAGTGATGGGTCTAGTATCTCCTTTTCTAGAATTTCCATCCCCTGTTCCGTCCCTAGGAGACTGTTATACTCCTTTGTTTCGTGTCTTGAGAGGACGAATTCAAGGAGGTTGCTCTGCAGTGAGTTTGTCGACTCACCGCTGAACTTTAGCGATATTATAAAGTCGGCCAGTTCCTTTGGCGTGAAAAGGGACAAGTCTATGGTGAGCCTTGACTCGTTCTTTGTAACCGGCTCCCTAATCACGAACTTCCTCACGTAGTTCCTCCCTCCCTTAACTAGCGAGTAGTTCTGATCAGCTAAGTCGGCGTAATCGCCGTTGGCGTCTATGAGTATCAGGGGCATGGCGGTCTTTTTCCCCTTTATCTCAAGGTTGGAGAGCACGTAAATCAGATACCTCATGTTGTAGCTCTTCCCGCTGCCCGTCTCGCCGAAGATCCCCACGTGCATCGTGATCGAGTTTAGGTCTAAGAGCAGTGGAACGTCAGACCCAGCCAAGAACCCGTACTTGACGTAACCGGTCAAGTCGTTCACGCCGTAAAACTCCATTAGCCCCTTCTCGTCCGTTATCTCGGGGAGGAGCTTGACTAAGGAGCCAGGCATGGGAGAGGAAGAGTGGTTGTACCTCTTAATTATACTGAGGGACGCCTTTATCACCGTGTTCATGTTTAAGAGGTCAAAGGACTCCTCCTCTGTTATCATGGACCTAAGTATGGGTATTTTCTCGTCGTAGAACTCGTTGATGTACCCGAAGCTGTCGAGCCTGCAGAGGGATACCTTATTCCCGTCCTTTATAACGAAAAGCCTACCGCTAGAGACCTCTACAGACGGGTCTATTATTGCGTCCACCGAGTTTGGTTCCCCCTTCTGTAGTACAATCCCTATTGTCTTTCCTCCCTCTAGCATGTATCCTTTCTTCCGTCAATCGGCTTAAAAGGGATCGATCTCATGGGCGAAAGTCCTCAACCAGTCCTTTGAGAGGACATAGAGGAGGTGAGCTCAAATAAGGAAATCGACAAGCCCAACATCAGTACAAAACCCAAGTACTCCCCTGAGACCAGGTCGTAAAGCGACAACAAAAAGAGGAAGTACTTAAGGACTTGCAATAACGCCGGTGCCCTGTCCTTGGTGGCGACCTTTGGAGTGACCTTCCAGTTGAACCTAAGCCTAAAGAGCCCTTGAGTAAAGCCAACCATTGACGCAAACATCACCAACACGCCGCTGAGGTCAAGTTCCCCAGATCCATCTGCAGACCTACCGTAGTAAAACGCTAAGGAAGCCCCGTAAACTCCAATGGAGGCCAAGTACAAGCTTAATGGGACGCTCCCAGGGAACAGGGAGACTAAGATGAGGGAAAAGGGGAAGAAAGAGTAGACCCCCCACTGCACTACGTAAAGCAAGCCCTCTAGCCCCTTAATACCCCTCCTCAATAGCTTAACTCCCTCTGGCAAAAGCTCGCCGGAACCGTAGGCCCACCTCTTTATCTGGGAGTACAGGTCGTAGTAAGTAAAGGGGGAGAGGACTGACACGGTGGGCCTATCGTAGTACCTAACCCTAATTCCCCTAATCCCGAGCCTTATGCCTATCTCCAGGTCCTCAGTCACTGTCCCCTCCTTCCAGCCCCCCAAGGAGAGCAGGACTGACTTCCTTATCCCGAAGGCTGAACCGTTAGGGAATATCAATAGCCCTCTCCTCTCCCTCCCCCTGAACAGCGACGCCATGGAAAAGTCAGTCATCCTTGAGTAAATCCTTCCTAGTGGCCCATCCTTATTCCTGACGACTAACCTCAAGGCTACGGCGTCGTATTTGGTCAGCTTTGACAACTCCTTGAGGAAGTCCCTCTCCACCCTGGCCTCTGCGTCGAGGAAGACCAAGTAGTCGCCGCTGCTCAGCTCCACCCCAAAGTTGAGGGCCCCTGCCTTCCTCCCCTTTGGGTTCGCCCTCCTAACTAGCTTGAAGTTGACGGGCATTGGTATGGAGGACAATTCCTTGAACTTATCCTCGTTGTCGTCTGAGACTATTACCACCTCGTAGTCCTCGTAGTCCAGCTTCGACAAGTTCTCTACCAATTCCCTTATGGTCTCGGGGGCCTCGTCCTTGATTGCGATAATTACGCTTATCCTCTCCCTCCTCCTTTCCTCCCCCTCTTCCGCAATTTCCTTAGGCGTGTAATACAGGCCTTGAAGGATTAACCACGTGGATGACAGTAACGAAGAAACTAACAGTAAAAGGGATAAAAAGAAATTCATCCTTTGTTTTTCCTCTCTATCGCAGCCTTAATCTTTTCCTTAGCTACTGAAGCAGTCCCCCACCCTGAAGTCTTCACCCACTTCCCTGGCTCCAGTTCCTTGTAGTGGTCAAAGAAGTGGTTTATCTTGTCCTT
>JBBINF010000043.1:0-3744 GCA_037444045.1 Sulfolobales archaeon | reverse complement strand
AACGGGTACACCATTGAAGTGTAGAGGACTCTGTCGACCTTTACGACACCCTCCTCTTCGTCGTATTCGTACTTGACGTTAGAACCCATGGGTATCTCTATAAATACGTTGACTACTTCTGGGGCGTTCTTACCTGGACCGATCTTCATGAAAGGTCATAATTTACTCTAATACGAGACTTTTATGTTTTATTCATTGAGCTCCATGAGGCCCTTGACAAAGTCCTTGATGAGGTCGAGAGGGGGGCTGGAAAGGGCCTCGTCTATCTCCTTTAGGTAGCTCTCCTCAATTTCCCTCACTTGAAAGCCCAGCTTTGCGTACCTCTTTGCCTGCAACACAGTGGACAGCCTATCGGACAGCCTAGCGACCCTAGCCTCGAGGGTCTTCCTCTCCTTGTACTCCCTAAATAGGTCCTCTCCGACCCCAAGCTCCTTGTAGGCCTCGAACTCCGCCTGGCTCTTGTCCACCCTCTTTGTTGTCCACTTGGGGAGGTCTCCTAGGACGCTCTCGCCCACGTCGTGGAAGAGGGCTAGGACGGCGGCGTGGTCTGGGCTTACCTCTACTCCCTTCTCCCTCAACTTTAGGGATATGACGTAGGCTAGTACTGAGGCCTCAAAGCTGTGAGAGGAGACGGTTTCAGCCATCGATGGAGGCACTCCCCTCTGCATCCACCCAGTCCTTGCCAAGTTCTTACACGCGACTAGTATCCTCTCCAACTGCATGGCTACAACCCTTTACAGACGTACTCTAAAGAGCTTTTCATCTCCTCCACCCCTTTAGTCCAGAGCCTTATCATAGCCTCCTTTCCCTTCATTCCCTTGTCGTATATTACGTTTGGTACACTGCCGTAGTTTCCAGCCACGTACTCTACAATCCACTGCATGGTCTTCCCCTCTCCGTGCTGCGGCTCCGCCTCCCTGTTTACCTCCACGATTTCGTAGCCTATCTCCTTCAACAGCGACAAAGTCCTCTCGTCGTACCTAATATTTATCAGGGAGTCAGCCCTAACCCCACGGGAGATTAGGGCAAGGAGGAGCCTAGCCGTGTGGGTTGGGTAACCAAACACAGCTGGAAAACCCACTTTTACTTTCTTGTCCCAAGTCTTCACTATCCTACCCCTGAAGGTGGCTACGTCGTCTAGTCCCCTAACGTACTCGGGCGGAATTGAGTGAGAGAAGTTGGACTGGACCTCTGGGATTAACTTCCAGAAGCAGTCCAAGCTTTCCACGAAGTCCCCGAAGTCCCTCATTTCCTCCAAGACCTTATACTTCATGGAGTCCTTAAGGAGGAAGTAAGGGTCTGCGGGGCCTACCCCCTTTCCGACCTCTAGACCGTAGAGTATGGAACCTTGTAAAAGGGCCCTCGCGACGCTCACCGCTTCCCTAACGCTGTTCCCCTTGGCGAGCTCAGCTGTGAGGGCTGAGGCAAAGATCGACCCAGTCCCGTGGGTGTTCCTCTGCTCCACCCTCGGGTAACCAACCTCGTAAAAGTCCCTCCCGTCGTAAAGCACGTCAAAGCTGTACGCTCCCTTTGCATGTCCTCCCTTTACCACCACGAAGGGCACGCCGAACAGCTCGTGGAGGGCCTTAGCTGCCCTCTCCTGATCCCTTAAGTCCTCCACCTTAACGCCGGTGAGCATAGACGCCTCTACTGCGTTCGGCGTAATCACAAAGGCCTTCCTCAAGATGAGCCTCTTGTACTCCTCCAAGTCCTTGATCAGCTGAGTCCCGTCCTTGGCGTATATTACCGTGTCTACTACCAGTTTCTTGTCGCCCAGCTCCTCGTTCACCGCCTTAAACTGCCCGGCGTTGTATACCATACCCAGTTTGGCGTAGTCGAAGTCGAAGTCCTCCTTCAGCCAAGATATCTGTGAGGCCAGTTGCTCCGGTGGTACTGGGTAGACTTCCCTTATGCCCTTGGTGTTCTGAACGGTTATTGCAGTGACCGCAGTTATGCCGTGTACTTGGAGGAGCTCAAACACCTTTAGGTCTGTCTCAGCCCCTGCCCCTCCCCCAGTGTCCAGCCCAGCTACGCTAAGGGCTACCGGCTTTTTCGTCCCTCCTCACCCTTGTGTTCCCAGCGACCACCCAGTACTCCCCGTCGTCCCTTACCTCCAGTTTCCATATCCCAGTAGTGTGCTTCACCAGCTCAATTGCCTCCCCAACCGCGTTTATAGCGTCCTTCCTCCCCTTTCCCATAACCATTATGAGTATGACGTCGTCGCCCGGCTTCATCTTGTCAATCGCGTGGACTATCTTGACCTTAACTACGTCCTTGTACTTCTCCTTAATGGACTCTTCAATTTCCCTTAACCTCTTGACGGTGTAGTCCTCGTACGCCTCGTAGTCCAGTTCGTAGACCTTGTGGGACTCAACTACTCCCTTGACGAACCCCAGGTAGACCACTAATGAACCCGCCTCTGGAGGTGCTTCCTCCCTGAACTTCCTTATTTCCTCGAGGAAGTTGAACTTCCCCTTCACGAGTTCCCCGCCAGAGGGGGGAGGGAGAAAAGCGACCTCGTCCCCATCCTTTAAGTCGTTTACGTTTGGCACGCCGTTTACTAGTACAGCGACCTTTATGCCCCCCACGCCGTTCCTCACGTAATTGGCAAAGGCGTTTCCGTACTTATTAGAGAGCTCCTTCACTAGGCAGTCCACGTTATTGCAGGCAGTCTCCCACTCCTCTTCCCTCCTCCCAGTGAGGTCTGACATAAACGCGAAGTACTTCAGCTTAACTTTCATACCCCACACTCCCTTTAAGGCATTGCCGATTCTACTATGGAAGAGGACGATAAAATACTTGATTTCATAGATGTCGAGGAGTCCCAAAACTACCAAAGGAGCCCGCTGATGAGGAAGTTGGACGAGATCGAGCTCATGTTAAGGACGTTGCTTAAAGAGAGGAGGGAAAAAGAGGAGGGCCTCTGCGAGACAATACTTAAGAAGACCTACGTTGTTGTCAACAGGAGAATAAACGAGAACACCCACCCAAACCTCTTCGTCTTAAAGCTAGACTCCTCAAACTACCTTGTTACTTTTAAGGACACGATAGATCTATTGAAGGTTTACATGAAAATGGGGGAGAGGGCTGAGGAGGCGTTGCCAAAGAGACTGAGGCTCTTGTTCTCCTTTTTAAAGGGCAACGGCTTGATCTACTTGGACGCTGAAAAGAGGGAATACAAGTTTGTCTAGGTGAAGGCAACCTCAGAGAGTATTGTATGCAAAGTAGAAGTGGTTACCACGCTTTTCAGCACGTCTCTTATCGCGTCAGCGAACTCGTGAGCTCTAACTATGTCCCTGTTCTCAAACGCTAGGTTCCTCGAAGAGCTGACCCTTTGCACTATTTCGTTAACCGTTGGTCCTAGGTCATAGGACTTCGCTGCGTCCACGTATTTTGACAGTTTTTCGTTGAAAAGGATCTCATCGTTAACTACAGCTTTCAGGAATCTTGCTACGTTTGGGTCGCTCGCTAGCTTTTCCTTAAGCGTAGCAGTGAACTGCTTCCTCACTATTGGTATAACTACTAAGACGAAGTAGTTCCTCCCTCCTACCTTCCATAGGTCTACCTTGCTAGCTATTTCGTCTGCACTTCTAATGGAAGCATCCTTAACAGCGTTCATAATTATGTCCACCATTACCGAATCCGGCACTGCGACAGTTTCGCCAACAGCTACCTTTGCCTTTCCTATCTCAGATGAGTAGAACTTACCGTACACAGATCTGGTTCCAAATTTCCAAGTAGAGA
>JBBINF010000042.1:0-11031 GCA_037444045.1 Sulfolobales archaeon | reverse complement strand
TTCCTCCACTGTGGGCACTGAGTTGAAGTAGTGGACTGAGACTATCTTCCCCTTGTACTCCACCTTCCTCCTCTCCAGGAATGAGGCCTCTACGTCGTATAGGAACCCCCTCTTGTTAAGTTCCCGCAGGAACCCCTCTTTCTCGTCGTCTGGGATCTGTTTTACCCCACCTTCCCTTACGTCCCTGACGGTGAATATCAACTTGTGCTTGTACCCCTCCAAGTAGTCTAGGTCAACGTCTAACCTGCCCATGTAGTCAAGCCTGAGCTCCACGAAGTCGGCATTTATGCCCTCGACTGCCCTCACGTCATCCGGGGAGTAAACTGGTAGTGCAGCTACCACGTACGTCCTCACGACAGCTTCACCCTCCCTCCAAGGGACATCAGGTCGCTCCAGAAGCGCGGGTTGCTCTTGTTCACACACTCCGCCCTCTCGATCTCCCCGCCAGAGCGGACAGCGATGTCTGCAGACATCATGGCTATCCTATGGTCGTTTGGGCAGACTACGTGTCCCCTCTTGGGCTCAGACCCCCGTACGTAGATGTTCCCACCAGAGTAGTAAGCCTCCACTCCAAACGCCTTTAACCCCTCTATAATCGTTGCTATTCTGTCGCTCTCCTTTATCCTAAGCCTCTCCACTTCCCTTAGGACGCTCACACCACTTGCCACAGAGGATATGGCCGCAAGCGAAGGGGCCATGTCTGGAGAGTCGTCTAGGTTTACGTCTATTGGAGAGTAGTTCCCGGAACCCTCCAGGACCCACTTCCCGTCCGCGTAGAAGCTCTTTGCCCCCATGTCCCTTAACAACTCGACAATTGAGTGGTCTCCAAAGTACTTGGGTGGGTCGTACAGGCCGTGTATGACCATTTTCCCGCCCGTGACTAGGGAAGCTATCCCGTAAAAGGACGAGAGCAAGTAGTCCCCTGGGATTTCCTTGTTATAGGGGCTCAGTTTCCCTACTTCCACCTCTATAACGTCGCCCTCCATCTTCACCTTCCCGCCTAACTGGTTAAGTAGGTCTATTGTCATCATTATGTAGCTCTTTGAGGATATTGGGGGTACTACCACTATCCTACCCCGTCCTAAAATTGCGTAGGCAAATATCAGTCCAGAGATATACTGGCTGCTCTCCCTTCCCTCTATTACAGTCTCCTCCTCGAGTTCCCCTGAGACCGTGACGGGCAAGGAGGTAGAGGAGAACTCCGCCTTCCTCAATGCCTTAACGATGGCAGTAATTGGCCTCCTCCTTAACGTCTCGTCACCGTCAATCGTTACCTTCCTCTTTAGGGCTAGGGCTATCGGTATCAGCATCCTGAGGGTTGTGGCTGACCCTCCAACGTAGATGTAGCTGTCACCCCTCTTCAAGGCCTCCACTGCCTCCAGTGCCCTCTTCACGTCCTCCGATTCTGGGAAGTACGTTTTTACGTCGGTGAGCAAGGAGAGGAAGGAGATCCTTATGGCGAAGCTCTTCGACTTTGGCGCTTTAACCTCCCCTTGGACTAGCGACCTTTCAATCTCTGCTCTCAAGTTCCACAGCCCTAGTTATAGTTACTTTCCCGTACCTACTTAACCTTTCGTAGACCGGCCCCTCTTCCCCTTCCTTTGCGACTGCGAATATTGAGGGCCCGTTGCCGGAGACCCCATAGGCCAAGGCACCAGCCTTCATGGCCTCTATGATGGGCTCCTTGTCGTAGTTTAAGATCTCCGCCACGGCAACTCCGTTGAGCTTCATCGCCAAAATGACGTCATTTAAGGCTATCCTAAATATCTCCTGGAAGAGAGTACTATACCGCTTGAGCTGGCCTAGCTCTACCCCCTGCCTATTGCCCTTAGGTAAAAGCAGAATTACGATGTCCTTTGGGGGGTTCTGCTTTTTGATCACCTTAAACTCCTTGTTGTAAGTGAAGGAGACCCCACCGTAATAGGCAGCTACGGCGTCGTCTAGAGCCCCAGTGACCGAGACCCCTGCTTTAATTGAGAGAATTGCGGAAAGCTTGGGGACGTCAACCTCAATCCCATACTTCCTCGATATTTCCGCTATTAGTGCAGTGGACACAGCGCTGCTACTCTTCAGACCGCTCATCTGCGGTATTTGAGAGCTTACCTTTACCCTCAACTGCGGGATTCCGTACTTCTGTGAAAAATACTCTAGGATTGTCCTAACTAGTGGGCTCTGGTCCTCCCCTCCTTCACCTTCCTCTATGGAGACCTCTACCCTAAGATCGACCGCCATGGAAGAGCCGTACCAGGAGGGGATGGCGTTAACTACTGAGACTCCTCCGAAGGTCTGCATAGCGCCTTATACCTCTCCCAACGCTCCTCTATGACCTTTGCCTGCTCTTTTTCAAGCCTCACTGGGGGGATAACTCCAGACCTAATGGCGTGATCGACTAGGACTATGGACACCATGGCCTCCACCACCGATACCCCCCTTATGGCTACGACGGGGTCGTGTCTCCCCTTGACTGAGATCTCCGCCTCTTCCATTGTCCTTAGGTCCACGGTCTTCTGGGGTATTCTAATCGAGCTAGTTGGCTTGAAAGCGCATCTGACCACAATGGGTTCCCCGTTGGTTATACCCCCAAGGATCCCCCCAGCAACGTTTCTCTTCCAGCCAAGCTCCCCGTTCTTTACAACTATTTCGTCGTTCGCCTCGCTGCCCCTCATCTTTGCCAACTTAAAGCCTAGGCCGTACTCAAAACCGACAGCTGCGGGAATAGACATCACTGCCTTTGCGAGGTCTGCCTTGATCTTGTCGAAGACGGGCTCTCCCAATCCCCTTGGAGGGTTCATCACCACTACCTCCGCCACGCCCCCGTAGCTGTCGCCCTCCTGGTGCGCCCTTTTCACCAGTTCCGTAAACTTCTCCTCTAGGTCTTTCTTTGCAGCCCTAACTGGGCTGTACTTTGAGCAGAGCACCTCTTCGAAAGTCGGCTCCTCTTTAAGCTCAACGTCCCCTATGCTCCTCAAGTGCCCCGCTACTACCGTGTCTGTGAGCATTAACAGTTTCTTGGCTATGGCAGAGGCGATTACCCTGCCCACCGTCTCCCTAGCGCTAGACCTACCCCCTCCCCTGTAGTCCCAGTTCTCGTAGCCGTACCTCATAATGAATGGGAGGTCTGCGTGGCCTGGCCTCGGCTTATACCTTATTTCCTCGTAAAGGGAGGATATAACGTCCGTGTTCCTCACTATTACCGCTATCGGGGCCCCAGTGGTCCTGCCCTCAAAGACCCCACTTAGTATCTCGGGCTCGTCCTTTTCCCTCCTCCCCGAGACTAGGAACCTCCCGGGCCTCCTAAAGGATAGCTCGAACTCTATGTCCTCCTTGCTCAGGGGAAGACCTGCGGGGACTCCGTCTATCACTGCCCCCACAGCGGGGCCGTGGCTTTCGCCAAAGGTGGTCACCCTGAACATCTTACCGAACGAGTTTCCTGGCATATAGGTACTTCACCACTTCATCCTTATTAGCGCTCCTACCAAACCAGATCTTCTGGGCCTCTAATGCCTGCCCCACCAGGATCTCCAGCCCGTCCACCAGCTCCATCCCTTTTTCCCTTGCCCTAGAAAGGAAGGAGGTCATCACGGGAGTGTAGACGAAGTCCACTGCAAGTCTCCCCTTAATGCACTGGTCTGGGGGGAAGGAAGGGTCTGGGGTCGCGTTGACCACCACCTCGTAATTTACGTTGCAGTTGTCCACGTAGGACGCCCTAAAGCCCATATCCCTCAAGTAGGAGACCAGGCTCTCTCCCCTCCCCTTAGTCCTGTCGTATACGTAGAGGTTTACCCCCTGCTCAGCCACTGCGACGCTAACTGCCTTTGCAGCGCCCCCAGCCCCAAAGACCAACGTGTCGTAGTAGCCTCTCCCCTTAAAGATCTCCTTAAGCGCCAGGTAGTCGGTGTTGTAGCCTTTCTTTCCCTTTATGGTGTTTACCGCTCCCACTTTCCTCGCCGTCTCGTCTACCTCGTCTAAGAACTTGACAACCCTCTCCTTATAGGGTATAGTGACGTTAAAGCCTGAACCGACCTCAAGGAGCCCCGGCATGGCCTTGTCGAACTTCTCCTCGTCTAGGTCAAAGGCCAAGTAGACCGCGTTGATGTTCATGGTCTGGAACGAGAAGTTGTGGATAGCCGGGGATAGGGTGTAACTTATCTTCTTCCCCAGCACTCCGTACAGTTTAGTGTTGTAATCTATTTCAGGCACTGCTCTGCGAACCCCCTTAAGGTCTCAACAGGGACGTCCACCCTCTTCCAGTCCCCTATCCTAGTGGGGAAGGGCATCATAACTGAACCTCCCCTGACTTTCTTGTCCTTAGCTATTGCGTTAATCGCCTTCTCTATAGAGATTGCCTGCCCTAACTTGTCCACGGAGATGGGGAGCCCGTACAAGTCCAGTAGCCACAACACGTCCTCTACAACCCCCTCCTCCGCGTAGCCCATTTCCTCCGCTATTTTCGCCTCGCATACCATCCCTACGGATATGGCGTAACCGTGGGGGACTCTGAAGTCGGAACCGGCCTCTATGGCGTGGCCAATGGTGTGTCCGAAGTTGAGGACTATCCTTATTCCCTTCTCCTCCCTCTCGTCCTGTTTCACAACGTCCAGTTTGTCCCTAACTGAGCGGTATATTACCTCTTCCAGGGCGTCTTCGTCCTTGGCCAGTACCCTGTCCCTGTTGAGCGATAAGTAGTCGTAGAGCTCCTTGTCAAGGGTCAGGGAGTACTTTATCACTTCAGCCATGCCCTTCTTAAGCTCCTCAAGGGGTAAAGTACGGAGGAAGTTTAAGTCGATAACTATCTTTGACGGCTGGTAAAAGGTCCCCAGGACGTTCTTTATCCCCTGGAAGTTCACTCCGGTCTTCCCACCTATCGCCGCGTCAACCATACTGAGGAAGGTGGTGGGGACGTTTACCAACTTGAGGCCCCTCAAGTATATGGAGGAGGCGAAGCCCACCACGTCTAATACAGTGCCCCCGCCCACAGCGATTACGTAGTCGCCCCTGTCGAAGCCCTTATCGAAGATCTCCCTTACTATGTATAGCGCTGTGCTCAAGTCCTTTGCCTGCTCGCCGTCGTCTATTGGTATAAAAAGGTCTGCTTTAACCCCCTCTAGTTTAAGGCTTTTGGGAAAGACCACTGCCTTCTTACCGTTTATCGAGTTGACCTCCTCTGCGTAGTTCTTACCTATTGTTACCTCCACTTGGGAACAGCATATTTGTTCCCTGAACGCCCTCATGCAGACCTACCTAATGCAGATGCCAAGGCCTTGACCCTGTTCATTAAGACCTCAAACGACTCTGGGGTCAACTGCTGCTCTGAATCGCTTAACGCCTTTTCTGGGTTGGGGTGGACTTCTATAAGCAGCATGTCTGCCCCAGCTGCCACTGCAGCGAGGGCCAAGGAATGGACTAGCTCCCTCTTTCCAGCTGGGTGGCTGGGGTCTGCGCACATCGGCAGGTGGGTCATAGTCTTTGCAGCTATCATGCCGCCAACGTCTAAAGTGAACCTAGTGGCCTTCTCGAAAGTCCTTATACCCCTCTCGCAAAGGACGACGTCTCCGTTGCCCCCGTAGAGTAGGTACTCTGCAGCTTGTAACCACTCCTCAACTGTGTTCGCCATGCCCCTCTTCAGGAGAACCGGTTTGCCAATAGAGGCGACCTCCTTGAGTAAGGAGAAGTTCTGGGCGTTCCTGGCCCCTATCTGCACCATATCTACGTAATTCCTGAAAATCTCCGAGTCCTTGGTGTCCATTATCTCTGTGACTATGGGCATTCCGACCTCGTCGCCGACCCTCCTCAGTATCTTTACGCCCTCCTCTCCCAACCCCTGGAAGGAGTAGGGGCTCGTCCTAGGTTTATAAGCTCCTCCTCTCAGTAGGGAGGCCCCAGCCCTCTTCACGGCCTTGGCAACGGTAAGTACTTGCTCTTCGCTTTCCACTGCACAAGGGCCTGCGGCCACAACTACTTTGTCTCCGCCTATTTCAACGTCCTTAACCCTCACCCTTGTAGGCTCCTTTTTCCACTCGTTACTGGCCAACACGTAAGGCTTTTTGGTCTTTACAGCTATCTCCACGCTCTCGTCGTTTATTTTCTCGGCCTCGCTGTCCGGCCAAGCCAGCAGTAAGTTCTTCCCATAGAGGTTGAGGAACTTATAGGAGGCGGAGGATCCCTGTAGCTTTTCCCTTAAAGTTGAGTAGTCTTTTCTATCTTTTAAAACGAACAAGATCATTTCTTTTCACCGTCCAACTCGTGAAACAGTTTCTCCAGCTCTTCCACCCCGGCCCTCCTAGCTTCCCGGGAGAAGGGGTTTAACTCTTGGATCTCGAGTATTACGCCCTTTAGCTCGTTCACCCTCTTCATCACCTTATAGATCTCCCTAAAGTTAGTGGTCTCAAACTGGGTGAAGTCCACGTCAAATTCCTTCTTAAGCTTCTCCACGCTTCTAATTAAGCCCAACATGTAAAAGTGGGGTAAAACTTGCACTAGTGCCATTGCCTTCTCGTGGGCCTCCAGGGTCGTCTTAACTGGGACTAGCCCACAGTTCTTCCAGAACTCAACTACCTCCTCAATGTCCCCCGACGTCTTAGAGGGTATTACAGCTATCCTCTCCCCCACTGGGTAGAGATAGGGACCAAACAGGGGGTGGACTGAGACGAAGCGGAAGTTGTACTCCTCTGAGGCCTTCTCAAGGTAACTAAAAACGGCCTGCTTAGAGGAGGAAATGTCCATTACCACCTTCCCCGACAAGTGGGGTAAAATCCCCTTTACGAAGTCCGAGAGCAGCCCGGAAGGTGGAAGAGCGAGGATTACGAAATCGCCCCAACGCGATGCTTGATGTGGGGCCATAAAGGCGTACCCAAATTCCCTCGCGAGTTTCTCGGCCTTTTGGGAGTCCCTCCCCGTTATCACGACCTCCTGGGAGGAAAGCTTAAACAGGGAGACCAAAGACCTTGCCATTCCCCCGTATCCCACGACTACGACTTTCCTCAAAAAACTAGGGTTAATCTCGAAAATCTTGGAGTACAAGAAAATTGAGTTTAATAAGGACTCGACCATTGCCTCAGGGATACCGTTCTTCTGAGCTAACGACAACCACCTCAGCCT
Organism: Sulfolobales archaeon; assembly: GCA_037444045.1. Taxonomy (GTDB): domain Archaea; phylum Thermoproteota; class Thermoprotei_A; order Sulfolobales; family Sulfolobaceae; genus Aramenus. Next base: position 3,933 of record JBBINF010000042.1, on the reverse strand, counting down.
TACCTGCTCTTCCCTTTTTTCGTCAGTCAACGGGACGTTAAGGCGCCTCTTTATTACCCCCACTTGTGCGACGATCTTCATCCTTTGGGCTAAGAGCTCCACTATCTTCTCGTCTATGGAGTCTATCTCTCTCCTAAGCTCTTCTAGCTCCTTCATTTCATCAACTCTAGAGCTTTTTTCACTAAAGTCTGAGCGTTAATGCCGTAGTAGTCTAGAAGCTCTCTCTGGCTTCTGGCTGACCTCCCAAAAGTGGTGGCCCCGACAAACCTCATCGGCACTGGGTACCTATTAACAACTACTTCTGCGACAGCTGAGCCTATTCCACCGTAAACCGAGTGTTCCTCTATGGTGACTATCCTCCCAGTCTTCCTGGCGTAGTACTCTATTGTGGCCCCGTCTATTGGCTTGATTGTCTCTAGGTTTATCACCGCCGTACTCACGCCCATCTTCTCCAGCTCCTCAGCGGCCCTAAGAGCGTCCCAAAGCACTACACCAGCCCCCATTATTGCAAGGTCGTCTCCGTCCCTCAATACGTAGGCCTTCCCTATCTCGAACTTGTAGTCTACCTCGTTGGTTATTGGCGGGGAGTACTCCCTCCCCATCCTGTAGTAGATGGGCCCCCTCTCCTTTATTACCACGGGTAAGCTCCTAATGACGTCAGCGGGGTCTGCGGGGACAATGACCTTGAAGTTGGGCAACGTCCTCATGAGGGCTATGTCCTCAAGCGACTGGTGACTTGAGCCGTCCCCGCTGTCGCTGTAGCCAGAGTGGGTGACCAGGATCTTCACGTTCATGTTCATCCTGCTTATTGTGTTCCTTATCTGCTCCCAAGCCCTCATAGTGAACATGGCGAAGTCCACAACTGCGGGGTTCTTGCCCACTGCAGATAAGCCAGCGGCGAAGTTGACCATGTCTTGCTCAGAAATACCGACGTTAAAGTACCTGTCCGGGAACTTCTCCTTGAAGTAGGAAGCCCTGGTGGAGTCTCCAACGTCACCGGTTATTACCACCAGGTCTGGGTCTTCCTCGCCCAGCTTCACTAGAGTCCTTCCGAAGGCCTCACGAATTGACAAGGAACTCCCTTGCAACATCGGGACTCGCCCTCTGTTTCTTCGTGTTCTCTATGGGCGTGAAGCCCTTACCCCTTAGGGTCTTTGCGAATATGACCACTGGCTTCTTTGCCTTCAGAGCCTCCTCTATCGTGCTCACTAAGCTCATTATGTCGTGCCCATCGCACGACAACACGTCCCAGCCTACTGCCTTCCAGACGTCCTTCAAGTAACCCTTTGGCTTGACCTCCTCTGTGGAGGCGTCCAATTGGTAACCGTTAAGCTCTATAAAGGCGACTATGTTGTCCAACTTCCTAGCTACTGCGTGAGTCATTGCCTCCCATATCTCTCCTTCGTCCTGCTCCCCGTCACCCATTATGACGAATACCCTTCCAGTCCCCTTTGCCATCTTTATCCCTGTAGCAACGCCTACTCCGAAACTTAGCCCCTGTCCTAGACTACCCGTTGACATGTCGACACCGGGTATGTAGATCTCAGGGTGCCCCTGCAGGAGGCCGTTTATGCTCTGGATCTTCCACAACTCCTCCTCTGGTATGAGGCCTTTTTCGTGGAGAACTGCGTAGAGGGCTGGAGCTGCATGACCCTTGCTTAATATCAGCCAGTCCCTGTTAACTGGGTCCTTTCCGTCCCTTATGTATCTGAATAACAGGGTAGTTAGGATCTCTATACTACTTAAGGAGGAACCTACGTGGAGGGACTGATCGTAGAACTGCATCCTGATGACGTTCTTCCTTGCCCTTTCTGCCTTTTCCCTTAACTTATTTATTTCCTCTATTGATATTGGAGTTCCATCACTTCCACCCATTGGTGTTGCATCTTACCCCTAGGTATAGAATAACTCTTATTTTTTAAGCTTTCATTATTTCCCATGGAAAGGTACTCTAGGCAATTACTAGCCCTAGGAATAGAGGTACAACAGAAGATCTCTTCCCTCAAGGTCCTAGTGGCTGGCTGTGGGGCTTTGGGCAGTACCCTTTCCGACATGCTAGTGAGGCTTGGGGTCAGGGAGATAACTGTTGTTGATGCCGACGTGGTGGAGCTGTCTAACCTCCACAGAACCAGGATATTCACGGAAGGAGACATAATGAGGCCAAAGGCCATAGTGTGTAAGGAGTACTTATCAAAGGTAAACAGCGAAGTTGAGGTAAAGGCCATAGTTGACATTGTGGACTCAGAGAACGTCGAGGAGCTGGTGAGGGGAAAGGATGTGGTCTTCGACGCCTTGGACAACGTCAATTATAGGCTTATCCTAAACGACGCCTGCGTAAAGAACAACGTGCCGTTAATATACGCAGGCGTGGGGGGAGAATACGCCTCAGCGAAACTCGTTATCCCTGGGAAGACGGCTTGCCTCTCCTGCTTCCTAGAGCCGATGGACTCGCAGAACGCCTGCGAGGTCATTGGGACTACCATAGCCACAGTCGACGCTATAGCTTCTCTACAAGTGCAACTCCTCATAAACTACTTGAGGGGAAGGGAAGACGACGAGATGCTCGTCTTGGACATGTCAAACCTCTCTCTCGAGAAGGTTAGGATGAGGAGAAACCCCAAGTGTGAGGCTTGTTCACTTCACGAGTATAGGTACATTAACTACAAGTTCTCCTCCTGTGGTTTATTTAGATCCCCCAGAATCACCGGAAACTTAGTCTACAGCTCTAACGAAGTAGAGGTCTACAGTGTTGGGGACGGAACCCTCCTCTGTTATGGCGAAAAATGTTATAAGAAAACCACTAAGTAAATAATTGTGAAACTGAGATATATCGTAGCGGTTCTACTGCCGATTATAGCGGTCGTCGTCTACGTAGTAGTGCTAAAAGTAAACGTTATAGAGATAGAAAGGACGATGTCCCCACAGCTGATCTCGGCCTTCATCCTTTCATACCTAGGCCAAATAGCCCTGATAGCCTTAAGGGACAGGAAACTGGTGGGAGTGTCGTTTTTTAACGCGTTCAAGGCAAGGCTGTTGGGCAACGCAGTAAGCCTCCTCTTACCGGGCTGGGTTGGGCAAGAACTCACGAGGGCTATAGTCTACAACAAGGAGGGAGTAGACCTAGTCAAGGGCTTCTCGCTTTCGATCCTCGAGGGCTACTTTGACGTCACTACGGGGACTGTCTTGTTCCTCTCTCTCCTTTACTTCGTCCCGATTAAGTACATCTACCTAGAGGTCATCTACGTGTTATACGCGATAGGCAACTTGATAGGCTGGCTCTCAGGGATCACCTACGTCTTCTTCACTGCCAATAGGGCAATGAGAGTCGAACAGGCTATATTAAGGCTAGCGGGCTTTGAGAAATACCACTTTATTTTGGAAGTCGGAAAGAAGGCAATGAAGGAAAAGATAACGTTTGTGAACTCGGTCTATTTCTACTTCATAACCGCCCTAGGATACGTAGTGCAGTCCTTACCTTTTTTTCTAATTAGGCCCAATTTACTCGAGGACGTGATAGTCAACATGACCTTTTTTATAGCTTACCTTTTCCCCATTCCAGGGGCTGCAGGAGTGTCCGAGATAGCCCTTTCGTTTTACCTTCCTTCCCACTACGTTGTCGACGTTGCTCTGCTCGGCTTTGTGGAGTACTTCATTGGCTTCATCTTTGTGGGAGAGATCAACCTAGATGAGCTTAAAAACGAACTTAATAAGGTTAAGAAATATGGAGAGCTTTATAAGGGATCCTAGTCCACAGGAGGCTTTGAAGCTAGTTGAGTCCCTTTACGCCGAACAAGACCTCTGCTTGAGCGTCCCCTACACCCCCGACGCAATACTCTTCGCTGGGGTCTTAATGAAGTACTTCAAGGGGGACTTTTTCCTCTCCTTTTCTGAAAGCTGAGAGACTAAACTGACGCAAAGGGGGAAGGACAAGTG
>JBBINF010000041.1:0-11096 GCA_037444045.1 Sulfolobales archaeon | reverse complement strand
TGGGATTACCCACGAGGGGCAAGTCACCGTAATGGTTCACACAGGGTCTAGGGGTTTGGGACACCAGATCGCTAGCGACTACCTCCAGATTATGGAGAGGGCCATGAAGAAGTACAACATAAACGTCCCCGACAGGGAATTAGCTGCGATCCCCTTTGAGAGCAGGGAAGGGCAGGACTACTTCCACGCGATGGTGGCCGGGGCCAACTTCGCCTGGACTAATAGGCAGCTGATAACCCATTGGGCCAGGGAGAGCTTTGGGAAGGTGTTCAAAGTAGACCCAGAAAAGTTAGACTTACACATCATTTACGACGTTGCCCACAACATAGCCAAAATAGAGGAGTACGACATAGAGGGCAAGAGGAAGAAGGTCTTAGTCCACAGGAAGGGGGCGACAAGGGCGTTCCCGCCGGGGAGCCCGGAGATACCGCAGGACCACAGGAGCATAGGCCAGATTGTGCTAATCCCAGGAAGTATGGGCACGGCCAGTTACGTAATGGTGGGAATACCGGAGGGCAGGAGGACGTGGTACACTGCGCCGCATGGGGCAGGTAGGTGGATGTCAAGGGAGGCCGCTGTGAGGAACTACCCAGCGAATACCGTCATCGAGAACCTAGAGGTCAAGGGAATAGTTGTAAGGGCAGCTACTAGGAGGGTAGTGGCGGAGGAGGCCCCAGGGGCTTACAAGGACGTCGACAGAGTCGCAAAGGTAGCGCACGAAGTAAAGATAGCTAAGCTAGTGGCGAGGCTGAGGCCAATAGGGGTTACCAAGGGATGAAGAGGGAGGATCTACTAGTAGAAGAGGTAGAGGACGTAACCCTTGACGACCTCAAGGGACTAGACAAGGCTATAGAGATTTACGGTAAAATATACGGCTTCAGTGCAGAGGCAGTTTATAGATCCTCACAAATTCTAAAGGAAATGGTAAAAGAGGCCGATCTGAGGTTCCTCTCCTTTACTGCTAACTTGGTATCCACGGGCCTTAGAGGACTACTCGCGGACTTGATAAAAAGAGGGTTCTTTAACGTTATTGTGACCACGGGGGGTACAATTGACCACGACTTAGCTAGGAGCTTCGGAGGGAAGTACTACAAGGGGGGTTTCGACTACGACGACAGTATGTTGAGGGAACTGAAGATCCATAGGCTGGGGAACATATTTATCCCCTTTGAGTCTTACGGTGAGGCCATAGAGAGCGTAGTCAGAAAAGTGATCCCAGACTTAGTAAGGGAGAAAAAGGAGTGGCCGGTGTACGAGCTCTTGTGGGAGTTCGGGAAGAGGATTGAGGACAAGAACTCCATACTTAGGGCTGCCTACGAGAAGAAAGTGCCGGTAATTGTCCCAGGAGTAGTCGACGGGAGCTTTGGCACCAACTTGTTCGTCCAGTCCCAGTTCACGGGGCTTAGGATAAACCTATTCGAGGACATGAGGCTAGTGAAGGACTTAGTGTTCTCGTGCAAGAAGTCCGGGGCCCTAATAATAGGAGGAGGGATAAGCAAGCATCACACCATATGGTGGAACCAATTTAAGGAAGGCCTAGACTACGCCGTCTACTTGACTACTGCCCAAGAATACGACGGGAGCCTGAGCGGTGCAAAACCCAGAGAGGCGATATCTTGGAACAAGGTCTTGCCCAACGCAAAGCACCAAGTGATCTACGGCGACGCTACGGTTGTCCTACCGGTTCTGGCTTCATCCTTATTAAGTTATTCTGCTTGATATTTTATTTGCGGTGACATTTAGTGTCTGCAAGAGAGAAGTTCACCAGCATCTCGCCTGCTGAGTTCTTCAAGAGGAACCCGGAGCTAGCGGGGTTCTCCAACCCCGCGAGGGCAATGTACCAGACAGTGAGGGAACTAGTTGAGAACGCCCTCGACGCAACGGACGTCCACGAGATCCTGCCTTCAGTTAAGGTAATAATAGACGTTGACAACAAAGAGAAGGAAATATACAAGGTAACTGTTGAGGACAACGGAATTGGCATTCCTCCACACGTTGTCCCTGACGCCTTTGGTAGGGTGCTCTACAGCTCAAAGTACGTTTTGAGGCAGACCAGGGGTATGTACGGGCTGGGAGTCAAGGCGGCAGTGCTCTACAGCCAGATGTACCAGGAGAAGCCCGTGGAGGTCGTTACGTCCCCAATAGGCTCCAAAAGGATCTACATCTTTAAACTCAAGATCGACGTAACCAAGAACGAGCCCATAATATACGAGAGGAGCTCCACGTCAAACGAGAGGAATTTCCACGGTACTTCAGTCTCAATTTACTTGTTGGGGGACTGGCAGAGGTCAAAGCAGAGGATCTACGACTACATAAAGAGGACATACATAGTCGCACCTTACGCTGAGTTCTACTTCAAGGATCCAGACGGTAACTTCACCTTTTACCCTAGGCTTACCAACAAGATACCAAAACCTCCACAGGAGGTAAAGCCCCACCCCTACGGAGTAGACATAGAGCTCCTGAAGAACATGATATCTCACCTTGACTCAAGCTATACCGTAAAGGAGTTCCTAGTTAAGGAGTTCCAAAGCGTAGGGGAAGTGACAGCCCAAAAAGTCCTAGAGATGGCTAACTTGAACCCGAACAAGAAAATATCCTCTTTAACAGACGACGAGCTGTCGAGGCTAACCGAGGCTATGAAGAAGTTCCCCGACTTCAGACCACCTTCTCCAGACGCCTTGTCTGTGATAGGCTCTGACCTAATAGAGTTGAGCTTAAGGAAGGTCTTCAACCCCGAGTTCGCTGGTGCAGTCACGAGGAAGCCAAAGGCGTACCAGGGCCACCCCTTCATAGTAGAGGTAGGACTGGCCTATGGGGGCCAAATACAGCCCTCGCCGGAGCCCTTGGTGCTAAGGTACGCAAACAAGATTCCCTTGATATACGACGAGAAGTCAGACGTGATATGGAAGGTGGTCTCCGAGATAGACTGGAAGAGGTACGGCATAGAGGAAGACCAGTTCCCATTGGTGGTAATGGTTCACCTTTGTAGCACCAAGGTACCCTATAAGAGCGCAGGAAAGGAGAGCATAGCTGAGGTTGAGGAGATAGAGAAAGAGATCAAAAACGGCATTATGGAGGTCGCAAGGGAGCTCAAGCAGTTCTTGATGCAAAAGAGGAAGGAGGAAGAAGCCAGAAAGAGGATGCTCACCTACCTAAAGTACATCCCAGAGGTCGCCAGGAGCCTTTCCACGTTCTTGGCTGACGGCAAGAAGGAGGAGCAGGACAAGTACAAGGAAGAGCTGCAGTCGCTTCTCTTCGAGATAGTGACAAGGAAATTGAATTTAAAAGATCTGGAGCAATATAAATTATATAAGGTTGAGGAGATATGAGCAGTGAGCTGACCTCAAGGGTAGACAGGGAGGCAAGGAAGAAAGCAGCGGAGGTTCTAAGGTCGAAGTTCTTGAAGCTAATAGAACAGATAAAGGAGGGACAACCGCCAGTAATGGAGATACCTAAGAGGACTCTCGCAAACACTGTGTACGACGAAAAGAGGAAACTCCTCCTCTTGGGAGAGGAGAAGTTCAAGAGGTCCTTTATAGACCTAAACGAGGCGAAGAGGTTTATGCAGACCACTCTTATGGGCAGCATAATATATGAGGCCCTCATAAACGACGAGTACCCAACAATACGTGACCTCTACTACCGGGGAAAGCACTCCATTGTCCTCAAGTCCCCAGAGGGAAAGGTCTACGAGGAGAACACGTGGGACGAGCAGAAGGAGTCTGACAGCGTAATCGTTGACATTGAGGTCTTCACCTCGTTGCTCAGGGAGGACATGCTAATACTCAGCAAGGAAAAGGGAAAGGTAGTAGGGGACATGAGGATAAGGAGCGGCAACGACGTTATAGACCTAAGTAAGATGGGGCACGGGGCTTACTCCATTGAGCCCACCCCTGACCTCATTGACTTCGTGGACGTTAACGCCCAGTTCGTCATGGTCGTGGAGAAGGACGCAGTTTTCCAGCAGTTGCATAGAGCAGGGTTCTGGAAAAAGTACAACTGTATACTGGTCACAAGTGCTGGACAGCCAGATAGGGCGACCAGGAGGTTTGTGAGGAGGTTACGTGACGAGCTTAACCTGCCAGTTTACATCTTAACTGACGCTGACCCCTACGGGTGGTATATTTACAGCGTTTTCAGGATAGGTTCAATTAACCTATCGTATGAGAGCGAGAGGCTAGCGACCCCTGATGCCAAGTTCCTTGGAGTCTCAATGGGCGACATCTTCGGAACCAAGAACAAGAAACCCTACTTGACGGAAAAGGAGAGGAACTCGTTCATAATAAAGGCTAAGGACTACGACATTAAGAGGGCACAAGAGATAAAGAACTACAGCTGGTTTAAGACGAAGAGCTGGCAGGAGGAAATAGACCTCTTCCTCCAGAAGAAGGCGAAGCTGGAAATCGAAGCCATGGCCAGCAAGGGGCTAAAGTTCCTGGCGTTCCAGTACATCCCAGACAAGATCCAAAAGGGCGATTACATAAGCTAAAATCAGCCGAGACAGGTCATTTCACCGGTCAAAGCACTTGGGCTCTTCATCTACTCCTTATATCCCAGTATCTCGTTAAAAGTGTTTTTCTTGCAGACGTTGCAGTAAATGTAAATGGTCTTTTGCTTGCTTATGTCAAAGCTTACGTTAAGTTCCCTTTCCGTACCGCACTCCGTGCACCTTATTTTCCAAGGCATGATATCTTAAAATCCTTGCCCCTTCATATTAAAATTGCTGTGAAGACTTCAGACTAGCTGAGCCAGTGATGAGGGGCCAAAGCTCGGAGCACAAGAGTTAAAAGCTCTGCAGTGAATCAACAAAAGGGAAGGTCGATGGGTGTCAACTACACAACAGTTGGCGAATTGAAAGAAGGTAACTACATAGTTATTGACGGGGAACCGTGTAGAGTGGTGGAGATACAGAAGGCCAAGACCGGCAAGCACGGTGCTGCCAAGGCTAACGTTGTAGCGATTAGCGTATTTACCGGGGCTAAGAAGACCCTAATGGCCCCAGTTGACCAGCAAGTCGAGGTTCCAATTATAGAGAAGCACGTGGGCCAGATACTTGCTGACACGGGAGACAAGCTACAAGTAATGGATCTCAACACTTACGAGACCTTCGAAATGGAGAAGCCCAAGGAGGAGGATCTAGCAAGCAAGATAAGGCCAGGGGCGGAGATAGAGTACTGGACTATAATGGGAAGAAATAAGATAGTGAGAGTTAAGTAAATTTTGGTAGGTTATGCTTGATAGCTTAAAGGATGCAGTAAGGAAGTTTTTGGGCGGGAGCTCTTCTTATGACCAAGCTGTTGAGGAGTTCATAAAGGAACTCCAGAAGGCCCTAATATCCTCTGACGTCCAAGTTAAGCTAGTCCTCTCGTTAACCAACAGGATCAGGGAGAGGCTGAAAAAGGAAAAGCCGCCCACCTCCCTGGAGAGGAGGGAGTGGTTCATAAAAGTAGTGTACGACGAGCTTTCCTCCCTGTTTGGTGGCGACAAAAAGCCAGAAGTGATCCCGGAGAAGGTACCTTACGTCATTATGCTAGTGGGGGTTCAGGGTAGCGGGAAGACCACTACTGCCGGGAAACTGGCTTACTTCTACAAAAAGAAGGGGTTTAAGGTAGCCCTAGTTGGGGCAGACGTGTATAGGCCGGCAGCCCTAGACCAGTTAGTGCAGATAGGGGAGCAGATAAAGGTTCCCGTCTACGGGGAGCCAGGGAGCACAGATGCAGTGGGGATAGCTAAGAGAGGGGTTGAGAAGTTCCTTAAGGAAAAGTACGACATCATAATAGTTGACACGGCAGGTAGGCACGGGTATGGCGAGGAGAGCAAGCTTCTTGAGGAGATGAAGAACATCTACGAGGAACTGAAGCCTGACGAGGTAATTTTAGTCCTAGATGCCTCGATAGGGCAGAAGGCCTACGACCTTGCCTCTAAGTTTAACCAGGCAAGTAAGGTAGGTTCAATAATAGTGACAAAGATGGACGGCACCGCAAAGGGAGGTGGAGCACTCTCAGCCGTGGCAGCGACGGGGGCTAGGATCAAGTTTATCGGCACTGGGGAGAAGATAGACGAGCTGGAGGTATTTGAGCCGAGGAGGTTCGTCGCAAGGATCTTGGGAATGGGGGACATAGAGGCAATAATAGAGAAGATGAAGGCACTGGAGGACTACGACACCCTACAGAAGAAGATGGAAGAAGTAATAAGCGGTAAGGGCAAGCTGACGTTGAGGGACCTTTACAAGCAAATGATAGCCTTGAGGAAGATGGGCCCCCTTTCCAAGGTACTCCAGCTAATTCCGGGCATTAGCATGTTAGGGCAAGTACCAGAGGACCAACTGAAGGTAGGGGAGGAGAAGATGAAGAAGTGGCTGGCAATAATGAACTCAATGACCTATCAAGAGCTCGATAACCCTGACATAATAGACAAGTCGCGGATGAGGAGAATAGCCTTAGGCTCTGGTACAGAACCGAGCGACGTCAAGGAGCTCATAGATCACTTTAATAACGTTCAAAGGATGCTGAAGATGATAAAGAGGAGAAGGAAGGATGTGGAAAAGCTCCTCGGGCAGTTCGGAGATCTTGGACAAGGTTAGGGACCTCCTCTCAAAGTACCCGCTATGTGACAGTTGCCTTGGAAGGTGCTTTGCTAGGCTTGGGCATGGCCTTACTAACTCACAAAGGGGGCTCTCACTTAAGGTCTCGTTGTTAATGAGGGTAGACCAAGACATCAAGGAACATAAGGTAAAGGACTTAGAGCAAGTGAAGGAACTGTTCTTCAATATTGGCGAAGTGGCTAGAGGCACCTTCAAGAACTACTTCAACGAGGAGTTCCAGAAGAGGAGTTGCTACCTCTGTGGTGACTCGATAGAGGGAATAAAGGACGACTTCGAGAGGAAGGCTTTAGAGGTGGTAAAGACCAGCCCAAAGTACGTGCTTGGAGTTAAGCTGTCAGAGGACTTGAGGAGGAGGGAGACTTCGTTTTCCGTTGAGAACGGGTTGGTCTACTACGAGAGCATAAAAAACGAGGTAAAGAGGGAAGTAGGTAAGAGGTTAAGCAATAAGGGCTTTCCACCAGACATAGACTACCCGGAGGTGGAGGTAGTATACGACATGGACACGAGGTCGGTGTACACCATATCCAAGGTCAGGAAGACCCTTTACGTCTACAACAGGCTAAGCAGGGGGGTTCCAATATCATCTTGGTACGGTAAGGGGACTTCCTTGGAGGAAGAGGTAAAGAGGGTAATTGTAGTCCCGTTTTCTGAGCCCTCTGAGGTTAGGGTATTCGACCCCTACCCCTTAGTAGTGAAGGACGAGGACAGGCAGGAGATAAGGGCTGCTGGCTACTACGCTAAAAGGGTGGGCGAGGTCTCGGGAAGGGAACTGGGGCTCATAGCCCAATTTTTGCCGCAGAAGAGGGTGTACAGGGTGACGGTGTACAGCGAGGAAGAAGTGGGACAAGAGGTATACGACGGCATAAGGGATTTGATAGTGGAGGCTAAGAACTTCGAGGAGCTAAAGGAGAAGCTGAAGGACGTGAAGGGGGAGGTGCTTTCTGTCGACTTGATTGACTCCGAGGGAAAACATAAAAGGGTACTGGATCAAATTAAGTTGTCATGAGGATAGCCCTAGTTGGACTAGGCGTAATGGGTTGGAGAATAGCGGCTAACCTAGCCACAGACAAGAAGTTAGACTACGTTTACAACAGGACTACAAGCAAGGCCGAGGAGTTCTCTAAAAGGTACAACGTCAAGTACTTCACCAACTTAAAGGAACTAGCTAGGAACTCGGACTTCGTAATTACCATGTTGGCCGACGACAACGCCGTCTCCTCGGTGTACCAAGAGATGCTGAGCGAGGCGAGGGGAAAGACCTTCGTGGACATGTCCACAATTTCCCCCTCTGTTAGCGTTGAAATAGCTAAGAGGGTCTCGGAGGCAGGGGGAGTAATGTTTGACGCCCCGGTTATTGGCACTTCGGTGTTCGTTGAGCAGAGGAAGCTCACGGTACTTGTAGGTGGGCCAAGGGATAAGTTCGACGAAGTGAAGGAAGTGCTGAAGAGCACTGCCTCCAACATACTCTACATGGGCAAAAACGGAATGGGCCTCTACGCCAAACTAGTGAACAACTTGTTGGTAGGGACGTATGTGGCCGCCCTGGCGGAGGCGTTTAACTTCGGCGTAAAGTCGGGGTTAGACCCCAACGAGGTAGCTAGGCTCTTGGCTGAGATGGCCAGTGCAAAGTCCCCCACCTCGGAGATTAAGGCCCCCAAGCTAGTCACTGGAGACTACAGCACCCAGTTCGCCACTAAGCACATGAGGAAGGACTTAGAGATAATCCAGAGGGAGTCCCAGAACCTAAGGGTAGTCAGTCCCCTTTCCTCTCTGGCGCTGCAGCTCTACAGGATGACAGAGGCCTTAGGCTATTCCGAGGCCGACTACGTTTCAGTATACGAGGTCTTCAAGAGGCTCTCTCCAAAATAGAGCTCAGCCTTTTTGTGAATACCTCAAAGGAGAACTCGTTCGCCCTTTCTCTTACGTCAGTTTCCCACCTGCTCGCCTCCCTTATTGCGTTAACTGCCTCATCTGGGCTCTCGTAACCTAGGCCGTACTTGCCCTCAGCCACAATGTCGTACCACGCTCCCCCGCTCCTGTGGACTACTGGGATTAGCCCAGCGCTCATCGCCTCCACTATTGATATGCCGAAGTGCTCGTTAACCTTTGGGTGGAAGTAGACCTTTGCCCTAGAGAAGTACTCGTCAACCTTTTGTTCGTCCGGGTTCTCCTCCACAACCACGTTACCCAAGGAGCTCGCCACGGACTTGAACCAGCTCACGTACTTTGGTTCCCTCCCGGTGGAGCCTAAGGCGACGAACTTGAACTCCCTCAACCTCTTTGCTACCTCAATTAGGTTCTCTAGGTCTTTTTCCGGCGATATCCTCCCCAAGTAGACCACGAGCCTGGGATCCCTCTCCCTTGACTCCACCTTCCTTAGCTCAACTGGGGGGTACAAGGTCTCGGCGCTATAGCCTGAGACCTCCAAAAGCCTCCTAGTCCAGTTGGAGTTTGCCAACAGCCTGCTCTTTGACCCCCTGAAGAGGGCCCTATGGATGTACTTGTAGGGCAGGAAGTAGAGCCTCTTTTTCTTGTCCCTTACGTAGTCCTCGTAATAGTAGTACTTCTCCACTAGCCTTAAGTTGTCGGTTAGAGACCAAGGAAAGTGGATGTAGCTGAAGGTGCTCCAAGTTATGTCCCCTATTGTGCTGAAGCTGTTCTCCTTCCTTGTCATCGTGGACAGATAGAGGGCCCTGTATATGCCGAACTTTAGGGGAAAGCCCTTTATCACTACCTTATCCGGCTCAACGTAGTGCGTGTCCCACTTCCTCACCCTCTCCCTAGGAAAGCTCGTAGTGACCAGAGTCACCTTGTGGCCCAGCTCCTTCAAAGTGTAGATAACAGCAATCGCGACCCTCTCGCTACCCCCCAACACGTCAAAGGAGTGGTGGAATACTGTAAACTCCACGAAACTTAATTTCCTCGAGTAGTAAAAAGCCCACATGGAGTTAAACTTAGTCGGCAAGAGGGTAGTAATAACTGCCTCAACTGAGGGCATAGGAAAGGGGATAGCAAAGGCATTGGCCAAAGAGGGCTGTAAGCTGGTAGTCTCCTCGAGGAGCGAGGGCAAGGTGAGAAAGACGGTAGAAGAGCTCAGGAAGGTCAACCCCTCGGTCTGGGGGACTACCTTCGACGTGACAAACTACGCCGACTCCGAGAAGCTCTTTTCCTTCTCAGTGGAGGCGATGGGAGGGGTGGACGCCCTAGTGGTGAACACGGGGAACCCGCCTTCGGAGCCCTCCTACTTTGAGGAGACCACAATGGAGGACTGGGAGCACTCTGTGAGGCTTTACCTGACTGGGGCCATTAAGTTGGTAAAGACCTTCCTCCCAGAAATGGTCAAGAACGGTTGGGGGAGGGTCGTGTTCCTCTCCTCCTGGACGGTAAAACAACCGCAGAGGATATTCTCTTTGGCTGACGTCTCCAGGGCCCCGCTGATACAGTTGGCCAAGATCCTAGCTAAAAGCTACGCGAAGCACGGCATTACGTTTAACGTGGTTCTAATGGGGAGCTTCGAGACGGAGGGGGCTAAGAGGACGATAAGGAAGTTGGCAGAGAAGGAGGGAAAGAGGTTTGAGGACTTGTGGAACGAGGTAGTCGTATCCCCTACCCCTGCTGGGAGGATAGGGGACCCGGAGAGGGATCTGGCGCCCCTAATTGTTTTCCTCTTATCTGACAACTCGTGGTACGTAAACGGTACGTCAATCTTGATAGACGGAGGGCTAACCGACGCAGTCTGAGGGTTAAGGCAAACCTTCAACATCACCCTTTATTCACTCATGGTATTATCAATTAAATTATTCACGGAAAGGTTTTTAACCTTAGTCCTGCAAGATAGATATTGAAATGACTTCAAAAAAGGCCGTAAAAGTAAAGACCCCTGCTGGTAAGGAAATGGAGCTGGCACCGGAGAAGGTGTGGACTTTAGCGCCTAAGGGGAGGAAAGGCGTAAAGATAGGCTTATTCAAGGACCCAGAGACGGGGAAGTACTTTAGGCACAAGCTGCCCGACGACTACCCAGTCTAAACTTTTTTACTTGCTTTTTGCATTTTCAACGCGATGAACGTTATATTAAAGGTGAGCGGGAAGTTCTTTGACGAGGAGGATCCTGGGAAACTCCTTGCCCTAAAGGACTCAGTCCTCAAGCTAGTTAACGAGGGGCACAGGGTAGGCATAGTCACAGGAGGAGGGCAGACGGCTAGGAAGTACATAAACTTGGCCAGGAAAATGGGGGGCAACGAGGCCTTCTTAGACCTCTTGGGCATATGGGCCTCTAGGCTAAACGCTTACTTGGTCGTATTCTCCCTACCAGACGTGGCTTACATGAAGGTCCCGGAGAGCCTCGAGGAGTTCATCCAGGCTTGGTCCCACGGCAAGGTTGTCGTGACAGGGGGTTTCCAGCCCGGTCAGTCCACCGCTGCCGTCTCCGCCCTTGTGGCGGAGGCTACGAGCGCGGATTTCCTGGTGGTAGCCACAAACGTCGACGGGG
>JBBINF010000040.1:0-11130 GCA_037444045.1 Sulfolobales archaeon | reverse complement strand
AGCCACTATGGAATAAAGTATGGAGATCGCTAACTCGTTAAACAGTCCGAGTAGCACTATTCCGACAACGTAAAAGTTCGTGTAGAGTAGCACATCTGGCAATATTCCCGCTATTGAGGAAACTAGTAGGATTTTTACCTTGTTCCCCTTGTCGCCTAGGAAACCCAGTAAGCCTCCTGCAAGTGACGATAGGAGTAACAAAGAAGTTATTGCCCCACCTTCTACGTTACTAACGTGAAGGTACTCATGGGCGAAAACGGGGAAGAGCTCCCCCACGACGTAGTAAACTCCCCATACTCCCGAAGTGGCTATGCCGAAGTAAAGTACCTTTATGTTCTTTATCACTTTCCACGTGGGGAGGTAGTTGGGCATCCTCATGTTTACGAATGCAGATAGGAGGGTCACTGTTGACAACAAAATCGTAGCTGGCCTAAATCCAATCAGCTGATCCAAGAACGCCCAATTTAGCCCAATAATACCTCCTAGGCTGAAGGATGCGTTGTAGAGTCCCATGGCCTCTCCTAGTCTCCCCTTGTTTAACTCCGCCAACAGAGCTCCCCCGCTGGAGAAGAAAAAGGACGCCCCAACTCCTCCCACGAAGTAGGAAAGGAGCAATTGTAGGAAGGAAGAAGAGAATGAGACCATTAACGCAGAGAACGCCATAATAGCAAGACCTAGGAACATGGAATTCCTAAGACCTATCCTCGTAGAGACGAATGCTGAGGGCAACTGCATAGCCCCAGAGCCCATAAAGAAGGAGAAAGGGATGAACCCTGCTAACGAGCTACTTACGTTGTACTTTGAAAGGATGTAAGGTATTTCCGGCGAAAGGTAGAACCAGCTTATGGAATACACGATCCTAGCTAAATATATCGTCTTTCCTTTCATTGGCATACTAAGCCTAGCAGAAGACTATTAAATAGCTTCCCAGGAATTAACTTAAAGAATGAAAGTTAAAATAGTGAGCAAACCGACGCCTAACGTTGAGGAAATAAAGGGGCGTATAGAGAAGTTAGCCACGAAGTACGGGCTTGTGTTAACTGACGAAGACCCTGATGTAGTTATAGCAGTGGGTGGCGATGGTACCCTACTTAAGGCCATTAGGTACTTCAAACCGATCGTGGCAGTGAAGGCAGGGAGAAGGGGATTTATGATGGACGTTCTGCCGGAAAACTTAGAGTCGGCGTTTTACAGGCTAATAAACCGCGAATACGTAACGGAGGAATACATGCTCCTTGAGACTGAAGTCGATGGCATTAAGGCGTTGGCGTTCAACGAGATTGGCGTACTTTACGACAAGCCGGAGGCACTAAAGATAAACGTCAAGTTCTTAGAGGACAGCATAGTCTTCGAGGGGGACGGAGTTCTCGTCTCCACACCACAGGGCAGCAGCGCCTGGAGCTTCTCCATCAGCGGTAATTACGTGTACAAGGTTGACGCACTTGAGGTATGTTTAGTGAACCCGATTCTCACGCCACTGAAGTCCGTAGTCATTCCCCCGATAAACGTTAGGTTGACCGTGATGGACAAGGGATACCCACAGACTGCAAGGGTTGTGTCAGATGGCGAAGTAATAGCAAAGATACACACCAACTCGGAAATCGAAGTCAGGGTAAGCGACAAAAAAGCTAAAATACTGAGATTTTATAGAATTGACCCGATCCAGGGTATACTGAATGGAAAACGTGATATTTGATACAGCCGGGTTTTTAGCCGGCCTAGAAAACTACTTCAACAAAGTCTACACCACCCCACAAGTGGTGGAAGAGGTAAGGGATTCCTATTCGAGAGGGCTATTAAGCCTCGCCACGAGCTCTGGTAAGGTAATTGTAATGCAGCCAGAAAGGAGAAACATAGAAGAGGTACGTAACGTGTTGAGGAAGATAGGCGAGTACACGCTTTCCCAGACTGACGTCTCGATAATAGCTTTGGCAATGCAGCTCAAACCAAGTGTGGTCTTTACCGACGACTTCTCAGTTCAAAACGTACTTGCAAGGCTGAATATAAAGTATAACTCAGTAAAACTAAATAAAAGTGTGAATGTAGAAAAAGAATATCAATACGTTTGTAAAAACTGTGGAAAAGTATATAGGACTAAAAAGGACTCGTGTGTAATCTGTGGGGGAGAAGTAATAAAAACCACAAAGAATATAAATAGAATCCACTGAATCTTTTAAATCTCACTTTACTAGCAAAGTTTAACTAGAGGGCTAAATCTTCTTTATTTGTGAAAGAAGTAGAGTTGATTCTTAGCAAACTAGTGAAGGTGGGACCTAACAGTTATATCCTTTCTAAAGTTACGGGTCTACCTTCTGCCAGGGTTAAATCAATTATTAACAACTTAGTAAGATTACACGGGCTATCTATTTCTACTCTAATATCCACCGAAAGCCTTGGACTGAGGAAAGCTATCGTCATTTGCAGTAACAGCGAGATAAAGATGGAGACAAAGAAAAAGCTGTTCTACCCCATAGTCCACCTATTCAGACATGACGTAGAGGGAAACAAATTCTTCGTTGTAGTGTACTACGTAAACGACGGTCTAAGCAGGCTCAACGAAGTGGTGAAGGTCTTAAGAGAGAAACACATAGCTGATTGTGAGATCCTCGAAATAAATACCATTAAAAGGTATATCGTAAAACCCTCATGCATAGACTTTGAAACAGGGAACGCTTTATGTGAGGATAAGATCGTTATAAGCGGAGGTGCCAATAAAGGACCTTATGACTCGACAAAACTGACAAAACGGGATATAGACTTCCTAGCGACGCTTCAACACAATCCAAGTGTAAACTACCTTTTATATCCTCGCTGGAAGTTTGTCAAGAGACTAGTCACGGGATTCTTTTATAGGCTAGGCAGTTTCTCCTTTATAGTTGACGTGATCTCAGACAAGGAACTGCCACCCACTTTTCCGAACTTGGTTTGGTCGGCGAAGACCGAGAGAGGATACGTAACAGAGGCCTTAGCCAACCACGATGAGCTAGACCACGTAGTTAGACTTGCGAGGGAATACTCCAAAAACGTGTTAATAGTCCCTGCTACTCAGAGCTACGCAGAAGGGTACAGCATACCTTACGAGATATTCAAGGGAGAGTGGCAGTTCCCGAAAATAATAATAACAAATTCTTGAATAAATCTCGGAAAGAATATGGACATAGAAGGCTTCAGAGACGTTGTACCGATAACTAAGAGGTTCAAATACCTCAATCACGCGGCTATATCCCCTACACCTCTCCCGGTGCTTTTCGAGACGTTCAGCTACTTGTACAGGGTTTCCCAATTTGGGTCAATAGCAGTAAACGAAGAGGAGGCAGACGAGTTCCTTCACATAAGGGAAAAGATAGCAACGTTAATCAACGCTTCCCCTGAAGAGATTTCCCTTATCCCCAACACGTCCTTTGGAATTAACCTAGTCGCCCACGGGATTCCCTTAGAGCCCGGAGACAAGGTGGTTACAGACAGCCTAGAGTTCCCAGCCACAGTGTTCCCCTTTGTAAAGCTATCCAAAAGGGGAGTTAAGCTCTCCATTGTTAGAGCCGATCCCTACTCCATAACGGAAAGTATAATCAACGAAATAGACGAGCACACTAAAGTAGTCAGCGTCAGCCACGTCAGCTTCAACACAGGGGTTAGGCTTGACGTAAAGAGAGTAGTAGAAAAGGCAAAAAAAGTAGGGGCTTACGTCCTGCTTGACGTAATACAGAGCGCCGGTGCCCTTAACGTTGACGTAAGGGAACTGGGAGTCGACTTTGTTGTTGCCGGAGGCTATAAGTGGCTAATGGCCCCACAAGGCTCCGGTTTCATATACGTCAAAAAAGGGCTTTTGGAGGACCCTCCCTTCTACGGCTGGAAAAGCGCTAAGGACTACCTCAAGTTCGACCCAACGACCTTTGAACTAGAGCGGGGTCCGAGGAGGTTTGAAATAGGGACTATTGACGTGGCCTCAAACCTGGGACTGGCAAAATCGGCCGAGTTCCTTTCAAAGCACAAGGACGAAATAGAGAGGAGGGTGCTGGAGCTGAGCAAAATAGCAATAGATCTGTCGGAGGACAAGGGGCTCGAGGTGATTACCCCAAAGGAGAAGAGGTCGGGAATAGTGGTGGTCAAAGTGAAGGAGCCCAAAAAAGCGGCGGAAAGGCTCATGCAGAAGAACATAGTGGTCTCGCCTAGGGGAGAGGGAATAAGGATATCCGCCCACTTTTACAACACGGAAGAGGAAATTAGGGATGCTATTTACGGGATAACAACTGCATAGTGTTCTCAAAGGCCCTCTTTGCCCTCTCTGCCACGTCTCTAGGTACCCTTACCTCATATACTTCGTCCCTCAAGGACCTCAATACCTTCTCCAGCGTGATCATTGCCATGTAGGGACACCTAGCACAAGCACAAGCCTCAGTAGTCAACAAGGGGTAAAACTTCTTCCCGGGAACTTGCAGTTGGAGGGCGTTTATCATGCCGAGCTCTGTCGCTACTATAAACTCCTTTGCCTGGCTTTCCCTAGCGAAGTTTATCATTTGGTTCGTTGAGCCCACGAAGTCTGCCTCCTCTAAAACCTCTAGGGGGGACTCGGGGTGGGCCATCAATAACGCGTCGGGGTACTTCTTTCTAGCTAAATGGACTATTTGCCTTGTATAGGAAGCGTGTACTATACACCTCCCGTTAGGAGGAACCTTAACGAGCTTTTTCCCAGTCTTCTTCTCGACGTAGTTGGCCAAATTTGCGTCGGGGCCAAACAGTATGACGTCTGCGTCAAGGGAACTTACAACTTTAACCGCAGTCGAGGATGTCACTATGTAATCCGCAAGGGCCTTGGTATAAATGCTCGTGTTTATGTAGAGCACCACTGGGGCGTCTGGGTACATCTTTTTATACTTAAGCAGGGTCTCCTGGTCAAGGGAGTCGGAAAGGCTACAACCAGCGTTGGGATCTGGCGAGAGAACCTTTTTGTCTTGGTTCAAGGCAGATGCCTGCTCCGCCATAAAGTAAACACCAGCGAAGACTATTACGTCAGCGTTTGTCTTCATAGCTTTTACTGCTAGGTCGTAGGAGTCTCCGGTAAAGTCGGAGACCAATTGAACACCATAGTCCATGTAGTTGTGGCCGAGTATTATTGCGTTCTTTTCCCTCTTTAGTTTCTTTATCTCTGATATAAGTTCTTCAATTTTGCTCATACCGAACACATGTTCGATTAGCCTTTCTGGTTAATATTCTTTTTTAGCGAAAAGTAAAGCTCCTCTAGGTCTTCCATTATCCTAACCAACATCCCGTAAAGGACGGCGTCTTCTACCTCGTTTACGTGCTTAGCCAGACTTAGGATGTCTAGCAGCTCTTGAGCTAGATGGGCTGAGATGACGTTCCTCTTCATTAGCTCCCACAATGCCCTTTCTCTGTCCCTCTCCCCAGGGAGCATCTTTTCCGCCTCTTTGAACACCAAGTCTATTAGTCCACCCACTGCTCTCCTTATCTCGGAGTTTGTGGCCTTGTCTGACTCAAACTGATCTAGAGTCATCGTCGTTCCCTTCTCTACGACCCTATATAAGTTCCAGAACGCTTCGTCAAAATCCTGCATTTGAACTAACCTTTTCCAATAAGGCTTTAAACCTAATTTAGGCAATCTAAAGGAGAATCGACATGCCCGATGTTCTAGGAAACTTCTCCGAGGAGATCAAGGGAAAGAGGGCCATGTTCTTGCTCGTCATAGCCACCACAGACGTCAGTTTAATCCCCGGCATAACAATAGCTGGGGCCACTGAGGAGTTGACACACTTTACCCCTCCGGCTGACGCGGAGTTCTTAGTCCTAGGAAGGTGCAAGGTCATCAACGCGATTCCGGTCACCCCTAGTGGCCTCCCAACTCCAGCCGTAATCTCTAGAGCCTCACTATCGCTTCTTAGAATTAACTCAATGGTGGTTGACGCTGGCTCTAGGATAAAGCCTAAAATACCTTACGTGAGCTTGGGCGGAGAGCCCGGGAGAGACATAAGAAAGGGATCCTTGAAGAGGGAAGTGGCGAAGAGAATAATAGAAAACGGGAGGGTCTTGGGCGAACAGCTCTCAAACGATTACGAGTTACTCATAATAGGCGAGTCCATCCCAGCAGGCACAACTACAGCCATGGCAACGTTGGTTGGGCTTGGTTATGACGCCATGGACAAAGTCAGCTCAGCCTCACCGGAAAACCCGAAAGCGCTAAAGAGGAGAATTGTAGAGGAGGCCTTAAGGGACTTGCCGCAAGACCTCATGGGCAAGTTGTCCAAGCTTTCCGACCCTATGCTTTTGGGCGTTGCTGGGATCTCCCTTGGGTTTAGAGGTAAGGTATTGTTGGCTGGTGGAACGCAAATGGTCGCGGCATCAGCCGTCATTAAGGAGCTGGAAAAGGAGAAGCTAAAGGACGTCGGGATAGGGACTACGCGGTGGATAATAGAGGATAACTCTTCAGACATCAAGTACCTTGCTGGGCAAGTTGGGGTAAAGCTATCATACGTCAACCTCGACTTCTCCAGATCCAGATTTGAGGGGCTAAGGGCATACGAGAGGGGTTTCGTAAAGGAGGGTGTAGGGGCAGGAGGTTTATCCCTTTTTGCTACCTTACAGGGGATTGGTGAGGAAAGAATTTTAAGTAAGGTTGAGGAGATATATGAGAACCTCCTGAAGGAGATGAAATGATAGTTGCACTTACAGACGAGGGCCCTATCGCTAAAAGCATTGCCAGGGAACTTAAGGGCGATAGCGTAGTTGTGGTTGATACACCTCAAAAAGTTCTTGCAGTTAAACCCGACGTAGTGATACACACAATGGAGGTGCCGTTTTACGAGAGTAGGGCAAACCTTTGGAACTACAATACGTGGTACTCCATAAACATAGCGAGGGCATCCAATAAAGTAGGGGCGACTAACGTCTACCTTTCTACTTTCATGATATTCGATGGCAAAAAGGGTTACTACCACGAGAACTCGACCCCAAACCCAGTAAATTACTTCGGGATGGCGAAACTAGCTGGAGAAGTTGGTATAGCTGCTTTGGGCAACTACCTAGTGCTTAGGTTGGGGGCCGTCTACTCGTTAAATTACAAGGGATTCTTGTACCCCTTCTTCAAGGCAGCGTTATCGGGAAAGAACTTAAGGTGTAACAGGAACTTTTACGTTTCACCAATAAGCTTACACGCCGTCTCAAAGGTCATCTCGAGGTTTGTACACGCACAAGTTAAAGGGATAATAAACGTAGCAGGTCCTAGAACCTCCCTCTACGATGTATGTGGCCTAATTGCAGACTTATTTGGAGTGGAGAGCATAGGTGTGGAAGGCCAGCACAGGGATTTCTCCCTGGACACATGGCTTTTAAATAGCTTTAACATAAAAATTTCATTAAAGGAAGATTTGGTGGACTCCATTGAACACAGAATTCTTAACGACGAGGGAAAAGATATTCCTTTTGCTTAAGTACGCAGAAGAGCCTTTGACTGCAAGGGACATAATGAAGGCCTTGGACATAAGGAAGGAGAAGGAAGTTTACGAGCACATTTACCACATAGCCAAGTCCTCAAAGAGGAAGGACTACGTAGTGTTGGTAATCCCGCCCAGATGCGAGAACTGCGGCTACGAGTTCGAGATGGAATTTCCGAGGAAACCCAGCAGGTGCCCCGCGTGTAAGTCAGAGAGAATCTCCCCGCCAAAGTTTTTAATCAAGGTAAGGAGGGATGTGGAGTGAGGGCCGTATTTATAGACATGGGAGAAACGCTAGTGAGGTTTAAGCCAAGGTTCCACGAGTCCGTTGCTAAGGCCTTATCTGAGGAGGGGATTAATTTAGATGAGAAGAAGGTGTACAGGGCGCTGATGAGGGTTCTCGGCAAGTGCCACTTCCCCCACTACGACGGGCTCTCTCAAGTTGACTTCAGAGAGCTCTTTTACGAGATGGGAGTTTACGCTCCTACCGAAGTCATAAAGCGACTTGAGAGTCGGAACTACTTGGCAGAGGAATACGAGCTCTACGAAGACGCTATACCCTTCTTGGAGGAGGTAAAAAAGAGAGGCTATAAGGTTGTCCTAGTTACCAACACCACCAAGAAGGTCAGCAAGATCCTCAGAGACCTCGACCTCTACAAGTACCTAGATGGGATAGTGGCTTCCTGCGACTACAACGTAATGAAGCCACACCCTAAAATTTTCCACTACGCCACTAAGGTTGCAGGAGTTAGGGGAGTCCACATAGGCGACGTGTACGAGATCGACGTATTAGGGGCGAAGAGGGCCTACCTGCCTGCAATACTGTTGGATAGGCTGAACTATTACTCTGAGGTAAAGGAGAACAGGGTTAGAAACCTCTTTGAGGCACTTGACGTTTTGGACAAGCTACAAGGTTAGTTTCCCGTTTTCTATCATGTCCAGAAGTTCTATTATCCCTTCCCCGTCTGGTCTAGAGAGAACCAGATCGGATATCCTCTTTATCTCCTCCAAAGCGTTGTTTACAGCCACCTTAAAATCGGATACCTCAAATAAAGTAATGTCGTTTTGGGAGTCCCCAACGGCGATGATCTTCCCCTTAAACCCCATCACTTTAGTGAGCGTAAGAATTCCAGTCCCCTTGTTCACTCCCTTAGGGAGGATCATCGCGTCGTCCCTGTTCCACTCTACCTTAACCTCGAGGTCAGATAGAATTTCCTCTACCTTTGGAGAGTTATTGATGTAGATTATGACCTCACCATAAGTGAACTCTATTCCGCTCTTCTCCAGTCTCCTCCCAACCTCGTAGCGGATAGCAGGCCAATTCTCTGGGACGTTGTATATTACCTTCTCTCCGAAGAGTATTAGTGCCCCGTTCTCTAAAACCCACGCTGTAGGGTTCAAGCCGTATGCAAGTTTCTCTATAAACCTCCTCTCCCTTCCCGTGACCACGACGAACTTGTGCCTTTTCGAGAAGGCGTTTATCCTTTCCCTAACTGCCTCAGAGATGAAGAAGTTATTCCTTTCCTCGGAAATCGTCCTGTCGTAATCTGAGGCCACTAACAGTTCAGTCAAATCTGTACCCTAGTTTCTCAATAACCTCTTTCATTATAAGGGCATCTTTTTCCAGCTCTGGGCTTTCGCATATTAAGGTTATGGAGATATCCCTAGAGAGTATCTCCCTAGCTAAGGGCTCGAAGGGCGGGGTATTATAGGTCACTGACCTATGGACGTCCACGTACTTTCCCTTTCTTATCTCTAGCCCCTCAAAGTGGGAGTTTATGTGGGTCAAGTTAAGCTCTCTAACTAGCCTGTCTATTATTTCGCCGTAATCTATCTTCCCGCCCTGTCTAGCAAAAGTGTGTGCCCAGTCTATGTAAGGGATGACCCCTTTTACTTCTTTTGATATTTCTATTACCTCGTCTATCGTCCCGAACGCCGTCTCCTTCGCCATTGTCTCCACTCCTAGCTTGACTTTATACCCGCTTTCCCTTACCTTGTCAGCCACTTCTCCCAACTCAACCTTTAGCTTTTGGTAGCACTCCTCTGGTTTAAGCTTGCCGTAAAACCCAACGTGGATAGCTATTGCGTCTGCACCCATTGCGTCAGCCCTGTCTGCCGTGTCAAGTATCCTCTTCTTTGAGGCCTCTACCTTCTCATCGTCTTCAGAGCAAAGGTTGATAAAGTACGGAGCGTGAACTGATAGCCTGACGCCCAAAGAGCTTGCCACTTCCCCGGCTTGAGCAGCCTTTTCCCTGCTCATCCTAACGCCTTGTACAAACTCGACCTCCATCGCGTTGAGCCCTAGCTCTTTTACCCTCTTTATCCCTTCTATAGTGTCTTTTCCTTTAGCGGAGAGAGGGACCCCTGCCGTACCTAGATATATCTTGGACACAATAAAGACTTAGGGTAGAAATGTTTAAAAGGAAAGAGTCGAGAACGAGTCCCTTAACTTAGCGATGTTTTCCCTTAAGGTCTCAAGGAGTACTGAGGCCAGGATTTTTTCGTCGAAGGGCTCAGTTGATTCCTTCTTTACTAGCTCAACGACTTCCTTCACTATACCCTCCAGGCTCATGGACATGAGAATACTGTTAATCTCCTTGATGTACGCACTCGTTATTACAATCTTCTTAGAGGGATCCTCTGAACCGTAACGTGACGATAGAATTCCCTTAACGCTCTCTATTAGCGATTTGGAGGCCTCATCTACTGCCTCAGCGATTATTGGCTCAATTATCCTCTTGTATTCCTCAGGAGAGGTAGAGATGAAAGTTGTAGTATCTGCGATTAACTTCGCCCTCTGGTTTAGGGACGAAGCTAGGAGGGACATGACCTTGTCCCTTATCACCTTGATGTCGTCGCTGGGAACAGTAAAGGTAACAGTCTGCGTGTAAACTGCAACGCCAAGTTTCTCCGCTATGAACTCTGTAAGGGTCTTGGCGTTTACTCCAACCGACCTAAACTTGGCCGCAGCCAATGGGCATAAGGTTACTAACGACTGGTAGTTCTCTCCAAGTGCCCTAGCCATCATGTCGGCCCTCTTTCCTAAGTTACGCTCAAGTATCGCTCCAGAACACCCCTCTACTTTCCTTACCTTAAACCCTTTCTCCCTTAACCTCTTCATTATCTCGTTGGCATAAGACGAGGGGAAGCAGGCCACGTGAAGGGCTATTTCCTCGTTACCCTCAAACTCTATGGACTTTAACAACCTTAGCTCCAAGGGAACTACGTCAAAGACCTTCGTGTTCCCAGCGAGCTTTGAGTACTCCACATATGCCTCAGAAAAGGCTTTGTAATCCTCTGGGGTCAAGGTTATTAGCTCTATAACGCTAAGGTCGGATGAGTTCTTCTTGATCTTCTCCACTAAGGAATTACCTTTACCGCTTATGTAGTCCATGAAACCGCTGTCCCTAGTCGTATCAAACAGCTTGACCTTTATCCCAAGCCTCTGTAGCAAGTCCAGAGCAGTATACACTAATGCCGGGTTTTCAGAGATGTACTTGCCCAGCCAAAGGCCTATTTCGCTATCTTCAGATATGATGTCCTTGTACCTATCTGGGATCTGAATTGCAATCCCTGGCTCCTCTGGTATCTTCTTGGCAACTAGGCTGTTCAGCTTAATGAGCAGGGTGGAGATCGGAATCCTGGCAGGACAGACTCCATCACATAGCCCACATTTGTGACAGCC
>JBBINF010000039.1:0-11132 GCA_037444045.1 Sulfolobales archaeon | reverse complement strand
ACGAGAAGAAGGGCGTGAGGCCTAGTCTTTTAACTCCAGACTCTGATGTTCCCCCAGGCACTAAGGTATGCTGAACCCATTTGAGAAGATCAACTGCCCGCCGAAGGTGGAGGACTTCATAAAGTCCCAGCTGAACAGGCTCTCAAAGATCTCTGGCGAGAGCGTAAAGGACAGGGAGATCAGGAGGTTGATCTCTTACAGGGACAACCTAAACAAGTACGTAGAGTTCGTCAATTCGTTCCCTAACCTAGACAACCTCCACCCCTTTTACAGGGAGTCCATGGAGATAGTAGCTAAGAAGAGCTACAAGGAAATCAAAGTATGCCTAGCCATTGCAATGAAGTCTGTAAAACTCGCTATGAGGATACTCAACCGGTACATAGGGACGATAAAGGCATCAGACGAGAAGCTCAGCAATAAGCTAATGAGGGAGGCGTTTGGCAGGGCCTCCTCAGTGCTCAGAAAGGACCGTTGCATCAACTGGTTAATCGACTTGGCGAAGCAGTTGAAAAAGCTGAAGAGCATTGACCCAACTTTGCCCACAGTAATAGTCGCTGGCCCACCAAACGCGGGCAAGTCAACTCTAGTCTCGAGGATATCCTCGGCGAAACCGGAGGTGGCTAGTTATCCCTTTACCACAAAGGAGATCCACGTGGGGCACATAGACTGGAACTACTCGAAAATCCAAGTAATAGACACCCCTGGAATCCTGGACAGGCCCCAGGAGGTGAGGAACGAGATCGAGAAAAAGGCAATAAACGCCTTGAAGAATTTGGACGGCGTAGTGGTGTTCCTCTTTGACGTCTCGAGGTACTCCCTCTACACCCCAAAGGAACAGCTCGACCTCTACGAGGAGGTTAAGTCGTTTGGAAAAAGGGTTATTCCCGTCCTTAACAAGATGGACGAGGTAGACCAAGGGATATACGAGCAAGTGTCCTCAGCACTTAAGGAGAAGTTCTTTAAGCTGAGTGCGGAGACTGGTGTGGGAGTAGAAGAGCTCAAAAAGGCGATATTGGAGGCCTTGCAAAGTGAAGTACTGGGTAATTGAGATATTTACGTCAATCCAGGGAGAGGGTCAGGTAATTGGGTACCCTTCCAACTTCGTGAGGCTAGCCGGGTGTAACTTAAGGTGCGTTTGGTGCGACACCAAGTACTCGTGGCTTAGGTCTGACGGGAAGCCAATGGACATAGACGAGGTAATCTCTAGCCTAGACTTGAGGGTACCTTTCACTACTATAACTGGCGGGGAACCCCTCCTCCAGGATATCTACCCATTAGTGAAGGCGTTGAAGGAAAGGGGGCAGAAGGTCATCGTAGAGACAAACGGCACCGTGAGGCCTAAGAGGGAACTAATGCAACTGGTAGACGTGTTCTCCGTGTCCCCGAAGCTCAGGAACTCTGGCTACCACATAAACTACAAGTTTGACCAAGACTGGGCAACTTACTACAAGTTTGTGATCACCAAGCTTGAAGACGTGGACGAGGTGGTGAAGTTCGTCGAGGCAAACAGGGTAGACCCAGCTAAGGTAATACTACAGCCCAACGGACTAGTTAAAGACGAGGAGTACTTGAAGTTCCTGAGGCAGTTAAGCGACTTCGTAGTTAGTAGGGGTCTTCCCTTTAGGGTCCTTCCCCAGCTTCACAGGGTCTTGGGATACAGATGACTCCACCGCTCTTTGAAGTTCCCTCATCTTCTCCTTGCCCCTCTGCAAGACCTCGTTGGCTATTTTCGTGAGCCTAACTACCTCCTCCCAGGGTACCTCTTGCCTCTCGTCTTCCCTAATGAGGTGAACGAACTTTATCCCAGTCTTGAGCTCCACGAGGACGCCCTTGGAGTTCTTAGTCAAAATCCCGCTGTGCTTAAAGCCCACAGACCTCGCTATCCTAATCACCTCCCACGCCTCCTCCTCGTCCTTTGTATAGGCGTGTATTATTGGCCCTTGTGCCACTAACCAAAGCCTATACAGCTGGCCCTTGAGAAGGGTGTTGGCCAATTCCTTCTCCTCCATCTTTAGGTGGTCCTTGAAAACTATGGTTGACCCCTTCCTCGACCAAGGGTATACGCCATCGATAACCGTTATCCTCCCACTGCAACTGCTGTAAGTATAGGTCTTCTCCCTCTTAAAGAAGCTCATAAGGAGGTCAAATATGTCGGGGTCTAGATATCCTATTTCCTTGTCGTGATATATCCTCTGCAGTGCCTTTAGTCTAAGGTCTTCCCAGCTCTCCACAAACCCTTTTTTCAGTGTGCGGTTAATAAAGTGTGTGAAGATAGGGGACGCGTATAGGCTTTTCCTTCTCGAAGAAGAGAGGGAGATTGAAATAAGGGAGGAGATTGAAGTAGATGGCGAGATAGAGGAAATACCCATAGGCACGAAGGTACTTCTAAACGTCAAGGGTAGGAAGAGGGTAGTGGATCTGGGTTTCCTCTACATAGCAAGCAAGTGCAACAGGGAGTTCGTTAAGGACTATCTGAACATGAACTTATCCCTAGAGGACATACACGAGAAGTACGGGGTCTACACGGAACTCGAGTTCGTCGCCTTGAACTGCCTCGAAGAAGTAAAGGACTTGGACGCTAAGGAGGCCCTCAAGGGGCTCAAAGCCTTTATACTTACTAGAGAAAATAGGAAGCATGGACTTTGATGTAGTGGTAATAGGCGGCGGTGTTGGGGGTATAGCTGCTGCCCTAAGGTCAGCTGAGTTGGGGAAAAGGGTAGCTCTAGTAGAGAAGGACTTGATAGGCGGTGAGTGCATAAATAGGGCTTGTATACCCTCAAAGACGCTCATAGATGCGGTAAAACTGGCGTCTAGGCTAAAGAAGTCCCAGTGGATAAAGGCCAACGGCAACATAGACTACGAAGCCCTAAACCACCACAAGAACAAGTCAATAGATGCTATAAGGGGGAACCTAGCTGAGAACTTAAAGAGGCACAACGTAAACTTGATCACTGGCGAAGGGAAGGTCAACGAGCACGGGGAGGTGCAGGTAGGAGATAAGACCATAACCTTCGACAACTTGGTCATAGCTACTGGCTCTTCCCCCATCTCCTTGCCCGACTTCCCCCTAAACGGTAGGAACGTGCTAGACCCTTGGACTGCCATGAACCTACCTTCTCTCCCCAACTCCATAGTAATAGTTGGAGGAGGGGTGGCCGGGGTTGAGCTTGCCACGTTGTTTAGGGCCCTAGGCAAGGAGGTGACAATACTAGAGCTAATGCCCCAGTTGCTCCCCGGCTTCGACAAGGAGATAGCTAACGAGACGAAGAAGAGGCTCGAGGAGAACGGGGTCAAGATATACTTGCAGGCGAAGTCCAAGATCGTGGACTCGAGGGACAAGGTCAAGTTCTCCGTTGCACTTCCGAACTCTACCGAGACCGTAGAGGGGGACATGGCAGTCATAACAATTGGGAGAAAGGCAAACAACGACAACCTAGGGCTGAACAACCTCAAGGTGGAGGTAGACCAAAGGGGGTACATAAAAGTCGACGGAAGGGCTAGGAGCTCTAACCCAAAAGTCTACGCTGTGGGTGACTGTGCAGGCATGCCACTTTCTGCCACCAAAGCGTGGAAGCAAGGAATAGTGGCAGGGGATAACATAGGGGGTAAGGACAGCGTCATGCCCAAGTTCA
The DNA here is from genome assembly GCA_037444045.1 of Sulfolobales archaeon. Classification (GTDB taxonomy): domain Archaea; phylum Thermoproteota; class Thermoprotei_A; order Sulfolobales; family Sulfolobaceae; genus Aramenus. The sequence continues at coordinate 7,500 of JBBINF010000039.1, read as the reverse complement.
TCCCCATCTCGATATTTGCAGACCTCGAGATAGGGATTGTCGGCAAGACCTTGGACGACGTCAAGAAAGAGGGCATAGACGCCTACGAAGTTAAGGTAGAAATGAGGCACATACCCAGGGCGTGGACGGTTAACGAGACTGAGGGCTTCCTAAAGGTGGTAGTCGACAAGGAAGGTAGGGTCTTCGGGGCCCACATGATAGGCGAAGGTGCGACCGAGATAATAAATACAATGGCGTTAGCAATGGAGAGTAACCTAAGCGTCAAGGACCTCTACAAGGTCTCGTTCTCCCATCCAACCCTAACTGAGGTTATATCAGAGGTAGCCCAAAGGTTCTATCACGGAGAACTATATTAACCTTTTAAATCATATGTCAAATTCAATGGACGAAAAGGAGAGGAAGCAAGTCAAGAAGGCGCTGAAACTTCTCTTTTTCTCCTCGAGGGGCGGGAAGACTAGGTTGCGAATAGTAAAGCTCCTCGAGGAAGGCGAGCTTAACGCCAACCAAGTGGCGGAGACTTTGGGACTTGACTATAAAACGGTATTGTACCACCTCGACGTGCTTAGGGAGAACAACCTAGTGGTGAAGGACGGAGAGAAGTACGGGGCAAAGTATAGGCTTTCCTCAGAGTACAAGCTATTTAAGGAGATCCTAGACGAACTAGAAAAGGAGGCAAAATACTCTTAAACGTTATTGCCCGATATTTAAAACCGTGAAAAAGGGCCTAGCTGAGCTTCTAACCGAGGTTAGGATTGCCAGGAACAAGTTGAGGCTTTGGAGGTCAAGGATTTCGAGTAAGGTCGAGCAGTACAGGGACATGTCGATAAGGAACGCCACTAGGTTCTCCTTGCTGGCTGAGCAGTACGCAAAGGAGTCGGAGCAGTTGGAGAACATATCCCGCTACTTAGAGAAGCTTGACGTCCTTCTTGAACTCCTAGAGGTGAAAATTGAGACGGTCATAACAGTGGGGAGGGTGGTAAACGACGCACCGGCTGTGGTGGAGGCACTCAAGCTATTTAAGGAAATAACGCCCTCTCTAAGTGCCGAGTTTTCGTTGGCTATAGATACTATATATACTGACTTCTATACCTCTATAGACCTCCCCCAGGAGGTCAAAGTCAGGTCAACAAACGAGGCAAAAAAGGTCTTAGAAGAAGCGGATTCTATAGTGAAAATGAGAGCAGAGGAAGCAAAAGCTTAAATCTATATAGAAATACGTAGATTATGCCAGGAAAAATAGTGAGAAAGGTACAGTTGACGGGAGGGTCTACCTATATAGTGTCTTTGCCAAAGAGCTGGGTCAAACTGCTATCCCTAAAGCCAGGGGACGAGGTTGAGATCTCCCAGGACAATAACTTAAGGTTGATAATATCCCCAAAGACTTCTGAGCAAAAACAGGAGAGAGCGGTTATTAACTGCGAAAACCTCAAGCCGGACTTCGCCGTAAGGGAGTTTATAGCTTACTACATGGCTGGCTTCGTTACCGTATCGATGTCCTGCGGTAAAATGAAACCAGAGGATAGATCCATCGTAAAGGACGCTATAAGGAAGAGGCTTTTGGGGGCTGAAGTGGTGGAAGAGGACGCCGACACACTCACCGTGCAGTTCTTAGTTAACGAAAAGGACTTACCCATCTCTAAGGCAATATCTAGGGCTGCCACCATATCCCAGAACATGCTCAAGGACGTCATTACAGCAATGGAAAACTGGGACGTCGACATAGCTAGGGAAGTGATGGAAAGGGACGACGAGGTAGACAGGTTTTACTTTTACGTCTCTAGGCAGTTGAGCCTCAGCGTCTCCAACTACGAGATCTTGGAAGAGGAGGGGTTTAACATCGCCCAGATCGTCGACATACATTCAGCTGTAAAGTCAATTGAAAGGATAGCGGATCACTCGAGCAGGATAGCCAGCCTCATCCCCCAGTTTAACGGGCAGAAAGAAAAGGACTTAATAGAGTTTGGAAAATTGGTGTTGGACGTGTTCAAGAGGGCAACTTCAGCGTTCATCGAGGGTAAGAAGGCCATAGCCAACAAGATAATAGAGGAGGACGCCAAAATAGCGGAGATCCACAGGCAAGTATCATCAAAGATACTTGCGTCAGACTCCCCTTACAAGATAAGCTTCCTTATGGCGTCAGACTCTTTTAGGAGGATAAGCAGGTACTCTATGGACCTGGCTGAAACGTCCATAAACATACTGGCTAAGAAGAGGGCAGAGCTCCAAGAGCTCAGCGACTAGAGCTCCAAGTATACAAAGGCCAGGTTCTCCGACTTAAAGCCCTTGTAGCTTTCCACTAGTTCCTCTAGTTTTTTAGCCCTCTTCACGGATTTGGCAAGCTCTAGGAGCCTTTCCCTGTCCTCGGGAGTGTAGGGCCCCCTCCTTACGATAAACGCGGCGCACCTTGGGTTCATTACCGCAACTACCACATACCTCTGAACGAAGTTTACATCAGCGGTCTCCAGATCCCTATGGGAGAAGAGGCACACCCCGGGGTGGGTGTGGACTAAGGCGATCCCACTCGGCAATGGAATGGAGACCTTGTTTTCTTCTCCCTCGAATATTGCAAACTCGCCCGTGTCCAAAAGCACGTTTATAAACTCCACCCCGGTGTCCATAGTCCTCCTTGCGTAGGGCACCATGACTTCCTTGAGGAACTCCACGTACTCTGAGAACACCTTATCGTATATGACAGTATAGGGATAAGGGCCTTTGCCCACCTTAACCCCCTCGTATTCCTCTGGGGGCGTGGACTGAACGTAAACCCCTCTTAGGTCAGTTGTTGGGGCCTCGCCTAGCTCCTCGTGTAAGTCCTCTGCCAAGACGAGAAGCTCGTATAGCCCAGCAATTTTCCTACTCCTTTCGTTTGAGTCTATTCTCTGCTCCTTTGCACTCATTTAGCCTTTCACCTTGAGCCCTCTCGATCTCCAGGAGGGACTTTAACGGGTCGGCCGAAGCGTAGATGCTCCTCCCCACAATCTCGTAGTCTGCCCCGGCGCAAAGAGCGTCTCCGGGTAGGGCCCCTTGAGCCCCTACCCCTGGCGATATTATGACCTTGTCTGGGAAGTCGTTCCTTATTGTCTTGAGCACTTGTAGCTTAGTCGCAGGCGCTACTAGACCAAAGGGGTCGACTCTGGATATCACTTCCCTTATGTAGGGGTAAAACGCGTCGTTCCAACCCCGGTGCGACATGGAGGCAACGAGGAATAGCTTTTTCCCCTCCTTTTCCACTAATTCCTTCAACTTGTCTAGAGCCCCATCGTAGCCCACAAAGGCGTGGGCTATGAACCCCTCCCCGTATGGGCTTAACTCGCTTATTATCTTACTCATTGTAGAGTCTATGTCTGCCAACTTCAGGTCAAAGATTACCCTCCCGTTAAACGTGTGGTACACTCCCCTTACTCCTTCAATGCCGGCCTTTAGAATAAAGGGCCAGCCAACCTTGACGTATGCTACCCGAGAGGAGAGGAGGACTAGGACATCCCTGTCTACTACCTCGTCGAGGGAGAAGACAAGCCTACTCAACGTTCTTCACCAAGTACTCCTCAATTCCCTTTCTCTCGGCCTCGCTCAACCTCCCTAGTATCGACCTCAAGATGTCGTGGATGTCGTACATCGAGTACAGCTCTACTCCCAACTCCTTGAGCCGCTCCCTGGCCCCCTCCCTCCTGTCGACAAGCACAAACGCCCCCACAACCTTCCCTCCGCTCCTGTTTATCTCCTTTATTGCCCTCTCCAAAGAACCTCCAGTAGTTGCCACGTCGTCTACAACCAGTACTTTTTTCCCCTCTACTTCAGCCTCCAGCAATTTGTCAGTGCCGTAGCCCTTTTTCTCTAGCCTTATGTACCCCATGGGCTTACCTAGCTTACACGCCAAGAACGACGCTAACGGGACTCCTCCAGTAGCTATGCCGACTATCATGTCGAAGTCTACATTCTCTACTACTTTCTTTGCCTCTTCCACTACGTTGAAGAACTCGGGGTAATTGGGGAACCTCCTCAAGTCCAAATAGTATGGACTGCTCTTCCCGGAGGTCAATATGAAGTTTCCTATTAGTAAAAGCTTCCTCTCGAGAAGGACGTCTCCGATGTTCATGCCACTAGAATAAGGAAAAGAGTTTAAATACGCTTTTCTCCAACTAACATTAAGGGCAATTAGTGAAGCATGTAATCTCCTCGTATGACTTTTCGAGGGAGGAGTTCCTCAAGGTCTTCCAACTTGCGGACGAGATTTCAGAGGGGAAGTTAAAACCGGACGTCCAAGGAAAAGTAGTGTCTCTCGCTTTCTTTGAGCCCAGCACTAGGACTGCGACCAGCTTTGCCACTGCAGCGTGGAAAATAGGGGCGAAAGTTATAGGCTTCACGTCTCCTGAGGGGACTTCAGTGGAGAAGGGAGAGAACTTCGCCGACACCATAAGGATGTTGGAAAACTACTCGGACTGCATAGTCGTTAGGCATAAGTTCGACGGAGCCGCCAAGTTCGCGTCGGAGATATCGGAAAAGCCAATAATCAACGCGGGAGACGGCAAGCACGAACACCCAACCCAGAGCCTAATAGACCTCTACACGGTCTACAAGGTGTTTGGCCACGTTGACGGCCTAAACTTTGCCTTGTTCGGAGACCTCAAGTACGCTAGGACTGTCAACAGCCTCTTGAGGGCTTTAACTAGGTTTAAACCCAGAAAGGTGTTCTTAATATCACCTCCTCAGCTTAGGGCTAGGAGGGAGATAACCCAGGAGTTGAACTACGAGGTAGTGGAAAAGGAAAGCCCATACGACGTCATCTCCGAGGTAGACGTGCTCTACGTGACGAGGATTCAGAAGGAGAGGTTTCCCGACGAAATGGAGTACGAGAAGATAAAGGAAAGCTACATTGTAGACGCAAAGCTGGTTAACCACATGAAGAGGGACTCCATAATCCTTCACCCGTTGCCAAGGGTAAACGAGATAGACAGGAGGGTTGACAAGAGCCCTCAAGCTAAGTACTTCTACCAGGCTTCCCTGGGAGTGCCAGTTAGGATGGCCCTGCTTTACGAGGTCTTGGGAGGCGGGTAGTATGGAGAACGGACTAATAGTGAGCAAAATAAGGGATGGGACTGTAATAGACCACATACCTGCAGGTAGGGCACTGGCAGTACTGAAGGTACTGGGAATAAGGGGGACAGAGGGGATTAGGGTTGCCCTAGTAATGAACGTGGAGAGCAAGAAGATGGGCAAGAAGGACATTGTGAAGATAGAGAACAGGGAGATCAAGGAGAACGAGGCCGAGCTCATAACTTTGATAGCCCCTAACGCCACTATTAACATAATAAAGGACTACCAAGTTGTTGGCAAGAGGAAACTTGGGATACCGGAGAGAGTTAATGGGCTATTAAAGTGCCCCAACCCTGTTTGTATAACCAACAACGACGTAGAGGCCATTAGCACCTTCATAACGGTAAAGACCAGTCCCTTGAGGCTAAGGTGCGCATACTGCGAGACGGAGATAGGGGAAGAAGAAGTTTTGAGGCAAATCCTGTCATGAACTTCGGGAAGGTATTGTCTTTAAAGAGGAAAGGAAAGGACTACGAGGCAGAGATAGAGATGGAACTGAACCCAAAGCCGGGCCAGTTCGTCTCCTTAGTCTTCCCGAAGTTTGAAGTGCCCCTCAGCGTCACGGACTACGTAAACGGGGTATTGTACCTTCACTTCTCCTCGGAGAGAATATACCGGGAACTGTCCAAGAGGAGGGAAGTCCTAGTGAAGGGCCCATTGGGGAGGCCAATCTCTCTAGGCAAGAGAGTCCTCGGGATAGCTGAGGGGGAGCTGTATTACGACATACTCTTCCCCCTTAGGGAGGCAAAGAGGAAAGGTTCGGAAGTGGCGGTGGTGTGCGATGGCTGTGAGTCCGAGTTCAGGAGGCCCCTCGAAGGAGAGACGTGGGACACAATCGTAGCCTCGGTTAAGGACCCAAAGTCCCTTCCGAGGAACTCCTTGGTCTACGTAAGGTGGGTAAGGATGAACTGTATGATGGGGGTATGTGGAGCTTGTGAGCTGAGGGGCTACCTACCCTGCGTAGAGGGGCCCTTCCTAGAGGTGGAAAAGGTTGTGGATAAAGGGTAAGCTATACTTGGGAGAAGTAATTGAGGGATGCGTTGAGTTCGACAGGAAGGTAAAGTCGATAAAGAAGGAGTGCAGGCCAGACCTCTACTTCCCTAACTCGATTGTCCTCCCGGGGTCGATAGACATGCACGTCCACGTTAGGGGCATGCAGCTCTCCTACAAGGAGACAGTGACAACTGCGACCTCTGAGGCAGCCTACGGCGGTGTCACTCTTGTGGTGGACATGCCCAACACCCAGCCTTACATAAACACCCACGAGAGGGTAGTGGAGAGGATAAGGGAGTTCGAGAACTACTCTAGGACAGACTTCGGCATTTACTCCGGCGTAACCTCCGACGCGAGGGTAGACAACGACCCAATAGCTGGCTACAAGGTCTTCCCAGAGGACTTGGAGAAGGAGGAGCTCCAGTGGGTGCTCTCGTCGAGCAAGCTAAAGGTACTCCACCCGGAGCTGCCGATGTCAAACAAGGTCTTGAGGGAGTCTAGGCTAATGTGGCAGGAGATAGCCTCGCTCTACTTTGTTAGAGGCAGGGTACACGTGACCCACGCCACAAACCTCGAGACGGTTAGGATAGCAAAGTCCATGGGCTTCACGGTAGACGTAACCCCGCACCACCTCCTCCTCGAGGAAAAGGACTGCCTCACCAAGGTAAACCCGCCCTTGAGGGATAAGACCGAGAGGAACAAGCTCTTGAGGGCCTTGTTTGAGGCTGACGCAGTTGCTAGCGACCACGCGCCCCACTCGGCTAAGGAAAAGGGGATGCCCTTTGAGCTGTGCCCCCCGGGGATAGCTGGAGTATCCTTCGTGACGCCCTTCCTTTACACCTTAGTCAAGAGAGGAGTCCTGCCCTTAGAGAGGGCAGTGGACCTCGTTTCCAAAAACCAAGCCAAGATACTAGGGGTGAGAGCAGGGGAGATAAAGGAGGGGTACGCGGCCAACTTCACGGTAATATCCTTTGAGACGTGGAGGTACTCCACGAGGTTTTCAAAGGTTGTCGAAACCCCGTTTGACGGCCACCAGCTCGATGCCAGGGTTGTGGCAACAATAGTGGAGGGAAAGGTAGCCTATGACGGCGAGACAGTTTACCCAATAAGGGGGATGAACCTATTTGATAAGGCTGAAAAACCTTGAGTTTAACGACCCGATAATTATTCCCTCTGGGATCCTCCCTGACGTAAAGGAGTTCATCCAGAGGGTCTGCAGGGAGTACTCTCCCTCGGCCGTAACTACAAAGACCTTAACCCTGTCCCCCCTACCTCCCCATCCTCCCCCTACGCTGGTCAAGTTCCACGACGGTTGCTACTTGAACGCAATTGGCCTTGGCAACCCAGGCGTTAAGTTCCTAGAAGACCTAAAGGTTGACTGCAAGCTGTTCGTCAGCGTAGGGGGATCCTCAG
>JBBINF010000038.1:10982-11200 GCA_037444045.1 Sulfolobales archaeon | reverse complement strand
CTACTTGCCTGTACATCAACGATAGGGGTAAGGTCATTGCACCAGACGCTGCAGCCAAAACAAGGTTACCCGAATAGATGTAAGCTGCAGCCCCCATGATCCAACCAAACGCCCAACCGCTCATTGTAAGTGCTTGAACTAGCCTATTTCCAGACCTCACAGCCTGCTCCACAGCCAGAGAAGTGGCTATCCCAAAAGACACGCCCACTAATAGTCTG
>JBBINF010000038.1:581-10959 GCA_037444045.1 Sulfolobales archaeon | reverse complement strand
CGGCTGGCAAGGACAATAACCCAAGGGCAATGAATGACGCTGAATACGTTAACCTAGAGCCTAGGAGCGCTATAATTCTCTGATAGGCAATTGCCCCAATCACTCTGCCGCCAAAGGGTATCGACACCACCAGAAACGAGAGCCAAGTAGGCAACTGTAGGGACGAAACGAAGAACGCTGGGGTAACTAACACGTAGGTAGGAATTGTATAGGCAAGAAATGACGTGATGTAATTTCCCCTGAACTTCATCAACTCCATCGGGAGTATAAATTCTTCAATTTATTTTTAAACTTTAGGTCAGTGATATATAAGTAGGCTTTGAAAAGTATTGAATCATCATTTACGACTTTTCGTACTGGCTAAGGTTAAGTTCAATTTTAACTAAATTTAATAAATACTGAGACAACTGACTCTTATGAGCAATAGGGCAAACTACTTGGGTTCGTACGTCTCGTGGGTCATGGACTCTTACGACCTAGGTGCAGTAGTAATAACAGCAACAATCTTAGAGAAGTTGTTCTACCCTACTTTAGGCCTAGTGGGCTCGGTATTGCCCATAGTCTTCACCGTCGTCACTAGACCGCTCGGGGGGTTCTTGCTTGGTTACCTCTCGGACCTTTACGGCAGGAAAAAGACGCTAATGTTTACAGTGCTGGGCTACTCGTTGTCTATAGGTCTCACAGGCCTCTTACCGACGTATTATCAAATAGGAGTGCTAGCACCAATCGCCCTGTCTATCCTTAGGATGTTGCAAGGGGTCTTTATTGGCGGAGACGTGTCCTCTAGCTTTACCCTAGCCATGGAGAGTGTAGGGAAATGGAGGGGGTTAGCGTCTGGAATAATGCAGTCTGGAACTCTAGTGGGGTTCGTGATAGTCGATCTGCTGTTTAGTTACCTCTCGTTACAGCCGAACTTCATTTCAGTTGGGTGGAGGATAGTTTTTCTACTGGGCATCGTCCCTGCCGCCTTAGCGTTAATAATAAGGTATAAAGTAACGGAGTCCAAGGTCTACTTGGAGTCAGAAAAACTGCCCCCGCTTACTGGACTGAGGCCTGTAGTCCAGACCATAGTAGTCATGATAGGTTTCTGGATAATGATTTACGCTGGCCCCCAGTTTGTGCCAGTCTTCCTCGGTTCCGTGTTAAGGCTAAAGCCCTCGGTTTACGGTGAACTTGCCCTCTTCATGAACTTAATAGGGATTCCGGCCATGGCGATCTCTGGACTAATCTCTGACCTTATCGGAAGGAAAAAGATGGCGTTAATAGGCGTCCTAGTGGCGTTATTAACGGCCTGGAGCTTTTACTTTTTCGTAATCCATAACATTTTGCTGTCGATCCTAGTATTTGGCTTTGGGATGAACTTACCTTCTGCAATAACCCCCGCGTACCTAGCGGAAAGGTTTAAGACTTTCAGCAGGGCTACTGGCGTAGGGTTTTCGTACAATGGGGCCTTTATAGTTGCGGGCTTCACTTCGCTTATAATTTCACTACTGTCTAGGTACGCCCCAACAAACGTGGTCGCCTTCTCGGTGCTAAGCCTTGGAGGGGTTCTGGCAATTGTAGGTCTACTAGCTGGCCCAGAAACGCTCAAGCAGAGCGAACTGAAGGTAAGTTAGCTTAATAAAATATTTAGTTTAATAAAGAAAAACATGGAAAAGTTTTTTAACTTATGACACATTTATGTATATTTGAGGACAAATGTCTGGAAAAGAGCTACTTCATCCGGGGAATAGCACTAGGTTAGAGTACTTGTGGCCCGTTAGGTTCGCGGTCGGCTGGATGTACCTAGACGGAGGCTTAAGGAAGGCAGTGTTAAAGCCCGCCAAGCTCGACCCAAACTCTTCGTCTTTCGTTGGAGGAAAGCTAGTGAACTTCTTACCTCACGCAGGGCCATTTAAGCCACTTTTACTAATGACATTGGAGAACAGGTCTCTTGACGTCACGTTCTTGACTGTCTTCAGCTACATAGAGATATTAGTAGGGCTGTTCCTAGTAATAGGACTTCTAAGTAGGTTAGCGTCCCTTGGAGCTCTAGCAATGGCAGTGGGCTTTGCCCCTGCTTATTGGTTAGGCTCAACTTGTGAGGACGAGTGGCAAATAGGCGCACTGCTCACTGCTGGATCAATAACCTTAATGCTGACAGCTCCAGGGAGAGTTCTTGGCCTCGATTACTTCCTGTACAAGAAGTTCGGAGATAGGCCCCTAGCCAAAAACGTGCCGATACTTAAGTGGATCAAGCTGTGGTGAACGTTATGGACAAAGTAACAGTAATCGCAATAGTGTTTTCAATCCTTGTGGCGGGCTGGATCCTGGGGACCGGGCAGTGGGCTTACGGGAACGTAGTAGGTCCCTTAGTTAACAACTCAAAGTTACCAAAACTTCAGATAACCTACGCTGAGATGATCCCAACAAGCAAAGGCACTGAGCTTATTCTGAATATTACCGACGTTGACGGCCCAGACGCCTATCCTGCCTCTGGCACTATGCTCATAATAAGCAACTCGACGTATACACTAGTGTTAAACTCTAGCCAGATAGCCCACGACACCGTTAAGATCATACAGGCCCCGTGGAACGAGAACAAGAAGGACTCAGTGAACTGGTACTCCGGCTTCGTGATAGTGTTGGGGAGCGAGGCCCAGTTCCACCTAATAATCCCAGTCCACTTAAGTCCGGGCACGTACAAGTTGACCATAGTAACTCCGGCGATTTCCCAGTCTAGGTGGGCCACGGCAACCGTAACTTTAAGCTAAATATTCCCTTTTTTGTGAGAGACATGAGGAGCCGCGTTCTAACTTTAGTTGTTCTTTTATTGGTCGTGTTTCTCATGGTCTCCTTTTCCTTTTGGGACTACGTAGTGTCCATGTTTTATCCAGACCCCTTGAACCACTTGGTAAAGGTATCTAGTGAGGACTTTGACGGTGACTCTGTGGCAGTTTACTTCATTACTTGGTATGGATGTCCGTATGGCGCCACGCTTTCTTGGCCCCTCTATGTTTTCCTCAAGGAGTTCGGCAACGCCACTGTAGTGCCCCACTACAGCATAGTTGAGGGAGATATAGGCTCTCCAGTGCCAGGACTAATCTACCTGAACTATACCTCAGAGGAGATCTCTTTCCACGTGCTTTACCTTTACAACCAATACCTTAACGCCACTCCCAACGGGACTAAAGTTGGGAATTTGGTGAGTTACGGACTAGCGACAATAAAACAGGAGGAACCTCCGTGGGTCTATTCCCTCATTGAGAAGTATGAGGTCGATGTGCCCCTAGTATCTCCCTTTACTAACGTCGTTAACTCGGGTAACCCACCCCATATTGCCACTGCGCTTATTATAACCTCGCCTAAGGGAACCTTCATGCTAATAGGCTACCCCTCTTCCCTCACTCCTCAAGAGGTCTTGGGCGTCTCAAACAATGTGACTTACCTATTACACATGGTAAACACGGGAAAGGTTCCCCCTCAAATCCTCTCCTTCTCCGAACAACTTGTTCAAGACACTTAGACTTTTTCCTTCAAAAAACAGAAAAGGGCTACCTCAATATAATCTTATGCTTAAGAGAACCCTTGAGGTCTCCTTTAAGCTTCTTCCAAGGATACTCATGATGAGGCATTACCGAGACCTTTTCCTCAAAGGTAAGGAGATAGACGAGAAAGAAGTAGAAGAAGAGGCGGAAAAGTTACTCAACGCCTTAGTCTCTCTGGGCCCCACTTTCATCAAGATTGGTCAAATGCTCTCAGTCCACTCTGATGTGCTTCCAGAGGCTTACCTAAAGGTTCTCTCAAGGCTTCAAGATCAAGTGCCCCCTGCACCTTGGGAGGAAATAAGGGAAATAATTGAGGAGGATCTGGGAGAGAGGGCGAAGGAGCTCGAAATCGATCCAAAGCCAATATCCTCTGCTAGCATTGGCCAGGTATACTTGGCAAAGTACAAGGGCATGGACGTCGTAGTAAAGGTGAATAGGCCTAGGATAAGGGAAACGGTGAAAGAGGATATTCAAGTGATCAAGAGGCTGATGCCCTCTCTCAAGTACCTATTTGACGAGTCCTTTTACGAGAGCTTTAAGGCGATAATCAACGACTTCTCCTCTAGGATATTCGAGGAGATGGACTTCACAAAGGAGGAGTTTTACATGAGGAAGATCGCCGAAGAGCTGAGCGCTTTCCCAGACGTTATAGTCCCAAAGCCGTATTTCTCTACTAAGAGAGTACTGGTCATGGAGTACGTAAGGGGATATAAGGTTACCAGTGAGGAGGCAAAGAAAATCGTTGAGCCAAGTTACTTGGCTTACAGGATTTTCAAGGTGTTTATGGTAATGCTTCTCGAAAAGGAGTACTTCCACGCAGACCCTCACCCTGGGAACATAGCAGTAGACGACAGGGGAAACTTGATCCTCTACGACTTCGGCATGGTGGGCAGAATGGATAAAGACACAAGGAACAAGCTCATTAGGGCATACGCCTCTCTAGTTAGGTTAGACGGCATAGGGTTAGTGAAAGTCCTAGAGGAGTTAGGCGCAGTGCAACCAGAGGCCGACAGAGAGTTATTAGCTAAGGGTATTGAGATATTCTTAAGTTCGTTCAGAGGCGTTACCCCTGAGACGTTGGAGGTGGAGCAGTTCCTAAACGCTGCCAACGAGGTGTTTTACAGGTTTCCGTTAAGGCTGCCTCAAAAGCTTGTCCTCTACATAAGGATGACGTCTACGTTAGGGGGTACCTGTCTGCAGATAGATCCCGAGTTTAAGTTCTTTGAGAAGCTGGTTGAGCTCATCGAAGAGGAGGGCTTAGAGCTCTCAGCAATGGTAGACGAAATTAGGGACACCTTCTCCTCGGCACTGAGGAAGTTCAGGCTATCCCTACTAGAGAGACCAATAACGACCAAAAAGGAGAAGTTAGATAAAACGCCAATTGCTTTGATCGTAGTTGCACTGTTAGTCTACTTGTTGTTCAAACAGCCAGTTCCTTCAATCCTGATAGCCCTGTTGGGCTTAGCGCTATAGAGGTAAAAAATTACTCAATCTTAATAGTTGTCGTTCCTTCAATAGGTAGCCTTAGCGTTAAGCCCCCGTTCTCGTACTTTCCAGATATTTCTCCCTCCTTCTTCACTGCCACCGGGAGCTTAATTACCCTGTACACCTTCTTTGGGCGTTGGGACATGTACCTCTTCCCTGCCTCTTCTATGTCCCTCTCTGCCTCTAGTACTAACTCGTTTTGCGGCGTAATCCTAGCTTTGATGTTGGCCTTGTTGAAACCTGGCATATCGGCTACTACAACTAGGTACCCTCCTCGTAGACGTCCACTGGGGGATAGGTAGCCTCGTAGAACCCTCTACTTAACTCCTCTGCCTTCTTAATAAGCTGGTTTTTGATAGCTGAGGTTATGCTCACTTCGTTCTCACCTCCGTCTCCTCAGGAAGAGCTTGAAAAGTCTATATAGCAGGTACCATTTTAGTAGTCTCATACTAGTAAGTTCTCTTCTTGTGTTAATATACTTTTTTATTGAAGAGGCGTTTTTTCGCCTATGAGAGCTCTATTTTTCAACGAGAATGGCATAGATAACTTGAGGTATGGAGAATTACCAACGCCACAATTGGAAGAGGGAGAGTTATTGCTCAAGGTGGCTATGGCAGGCGTGACCCAGCTAGACTACGCTACCGTTACATCAATGAAGGTTAACCCCCTGCCCCATATCCCCGGTTCAGAGTTTGCCGGAGTAGTTGAGGAAGTGAGGGGAGAAGCAGACGTAAGGCCAGGCGATAGAGTTGCAGTTTACACTAGGACTTTCGACGGGAAGTGTAGGTTCTGCAGGGAGGGCAAGGAAATGCTCTGCACCTCAGGGAAGAGGATTGGCATTGACGAGAACGGAGGCTATGCCGAGTACGTCAAGGTTCCGTCAAACCTTGTAGTGAAGGCAGACCTCGACTGGGATCTAATGGCTTCTCTCTCAATTTCCGCTCTAGCTCCGTACCACGCCCTCAAGGAAGCGGGTGTCAAGAAGGGCGACGTAGTAGTAGTGTTCGGAGCTTCAGGGAACGCGGGCATATTCGCGGCCCAATTGGCGGAGATAATGGGGGCTATAGTAGTTGCGGTAACAGACCACGAGCCCAAGGTCTCTAGGCATACCGTGCCGTACTCGCAAGCGGAGGACTACGTGAGGGCAATAACCGACGGGGAAATGGCAGACGTTGTGGTGAACCCTTTAGGAGCGAAGTACTGGGACCTAGGCTTGAGGTTACTGAGAAGGTCTGGTAAGATGGTCTTCTTTGGCACATTGACTGGGAGCAAGGTTACCTTGGATCTGACTGCCGCCTACTTATCGCACATAAGCCTTATAGGCACTTTTAGGGGCTCTTTTCAGGAGTTCAAGGAGTTGACAGAGCTCTGTAAGAACTGTAAGTCATACACGTGGAAGAGGTTCCCGCTTGAGGAGGGGAAAGAGGCATTACTCTCTCTGAAGTCGCCGGAAAGAAAAGGGAGGGTTATGATCGAGTTGGCACCCTCCTAGCCTTAAGAGGTGGGCTTGTCGCTCATTCTTTCAACTAGAGCCCTTCTCTAGTTCTTTCTCAACTTCTTCAAAGAACTTTAAGACCTCTTCCTCGTCGACTCTGCTCAAGATAGACGAGAGGACGTTCTTGTACTCCTGCCTTGTGCTGTCTAGCACCTTCTTCCCCTCTTCAGTTATTGATATCTTCACGTACCTCTTGTCGTCTATCTGTTTCTCCTTGGTGACTAGCCCCTTTTTCTCCAGCTTCTCCACCAGCTCAGTCACTGTAGACTTCCCTATGCCAATCTGTTCTGCTATCTCCGTTATGTTCTTTGGGCTGAGGGACACTTGAAACAGGATCTGTATCTCTGTGTAGCTGTAGCCGTGCTTTTCAGACTCTCTTTGGAGCAACCTCTTCAGGTTTCTGAACCCTTTCAGGATTTTTTCCCAGTTCTCCAAGATTTTCAGCCCTTCTCCCTGATCTTACTAGAGAGAGGACTCCAGAGATAATAAGTATGACTATGGAGATAAGGACTATCTCCTTAAAGGACGACTCGAAGGCTGGGGCTATTGCTAGGGAGAAGAACTTGGGGCTGGAAATTTCTTGGGCGATAGAAGGTGGTAGGTTAGCCGCTAACGGCGATAAGGGGTCGTAGCCTAGGAGGGCGGAAAAAAGGGCCACGCTAGCGGGTATGTAGGGCACTGACGTTATCCCAGCTGCACTGAGGGCTGAAGAGAGGGCCGAGGGAAGTGCTGTTGCCATGCCCGAGATCACTATGACGAAGTAGAGGGCGACGCTAGCTGTGGAAGCCGTATTGCCCAGAGCTGCCCTCATACCAGACGCAGCCCCCCTGTAATTAGGTGGTACTGAGCTCATTATGTCAGCCAAGTTGGGGGAGTTGAAGAGCCCTAGTCCAGCGCCTATTATAAATATGCTTACGGCGAAGTCTAGGTAGCTGAAATCATATGGGAGGAAATAAAGTATTGTGAAGCCCACAGCGGAAAGGAAGAGGCCGCCGGAGGTAAAGTACTTTGAGCCGTGCTTATCTGCAAGGTACCCCCCAAGCGTGCCAAACACGGCGAAGCCCACCAAGTTCGGTATTAAGTATATGCCCGCCCAGAAGGGGACTGAGGAAAAGGAATAACCGTGCAGTGGCAACCATATAGCCTCCAAGAGTAAGATGAACATGATAGTTATCCCCTGCCTCACTAGCGAGGAAGTCACGTTGGTTAAATTGGCTATGGAGAAGTCCCTTATCTTGAAGAGGGAGAGGTTAAACATGGGGTCCTCGACCCTAGTCTCGACGAAGACGAAGGCTATTAGCATGGCCAAGGAGACTGGTAGCCCGATCCAGAACAAGGGGTTTCCGAAGCCCAGCTGGGAACTACCGTAAGGTATGAGAGCGTAAGATATGGCAATAAGTAGGAGGGTTATGAATCCCGTGAAGAGCAAGTTTCCAACCAAGTCTATTTTCCCCTTCCTCTTTACTCCTATGTCCTTTAACGTCTTATAGGCCCACACTGCCGCAAAGGCCCCAATAGGTACGTTTACCAAGAAGATTAGCCTCCAATTTATGGCTGAGAGAACTCCACCTAGTATTAGTCCCGCTATTCCCCCTACTAATCCGGCAACTTGGTTTAAGCCGAGTGCCCTGCCCAGTTCTTGCCTGGGGAAGTAGTCGGCAAGTATTGCCGCGCTGTTGACCATTAGGAATCCACCCCCAACTCCCTGTAATATCCTGAACGCAATCAGCTGTAGGATCCCTTCCGTTCCCTTTGCAGACACCGTTGATAGCAGCAGAGATGCCACGGTAAATATTACAAGCCCAACGACGTAAAGCCTAGCCCTCCCATACGCGTCCGAGATCCTCCCAAGGGTCACCGTGAAGGATGAGGTAATTATCATGTAACCTAAGATTAGCCAAAGCAAGTAGGCTACTGCCCCCGGGTTTGTGGGGTTGAAGTCAAGGCCTTGAAATATTGCGGGTAGAGAGATAATTATCATGTTGTAGTTAGCAAAGGCCATGAAGATGGCAATAGTTGTGTTAGTAAGTGCTATCCACTTCCTGTCCATGGGATATTTCGTAACAGAACACGTTTTTAAACTTTCTTTACGATTTTACATTATAAATAATCCCACCAACTAAAAAATTTGTAACTGTCAAGGTAGTTACAAATCGCAAACGACTGACCAGCTCTACCCTTAGTGTACTTAAACCTAGATGCAAAGTTTAAATGTTCAGTATCGAATTTTAGTAAAAAAGATAGAGACGCTCGAGTTAACCAAAGTGTACTCTTTGAAGGGCAGGGACGTCGCGGCACTATCCTCTGTGACGTTTTCCACAGGAAGAGGAATAACTGCCATAGTGGGGCATAACGGTGCAGGCAAAACAACGCTGATCAAAATACTCTCCACTTTGGTAATACCAACTTCGGGCGACGCTTTAGTGGAGGGCTATAGCGTCGTCAAGGAGGAGAGGAAAGTGAGGGAGCTAATAGGTTTGGTTAGCGTTAGTGAGAGGCAGTTTTACTACCGTCTATCAGCCCTAGATAACCTAGTTTTCTTCTCTGCCCTCCAGGGCCTATCGGTAGGGGAGGCGAGGTCTAGGGCAAAGGAAGTCCTAGAGATGCTTGGTTTAGGCGAGTGGGAGAACGTACAGTACATGAAGTTCAGCACTGGGATGCAGAGGAAACTGGCCCTGGCAAGGGCACTCGTGACAGACCCTCCTGTCCTCCTCTTTGACGAGCCGACCCTTGGGCTGGACCCCATATCTGCCAGGGAATTTAGGAACTTGTTAAAGGGGCTAAGGGGTAAGACAATACTCTTTTCCTCCCATTACTTGAAGGAGGTCGAGGAACTGGCGGACAAGGTAGTCCTACTGAAGAAGGGAAGAAAAGTGGCCGAGGGGACGCCGGATGAGCTAAAGGCTAAGGTGGGTAAGGTGGTAGAGGTAAAAGTCAAGAGCGTGCCTAGGGAGATGGAGAGGTTTCTAGTTGTGTCCCATGGAGAGGGTAACGTCCTGAGGTTGCCGGAAAAGGAGGCGGACAGGGTGAAGGACTTTGAGGAGGTAAGGGTGGTCGAGCCCACTCTGGAAGACGTCTACGCCTACTTCGTTGGGGAAGAGCAGGACTCCGCGAGGATGGAGAGGGTGAGGAGAAGGTGGACGCCAAGGGAATGAAGGCCTCTACGGCGAGGTTTTATTCCTTGCTTTACGCCTTCCTCTTCTTAAGGGGCTTCAAGGTGTGGGCCTCTTATAGAACTCAAGTTGTCCTCAACGTCCTCTCTTGGACGTTACCTGTGTTTACCTACTACTTCGTAGGGACTTCCCTAGGGAACAGCTTGGTAGAGGACATAGGCGTTAAGAACTACACTAGCTTTTTCGTGATAGGTCTAGCATTTCAAGGCTACGTGTCCTCGGTAATTACTACCGTAAGCCAGAGGATAAGGAACGAGCAACTCTACGGTACTATTGAGTACTACGTCTTGTCTAGGTCAGGGGTGACGTCGTTCCTCTTCTATTCCTCCCTCTGGGGCTTTACGGTGAACACGATAAACGCTATAATAATACTTCTTGTAGGCTTAGGACTAGGGGTCGAGTACCACGTTAATGTTGCCTCCGCACTAGCGATTGTGGTCATGCTGATGCTCTCCACTTTGGGATTGGCATTCTTGTCTGGCGCTTTTACTATGGTGATTAAACAGGGTAACCCTATCTCGTTCTTTTTCTCCATATTTACAACGCTCACCACTGGAGTAGTGTTTCCCGTAACTGTACTCCCCTCTCCCGTAAGGGACGTGAGCTTTGCAATACCTCTCACGTGGGCTCTGGAGGGCTTAAGGCTTGCCATGTTGAGTGATTATTCGTTGCAGCAGCTGCTCCCCATATTAGAGGTC
>JBBINF010000038.1:0-571 GCA_037444045.1 Sulfolobales archaeon | reverse complement strand
CGATTATTCCTTGTTTCAACTATCCCCCATATTGTGGGTGCTAGCTATCTTTGACGTAATACTCGTTCCCTTAGGGATATGGGCGTTTAAGTACGCATTCAAGGTAGCTAGGATAAAGGGGACACTAGGGGAGTACTAAGGACTTGATTGGTGAAGAAAAGGAGCCCCTTAGACTTAAAACTCATACCCTTTCAAATTCCTTCCTGAGAAATTCGTCAACTGGTATTTCGTAGACAGCTAGTTTCCCCTTTCCCCCAATTGTTAGTATTTTAACCAGAGCGTCCTCATCATGGTACTTTTGACCATCAATTTCCAGCGTCGTTTTTACTATCTTCTTGTCGTACAATAGTGCCTTGAATTTAAAATTATCACCTTTTATTATCATTAATCCAAAATCAATATCCTGGACCTCTTTCATTGCCCCTATTATCTCCGACATGGATCCAGTAACATTTTTTACGTGGTTAAGCGTAAACTCAAACTTCGGGCCAATTGAGTTTAAATAGGGAACCAAGTGTTTCTGCACGATGTGCTCTGAAACGTTACCTAGGGAAGTTCCGAGAAGTTTCTC
>JBBINF010000037.1:0-11728 GCA_037444045.1 Sulfolobales archaeon | reverse complement strand
AGTATACGTGAAGGTAGACGAGGACGTCAGGCCAGTCCCTGTAGGGGAAAAGATAGTACCCATGACTGACGAGGAGATTTTAGAAGTAGAGAATGCAAGGAAAAGGAGGGAGGTAAGGCTAAGCAAACTTAAGGAGGGCGTTTCCCTTGAAGATCCCACAGAGAAGCTTACAGTCAAGCTGAACAACGTGATATACGTCACCCCAGAACTAACGTACGACGGCAAGCTCATCTCTGCAGGGAAGATAGTGAAGCTCATGGACGACCTGGGGGGTATGTTGGGGCTGAGCCTAATAGGCTATAAGGGCCTAAGGGACGGTAGTGACACAGTGGTAACGGTTTCCGTCTCAGACATGGCCTTCATATCCCCAATTAAATTGGGGGATGTGGTTGAGATGACGGCAGGCCTTTCCTACGTAGGTAGGACCTCTATTGAGGTACTAATTACAGTTAAAAAGAAGGACTTAAAGGAAGGCACTAGCAGAATAGTAACCACCGCTTTCTTTAACTACGTGAGGATAGGGAGCGACGGCAAGCCAAAGGAGTTTCCCCCCTACTACCCCAAAAACGAATACGAGAAAAGGATGTTTGAGAGCGCATTAGCTAGAAGAAACAAGGACCCTTCTGGTGTAGTCGGCGAAAAGGAAAGAAGACAATAGGAAGGAGTAAAACACGACCACGTAAGCGTTAGTCAGAGTTCCACCGATTAGTCCAGCCACTAAGCTTCCCATTATGTTTGCCACGTCCTCTACTGCGTTAAACACTCCTATTATTGTACCCCTGTTTTTCTTCAAGTTCCTAAACATAATGGAGAAGAAAGAGGAGCTAAATATCGGGTAGATCGACCCAAACGAGAGGAATAAGGGCACGCTGAGGGGCCCTAACTTTATCCTTGATGCGATAATCAACGACGCAGAAAGGGATATGACTGCCCTTACGAAAGTGACGAAGTATATGAGGAACACTTCCCTGTTTTCGATGACTCTTGAGGACAAGTAGTAGAAGAATTCATCCAGTACGTAGAGCAGGGTATAGGAAACGAATATGAGGTATTCTGGGTTGCCCATGGCGTAATTAAAAGGCACGTAGACCGTGTAAAAGACCTCTGCGGCGAAGTTGAAGACAAAGAATGATATGATCGCCTGCAGTTTGCTCCTGATCTCCCTTTTTTCCTCGGTCTTGTCCTTGTTCCTGGCCCCAGCTATTCTCCTTAGAAATACGATATTGCTGATCAAGGATATCGCGAGGAGAGAGGCGATGTAAGTTGGTGGTAACCCTGCTGTTGCGAGGAGGCTCCCCGCTATGTTGCCTGCCAAGGTAAACTGTGAAAGCCTAATGTTAGCCCTTGGAAGCTGCTCAAACGTGAAGTTCTCTAGAAGAAAAATTGAGTACAGTGGCGAGTCTATGGCGTAAATGAACCCAAGCAGCGAATAGCCTAAGAACCCAAGAGCTATCGACCCTGAGGAAAGCAGGAAGACACATGGTGCTATGGACGCGGGTAAAAGAATAAAGAACTCTTTCCTACGCCTTACGCTATCTATGATGTTTCCCCAAACGTAGGAACCTAACGCATTAGTGGCGTTGAAGAGCATTGAGACAATCCCAAGTAAAAACACGGACTTCGTCTCGTTGTATATCTCCACCGGATAAAGTAGAGTCAACTCTGTTACAACTGTGGTCACGAGCGCTTGGCCTATGAAGACCTTCATTCATGTCTATGGGTAAAACTAGGATAACCTTTAAAGCGAATAGCTTAAGAGCACTTTGTGAACTACATAGCGTTAGCGATAACGCTCATAACTTATGGACTGATAGCCACAAGAAGTATTACGAAGATACCTCCTTGGGCCTCTATGTTCTTTGGAGGGGTATTAATGGTAGCAACTGGCGTGATTCCAGTTGAGATAGCCCTCGAGAGCATAAACCTCGACGTGATCCTTTTCTTAGTCACGATCTTTGCTTTTGCCTCGGCGTTGGAGGTCTCTGGATTCTTAAAGTACTTGGCCTACTTAATTGTTAAGAAGTTCAAGACCCCAAAGAGAATTGTAATTGCAATAGTGGTCTTCTCGGGGATCCTCTCAAACTTTATTACAAATGACGGAATCTCGTCTAGCTGGACTCCGGTTATGCTGGAGGTCAGTAAGCAGATGCGAATAGACGAAAAACCTCTCCTCTACGCGTTGGCCTTTGGCGTTACGGTGGGGAGCGTCCTCCTGCCTATAGGCAATCCCCAGAACTTGTTGATAGCCCTTGAAGGGAACTTGAAGGAGCCCTTCGTCCTCTTCCTCGTTTACTTGGGGATTCCGACCGCCGTCAACCTCGTGGCAACTGCCTACATAACCTATATAATGTTCAGGAAGTCATTGGGCGATCCAGAATTGGAAATAGAAGTTCAAGAGGCCAAAATTGACGACAAGTTTACTGCAGTTGTAGCGTTGCTCCTGTTAGTGGTAACCGTGGCCTTGTTCTTTCTGTTGAGTTTTTTGAGGGTGGATATCTTGCTTGGTTCTCTATTAACTTCCTCGCTTTTATTGCTAGTATCAAAGCAGAGGAGAAATATTGTAAGGCGGCTGGACTGGACTGTAATAATATTCTTCGTAGGGCTTTTCCTTTTTACGGCAGGGCTGGAGAGAGGTGGCGTCTTGGGGGCAATCTCTAAGGTAATGCCCCCTCCATCTAGCGTGCTTATTATTATGTTAGTGAGCGTAGCGTTAAGCCAGATACTGAGCAACGTGCCAATGGTGGCTATATACATACCTATTATGTATTCTTACAACGCAACGTCTGCAGTGGATTGGCTGGCGTTAGCTGCAGGTAGCACAATAGCTGGTAACCTAACGTTAATAGGCGCTGCAAGCAACGTAATAATATCGGAAGCGTCAGAAAGTAGAGGAGGAAAAGGGTTCGGGTTCTTTGAGTTCGTAAAGTTCTCGTTACCGGTTCTCCTTGAGAACTTTCTCGTTATCTACCTATTTCTTAGGCTGGAAAGCCCTTGATACCGCTAATAGCTGCATCTCGTTGGTACCCTCAGCTATCTCCATTATTTTCGCGTCTCTGTATAGTCTCTCTACTTTCGAACCCCTGTTAAGCCCATGTCCTCCAAATATGTGGAGGGCAGTCCTAGTAACTTCAGCTGCTGTAACTGCGGCGTAATACTTAGCCATTGAGGCCTCGGTTAGCGCCTCTACTCCCTTGTCAAATAGGTTGGCGGCCTTCCAAGTTAACAGCCTTGCTGCCTCAACCCTTATGTAAGCGTCAGCTAGGTTGAAAGCTATCCACTCTTGTTCTATAAGGGCCTTTCCGAACTGCTTCCTTGCGGTAGCCCTGTTTATAGCTTCCTCAACTGCTCCTCTAGCTATTCCTACTGCAATGCCTGCGTAGCCGTTCCTACTTACCATGAGGGCCTTTATTGCTCCTCTGAAGGCGTCCCCTTCTTTGCCAATAATGGCGTCCTTGCTTATCCTAGCGTTGTTGAACTTTACGTAAGATACTCCAGCGCCCCTAATCCCCATGAGGTCAAGCTTTTTGATCTCTATCCCTGGAGTCTTGGAGTCCACCAAGAGCAAAGAGATCCCTTGTCTGTCCCCTGGGTTTCCGCTAGTCCTTGCAAGGACAACCATCTTCGTCGAGAAAGAAGCCGCGCTTGTGAATATCTTCTCTCCATTTAGCACGAGCTCATTACCTTCTGGTTTAGCAGTAGTCTGGAGTGCACCTAAGTCTGAACCGGCTGCTGGTTCCGTGAGGGCCACCGCGTAGATTTCCTTGCCTTTTACTCCTTTCTCTATCCACTCAGCTGCGGCGTCCCCTCCTACTGACATTAAGAGCTGAATAGCGTTTAGTTGAGTGTGGAGACTGTGTGAAGCGCCTCCACTCTCCGCCCCTAGTTCCTCCGTGGCCACCGCAAAGGCTATCTCCCCAAGTCCTAGGCCCCCGTATTTCGTTGGGACTTTCATCCCTAGAAGGCCCATTTCTCCGAAGTCCTTTACTATCTTGTCTCCGCCATCGTTTGTCTCGTCCATCTGCTTTGCGTAATCCCTCACAACTTTCTGGGCGTAATCCCTTACCTTAGCCCTATACTCTTCTACTTCCTTGGGTAATTCGGACATAACGTATCAAGAGAGAAATCGTTTAAACTATAATAAATCTTATGTTATCTGTAATGTCCAAGTGGTACTTTTGACTTTATTTCTATCATTTTATCAGAAATGGTTAAATCTTCACCAATAGGTTGACTAACTTGGTTCTGTCGCTGACAAATTTCCCGAGCTGGTTTAGGCCTATCAAGAGCGCGTTGGATCTCCTCGCTATTAACTGGTTATAACTGGGCGTGAACTGCGTAGTATTTGCGTCTACTACCACAACCTTCGATATCCTCCCGAGCTGGTAGCTCAACTCCTCAAGCTCCTCTCTTATATTCCCCTTTAGGCTCACGTTGGCCTTGCCGTCAGTTATGATAAAGGTTATTGGGGTAGAATAAAGGCTCTCCCTCTTTAAGACCCTGTTCGCCAGATAGAGGGCGTGAGGAAGGGGCGTCCTACCTTGGGGTTTAACTGAGCTGAGCGTTCTTTCTATAGTGGAAAAGTTCTTGGAGAACTGAACTACGTAATTTGCACTGTAGCCCGAAAAAGTGATGAGCCCAACCTTGCTCCTAAGCTTGTACGCGTTTTCTAAAAGAGACCTAGAGAGCCTCTTGGCTAGCAAGACTCGCCTTCCCAAGTTCATGGATTTGCTCGTGTCTAAGAGAATAAGTATGGGCACAGACCCCTTCCCCCTCAACTCCTTGAGGGCTACGTCTTCCTTACTTATTTTCCTCCTTCCGCTTAACGCCATGTTGACAAAGGTAGAGTAAAAGTCGATCACCTTACCAAGGAAGCTCGAAATGTACCCTGTAGATCTCGAAACTCCTCCTCTCCCGCTCCTATTAGACTTTGCCTCCTCTATCTTCAGATCTACGTTTATTTCCTTGTCTTCCTCTTGCTCCTTTTCCTTTCCCTTATCTCCCCCTTCGCGCCCTCCAAAGATTTCCTCAATGTCCTTTCTTACCTTCTCAATGTCAGTTGGCTCCTCTGGCGCCTGCTGAGCGTTCAGTCTGTGAGGTAGAACGTATTCAAGTGCCTCCTTTACGTCATTTTCGTTAACAGTAGTCCTACCTTCTAGGGCCGCAATTGTTTTAGCGACCTTTACTGCGGCTATCATTGCTCTGTTGCTCAGTGAGTACTTTATGACGACCTTTGCTATTAGCCCCATCAACTCGTCTGAGATCTCGACTTTACTGAGGAGCTCCCTTGCCTTAATTATCTTCTCCCTCAGTTCCCTTTCCTTTGGTTCGAACCTTTCCTTGATTTTCTTAGGGTTTTCCTCAAATTCCTCAACTAACTTGGTTATTTGAATCAGCTCTTGTTCAGACCTTGGGCTCTCAGCTACTACCGATATGCCGAACCTATCCAAGAGCTGGGGCCTTAGTTCCCCTTCTTCGGGGTTCATTGTGCCTATTAGTATGAAGTTTGCTGGGTGAGATATTGACACTCCTTCCCTTTCGACCACGTTCACCTTTGAGGCGGCAGCGTCGAGAATGGCGTTTACTATTTCGTCTGGGAGGAGGTTTACCTCGTCTATGTAAAGGATTCCCCTATTTGCCTCAGCTAGGAGACCAGGGGAGAGTGCCCTTATCCCCTCCTCTATGGCCCTCTTTATGTCCAGGCTTCCCACTACCCTGTCGAGTGTTGCGCTAACTGGGAGGTCCACTATCCTCATTTTCCTCTTTATGACAGGGAGTTTTTCGCCTCTCTCAGCTCTGGCCCTACAGCTGTCGCACATAGACTCCGGGGAGTGAGGGTCGCAGCTGAAGGGGCAGTCAGCTACTACCTCTATCTCTGGGAGCAGGTTCGCTAACGCTCTTACTGCAGTAGACTTAGCCACTCCCTTAGGTCCAGTTATTAATAGGCCTCCAACTGAGGGGTTAACGGCAACTATCATGAGCGCTTTTTTCAACCTATCTTGGCCCACGATTGCGGAGAAGGGGAGGACGTTCCTTTCTACCATTCCTCAGACTCACCCTCAATTTGTGCGTATAACTCCTCAAGGGCTTCCTTAGTCTTATTCTCTGCCTTCCATATTCCTCTCTTCTCAGCCTCTATTAACCTTCTGGTTATCTCCTCAAGGGCCCAGGGGTTTTCCTTTAGGAACCAGTCCCTCATGTCCTTGTTGAGCACAAACTTTTCCGCTACCTTTTCAAATATCTCGTCGCTTACCATCCTTGTAGTGGCTCCCCAGCCGTACAAGTGCTCTACCTTTTTAAGTATCTCTGTAGCGCCCCTATAACCTAACTTCTTTTGCGACTCTATCCAAGCGTCGTTTAGCAGCTTCATGAGACTGACCCTCTCGATCTCTTCCTTCATTATCCTTATCCTGGGGTTCCTAGGATTGAACGTATCCTCAAACATGAGCTCTGGGTTCTTCCCCAGCTTCTTGCACGCAAGGAAGAAACCTCCCACGTAGCTGTAGTTGCAGCTATCGTCAAGGATGTCTATTTCGTCTATTTCCCTCTTGTGGACAATTATGTCTACTTTTTTGCTTGCATTTACGAAGTCCTCTACTGCCCTTATCCCCCTCTTTCCCTTGCCGTAGGCGTAGCTCATCCAGTTCAAGTACACGTCTGCCAGATCCTCCTCCTTCTTCCAAGCGGAGGACTCGACCGCCTTGTCCGTACCTGAACCGTAGGCTCCCGGCTTTGCAGAGAACACCCTATTATACTCTCCCTTTACGTAGTTTTGCGACTCGTCCTCCGGTAGTCTCTTCACTAGCTCAATCGCCTCGTCTATTAGCTCCACTATCCCCATCAAGTTGTCCCTAACTATCCCGCTCACCGTCACCATAACGTCTATCCTAGGCCTGTTGAGCTCCTCCAGTGGAATTGGCTCGACGCCTACAACCTTCTTGCTGACCTTGTGCCACTTGGGTTTTACTCCTAGCGTGTGGAGGATTTGGGCCACTAGCTCACCGTCGGACCTAAATACGTCAGTAGACCATAGCACAAAGCCTATTGCCCTAGGGTACCTCTTGTACTTCTTATAGTACTCCTGGATGAGCTTTTCCGCCATTATGGTGCCTATTTGCCAGGCTGAGAACGTGGGAATCTTGGATGGGTCAACTGCGTAGAAGTTCCTGCCCGTGGGGAGGATATCGTATCTCCCCCTGTTTATGGATCCAGAGGGCCCTGGCTCCACGTAACCCCCTTCTAGTGCGTTTATTAAGTTGATCCTCTCTAAGTGGACTGACTCGATTATCTTAGCAAGGATTAGCCTCTCCTTTTCAGGTAGCTTGAAGTTTCCGTTTAAGGCCTCAAGTATTAGCGCTTTCGCCTTTTCCTTACCGTAGGTCTTAGCCATTGAGTCCTCCTCGAACTTGGTCAACGCTAGCACGTACTCAGCTAGGTCTTCCTCGTCTGGCAGCTCACCCAATACGTGAAGTCCCTTGGTCACGCTCGTGTCCTTAAATACGTTTAGCCTGTGCTCTATCTCGTGGGTGGCTTTATCAGGGTCTGAAAAGTCAACCTTTAGGCCTATGTTTTCGCTGGTCTCCATTATCTGTTGTAGGACCAGCTTTTGCCTAGCCTCGTTCTGGGCCTTCTCCGACTCCTCGTACTCCTCAATTAAGTCCTCGAGCTTCCTTATTTCGTCCGGAACCTCGTCTATGGTGGGCGGGGAGAGGTGGTCTATTAATACTGCGTAACTCCTCCTCTTAGCTGTTATCCCCTCTCCTGGGACGTTAACTGCGTAAATGTAGAGGTGTGGTACGGTCCCTATGGATATCTGAGGGAAACACGAGGGCGAGAGCCCTACTCCCTTCCCCGGCGTAAACTCCAATGTGCCGTGGGTTCCAACGTGTATTATAACGTCGTAGTTGTCGTTTATCCACTTGTAGAACGCCAACCAGAAGTGGTGGACTGGCAGTTCAGAGTTGTGGATGAGCCTTATGGCGTTTTCGTCGTCCTGCCAAGTCAACCTCTTTGGCTGTACCGCTACTAGGGTCTTTCCGAACTTGATCCCGGGAATGACGAATTTCTCTCCGTCGAACATGTAGTTCCTTTCGCCCTTCTTAATAGTACCCCATTGACTTACAACGGCCTCCCTCGCTTCCTTTGGCAGGGAGTTGAAAAAAGCCATGTAATCCTCATAGCTCAGGAAGCCGGCGAAGCCCTTCTTCTCCACTATCTCTTCAAGGCTTGTGTACCTCGTCTCGGGTATCGCCTTCCTCGATATTATTAGCCTCACCAGCTCCTCCCCGTCCTTAGGGGGTTCCACGTCGTAGCCAAGCCTCTTCAGGTCGCGCATAATGTTGGCCACTGTCTGGAGGGTGTCAAGTCCCGTTGCTGTTCCTATGTTTGCTTCTAAGTCCTTGAAAGCAGAGGCGGAGTGCAGGATTATAGCTACTCTCTTTTCCTTGTTCTCCTTATACCTTAGTTCAATCCACCTCTTCACTCTTTCCACTAAGTACCTTATCTGGTAGTCTATGCCTCTCAGGACTCTGTACCTAAAGTTGCCTTCCTGCCTTACCTCCACAGCCCCCACTAAGATTGGCTGCGTCGTTCCATCGATCTCTGGAAGGGAGACGCTCATTATGGTCGAGATTACGTCTAGTCCCTTTGACTCCAGCCACTCCCTCTCCGATCTAAAGTAATTTATGAGCCCTTGAAACACAGGGACGTTGAGGTCGTAAAGGACGGAGCTCTCCTTGTCCTTGATCAGGCTGAACGAGAGAAGGTTAATAACTGCGTCGACAATTGGCTTGTTTTCTGGGGCAAAGAACCTCTTTATGGCCTCTTCGTTGCTCTCAATCCCCCTACTTTTGTCCCCAAACCCTTGTACGAATACCGGTATTGGGGTCAGTCCCTCCTTTTTCAGCTCCTCCACCAACTTGTCAACGATCTCTAAGTCCCCGTCCACCCACTCAGACCTATAGAAGAGGATGCCGACCCTCCTTCCGGTGTCGTACCTCTTTAAGTACTCCCTTACGTCTTGGTAGACCCCCTCTTTGGAGTATATGCCGCTAAAGGGCAAGGGCTTTGGCTCCTCGTACTTTAAGCCCTTGTACTTGAACGACAACAAATAGAGTATCAAGTTCTTTATGTTCTCTTTCCCGCCATAATTGTAGTACTCCATTATTTTCTTAGTGGCATCTTGAGGGAGCTTGTTGAACTTAGAGAGTGCAGGGTCAATTACCGCCACTACGTCCTTGCTCTCCAAGATCCCACTGATCTTGTCTATGATCTCGCTGTACAAGCTCTCGCTGGAAAAGTGGTGTATAAAGATGGCGTCCGAGCTCTTCATGTTTTCCACGAACTCGTCGTCTATTGGGTCGAGCCTCGGGTACTTTATGTCGAGCTCAACAGCAAGCTCCCTAGAGGCCTCAATGAACGTCTTAACTACAGAGCCGTTCCAGCCTATTAAAACGGAAAGCCTCATCAGAGAATAGAGATACGGGCTAGATATAAAAATATTTGGTTAGTCTATCCATATATTAAAGCTTACTGCAATGCTTAAATACGATTAAGACCATAGGCTAAGTGGGGTATCTAGCCCCAGACAGCCCCGTAGTGGGCGGAATGAAGAGGGTTTCCTGCCGTGAATTTGGTGTATACCCTTCAGATAGTTTTTTCTCTAATTATGTTAGTCTACGTCTCGATATTGGACCTTAAATCAAGGGAAATAGATACGAAAGTCTGGCTTTACTTTTCCCCACTTGCACTCTTCTTTCTCTTCGACTACAAGAGCCTAGACCTATTTCTCTTCGCATATTCCTTCGGGGTGACGGTTGCAATACTGTTCTTTTTCTATAAGTACTCGTTAATGGGGGGAGCAGACGTTTTCGCTATGATTATTCTAAGCCTAGCGAACTCTAGCGTTAGGCCAATCTTCTTTCCGGAGCTATCTGAGGCAGGTCTGGAGCCAATAACTGTAATCCTCTACGCGTCTGTGGTAATAACCATTTCAGTCCTTGTAAACTTCTTCAGGAACTACAAGCAGACCGCGGGGTTGCCACTCTCCACGAGGTTGGTTTTAGCCATGTCAGGCAGGAAAGTAAAAGTGAGGGAGTTTCTGAACTCCAAGTTCCTATTCCCCCTTACCTTGATTGACGATAACGGAAAAGAGAGTTTAAGGCTCTCGTTTTACGTCGATGAGGACGACAGAGTGTGGAGAGAGAAGTATGCTGAGTTAGTGAAGAAAGGCGTTATAACTGAGGACACGACAATATGGGTTGCCTATGGACTCCCAGTCCTGCCCTACATAACCACAGGCTACGTCTTGAGCCTTATTGTAGGTATCCCAATATAAAAGAAAGAATATAATTCCTATGCGACGATATTTAATTGAGTTGTATGTTTCTAAGATTAAGATAATAGCGAACAGGGAGAATAAACTCGCAGAAGAACTTTCGAGTAGCCTTGAAGAGTTAGGATACTTCATAGTTAACGAAAAGCCCGACGCCTTAGTGTTCTTTTACCCCATAGGCATAACTGTGAGGAAAATCAAGGACATGCTGAAGGGGAAGCTTAGGGATCCGGTTGTGATCTCAGTTACAGACGACGGCAGTTACGTTATTCCGGTGATCAAGGAACACTGGGGTGGTTCCTTCTTGGGGAACCTAATAGCTGACCTGCTTGGGTCTCAGTTAGTCCTCACTTCCAGGACGGCCCAGTTGGGTCTTTACAGCGTTGAGGAGTTTGCATGGATTAACGCTCTGAGGATACTGAACCCAAGGAAAATACTAGAGGTCGAGAAGAAGTTAGTCAAGGAGAGGACGTTAAACGTTTACTCGCAAATAAAGTTGCAGAAACTTGAAGGTTACGAGTTTGTTGAGGACTGCAAGGAGGCCGACATAACGGTAGGATACGAGTGTGGGAGTCCAGACAAGCTCAACATGCAGCCTTATTCGGTCATAGTCGGGTTAGGCTACTCGTCCAACGTGCCTAAGGAAGCGCTCTATTACTCCATAAAGGCGACTCTGAAGTCCATCTTTATCTCGGAGACGAGGCTCGACTTCATTGTGGTTCCAGACGTCAAGAAGGACGATCCTAAGGTAAAGGAGGTAGCCAAGGCCTTTAGCTCTTCCGTGATTTACGTTCCCCTGGAGGAATTAAAGGGGAAGCCGCAGTCAACGCCTTCAGAGGTAGCCAGAAAGTTCTTAGGGGTAGAGGGAGTGTGCGAGCCCTCTATAGGGGCAATCGGTGGAGACCTAGTCCTAAAGAGGACTAAGAGGGCTTACGGCGTAGTCACTTGTCTGGGAGTAAAGCAAATAACGGAGGGCTCGGAGCTCAACTTATGATAAAGGTAGTGGGGATAGGAGCGGGGGGTAAAACTTTAACGTTGGCTGCAGTTGACGCGCTGAGAGAGGCAGAGGTGGTCATAGGGTACAAAAGGTATGTGGAGATGGTTAGGGAATACTTAAACCCTGCCGCACTAGTGATCGAATCTGAAGTCCAGGAAATTGAAAAGAGGGTTTTGTCGTCTTTGGAGTTTCAAGACAGAAAGGTGGTGGTCTTGAGCTCAGGAGACCCAATGGTTTACGGTATGGGCTCAAGGATGTACAACCTCAACGTGGAGGTAATCCCGGGCATTACGGCGGCTCTTTTAGCCAGCAGCGTAGCTAAGGTACCGCTGGACGACTTTGTTACTATAAGCTTGAGCACTTACTCTAGGAGCGTTGAGGAAATAAGGAAAAAACTGGAG
>JBBINF010000036.1:569-11980 GCA_037444045.1 Sulfolobales archaeon | reverse complement strand
TTGAGATTATATCGGCTTCGTAGCAACCAAACCTCTCCACTTTCCCTTCGCACTTATCCCACAGATCCTTAGTCTTGTACAACACATGCCTCGAGACCATCCAGACGTAATGGGAAAAGTTCTCCAGCCCTGCCCAGTCCTCTGACGCGTAATGCCACGGTGCCCCCACCTTGTTGAGGAGGTGGATCGTGTACATCAGCGGTACTATTACCCTCCTCTCTTCGAAGCTATGCTTTGCCTTAACTCCAGGCAGAACTGAGTGCCAGTCGTTTACGTGTATAAGCGAGGGTATCTCCTCAAAGCTGAGGTTTGAGATATAGACCTCAATAGCCCTAGTCATGAGGGCTGACTTCTCCATTGCGTAGTCGTAAACCCCCCAGCTGTCCATTACCTTGCCGGTCTCGTAGTCCAGCCCCTTTACCATTAACAGCTTTATGCCTTCTATCTCGCCCTTTTCAAAACCTAGGTTATACCAGTAATTACCCCCGTCCAGACCCCTCCTCACCCCATGTGCGACCAACGAGAGAGGGTGAAGTTTCAGCTTTTGCCTATAGTACTCGTTCAAGTGCCTCCCATGGCTTGGCATTATGACAGTGACCTCTATGCCCTTTTGCGCCAAAGCCTTACTCAAGTTAAAGACCGCGTTGCCGAGGCCCCCCATTGACGCTATTCCCTGCAGCTCAAAGGAAAACATCCATACCTTGTCCACCTTTTCCGGCATCCAAAGAGACTCAATCCTTTTCATGACCAAGCCACTCTTTCAAGTATTTTTCACTGTCCTTTAGGCTCTCGTCCCTTTTAATTATTTCATAGAACTCCTTCAAGTTCCACGCTACGTCAACCCTCTTGCCGTCCTTTACGAAGAAGAACGGCTCGTTGTTTATCTTTAGCTCCCTTAACTCGTCAAAAAGGAACGAATTTATTGCGTAAAACTCGTTGAGGAAGGCGTCAACCGGAGAGGAATAGGAACTGAAGTAGGAGTGGACCTCCCCGGGCCCTCCACCTCCTGTGAACAAGTAATAGTAGTTGTCGCTGGTGGTGAAGTACCTCCATGCCTTTAGATAGTTACCACCTAGCTCCCTAGAGGGCATCTCCGCCCTCCTTACCGCTTCATTATATGCCCACTGCATCAAGTTGCCCAACCAAGAGGTCTCGTCCTTGTTTATGTCTGCCCACGAGGATGTAGAGGTTATGTCTATCTCGTCGTACACCTCGTTTAGGACATCCCTCGGCGTCACCATTCTCACCCCTTTCCTATTTAGCTCCCTTGGTAGCCACCTCAAGAAGTCTAAGATACCGCTCTCTGGCCAGTGGTGCTCGCCAAAAGTCTCGTAGTCCACAAAGACCGTCACAACTTCCCCTGGCGAATCCCTCACCCACTGAGCGAACTTTTCCGCTGTTAGTGGATATTGATCCCAACTCCTGCTGGAAAACCTAAACGCGATGTCGTCGCTTAGCCGGTAATTTCTGAAGAGGAGAGAAATGTTTCCGCCCTTAAGTCTGTACACGTAGTTGGGGCTCTTCCCGTTTAGCGTCGACTCCTTTCCCTCTAGCACGTACCCCTTAAACCCCATCCTTTCCGCCTCTTGGACTATGTCCTTCCTAGATATGAGCTCGGTGTTCTCGAAAACAACTGGCTCCTGTTTGAAGTAGTCCCTTATTAACGACACGTGTTCCTTCACTTGCTCCCTCCACTCGTACTTGTCCTCCCACAGCGAAGTTACTGAATGGTAGTAAGTTTGTGCGAGGAACTCCACCTTTTTTGTTGACGCGAGTAACTGCAGAAGCTCTATTACCTCCTTACCCCACTTTTCCGCTTGCTCAATAAACGTCCCTGAAACTGAAAAGAAGAACTTTACCTCTCTCCCTTCGTTTTCCCCGTTCTCTATCTCCTCTAGGATTATGTTAGTGGCAGGTATGTAGCACTTCTTCTTTACCCTTTCGAAGATCTCCCTGTTCAGCTTTCCGTCGAAGTACTTTTCTATGGAATCCCCAGTGAACCTTGGGTTCCAGAAAGCGTCCTTCCTGACCCTGAAGGGCTGATGTACTTCAAATCCTAGCGCAATTCTCTGCGTCATAAACTCTTATATGATTGATTATAAATAAAATTACATGGATTGGAGCCCTGAAGACCTCAAAGTGATAGTACCCATAGGAGGAGAAGCCACGAGATTAAGGCCACTTACTATAGAGACCTCTAAAGCTACTGTAAGACTTCTAAATAGACCGCTAATAGAGTTCTCATTACTTGAGCTGGCGAAACAGGGAGTAAAGGAGTTCATATTTGGGGTTAGAGGTTACATAAACTACAGGTCGTTGTTCGACACGTTCAAGGAGGGCATTGGGTTCTCTGCAAGGTATAAGATAAAGCCAAGGGTACACTTCAAGTACCAGCCTAGGGTTGACAGCGTAGGAAATGCCGACTCCGTAAGGATAAACATGGAGTATTACAGGGTGGAGGACATAACTGTAGTAATACAGGGAGACAACATCTTTAGGATAGACCTCAAGAAGCTAATAGACTTCCACCTCGACAAGGGGGCTATGATGACAATAGTTCTGAAAAAGTGGGACAACGTGGAGGACTTTGGAGTTGCTGACATATCGGGAGACATGAGGATAAGGAGGTTCGTGGAAAAACCGAAAAGAGAGGAGGCGCCCTCCAACTTAATAAACACAGGGATTTACGTCCTATCCCCCAAGATCCGCGAGGTGTTCCAAAATGACGACATGAGGGAAATGCTCAAGCTAGGGAAGATGGACTTTGGGAAAGACATAATTCCATACTTGATCGAGAAGGGGTACCCGGTATACGGCTTCGAGATGGAGGGGGTCTGGTTCGACGTAGGTACTCCAGACAGGTACTTGGACGCGATGGAGACCCTACTCGCCACTCTTCCAGACGACGAAATAGGAGGGAAGAGGATAGACCCAGATAGAAGGATATTTGTACAGGGGTCAAGTCCGGACTCGATAAGGAGGAGGAACATAATCATAAGCAAGTATAAGAAGGGCAGACTCGAAATCCAGGAAAACGCACTGATAGGCCGCCACTGTCAGATAGGAAATGGTATATTTATACGTAACTCTACTATAGATAACTTCTCCATAGTGGAAAACAACGTGAAGATCGTGAGGAGTTCGATAATGGACAGGGTTTACATAGGCAAAGACGTGGTCATAGAGAACTCGATAATAGGCAGACACGCAGAAATAAAGAGCGGCTCCAAGATAATAAACAGCGTAATCGGAGACGACGTCTCCATAGGGGAGGGGAGCGAGATAATTGGGTCAAGGATTTACCCACATAGGACAATAAACGCCGGCAGCAAAATCCACGATACTATTTTAACATAAAAGGTCTGGCACAAGTAATATTGGTATGAGGTTTGCGACCCTCGGCAACGGAAGGTTGCTAGTGAACTTGGACGAAATAGGCAGGATAGTGGACCTTTACTACCCCTACATTGGAATGGAAAACCAGACTTCTGGGAACCCCGTTAGAATAGCTTTGTGGGGAAACGATCAGCTGATAGTTGACGAGCAGTGGAAAACTAGCGTAGAATACATGGATGACGTAAACGTAGTGGAGGTCGACAGTAAGGTAGACCCCTTGGGGCTCTCGTTAAATAGCTACCATTTTGTAGACCCCTCTGAGCCGATATACTTCTCCATCGTGAAGATTTTGAATAACAGCAAGACCAAGGTGAAGTTTAAGTTGTTTTATTACCACGACTTCAACATATACTCCAACCCCTTCGGTGATACCGCGTTTTACGACCCCTTTACGCTTTCTATAGTCCACTACAAGTCCAAGAGGTACATTGCGGTGAAGTTGTTCTCCACGTGGAGTGCAGAGCCGGACTTCTCGACCTCAAAGGACGACCTCTTAGAGGACATGAAGGACGGAAAACTGGGCAGGAATCCAATAGCCCACGGAAACGTCCAGTCGGCTATTGGAATTGAGGGGGATGTTGATCCAGGGTCTTTTACGAAACTCTACTATGTAATCGTAGCTGACAGAACCC
Source organism: Sulfolobales archaeon (assembly GCA_037444045.1). Classification (GTDB taxonomy): domain Archaea; phylum Thermoproteota; class Thermoprotei_A; order Sulfolobales; family Sulfolobaceae; genus Aramenus. The sequence goes on along the minus strand of JBBINF010000036.1, from coordinate 7,952 downwards.
TAGAGGGAATAAGAAACGCCATCATCAAAATAACGCCAGCCCACATCGAGTCAAAGTTCGCTTCCACTTACATGTTCTGGAAAAGTTGGCTCAACAAGGGCAACAAGGGGGAGGAAGACCTTTTTAGGCTATATAACGTAAGCCTTATCGTTATTAAAAACCACATGGACATCAACGGCTCTTTTATAGCCTCCTCGGACTACTCTTTCGTAAACTTGTACGGCGACTCTTACCAGTACTGCTGGCCGAGGGACTGCGCTTACGCAGCTTACGCCCTTGACATATCGGGATACGGGGAACTAGCTGTTAGGCACTTCAACTTCATAAAGGATCTGGCAAACGAAGAGGGGTTCCTCTACCATAAGTACAACCCGAACAAGACCCTAGCTAGCTCTTGGCATCCTTGGCTTTATAACGGTAAGAGGATTTACCCTATACAAGAAGACGAGACGGCCCTTGAGGTATGGGCAATAGGAAGCCACTACGAGAGGTATAAGGACCTCGACGAACTAGTGGAGATATACAAAGAATTCGTGAAACCTGCCTTACATTTTATCATAAAGTTCATTGAGGACGGTTTACCTAAGCCCTCCTTTGACCTCTGGGAAGAGAGGTTCGGCGTCCACATATACACTGTGGCTACTGTCTATGGCGGACTAGTAAAGGGGTCTCTATTGGCTAGGGACATGGGAGACCAGTCGTTGAGCGACGACGCTATAGACGTAGCTAAGGTAATGGTAGAACAGACCAAGAAGAAGATGGTCAAGAACAACAAGTTCATTAGGAGGATAGACGAAAACGGCAACCTGGACACCACAATAGACGCAAGCATGTATGCCCCTTATTTCTTTGGCATGTTTAGCCCTAGAGACCCAGTAGTTGTGAACACAATGAAGGCAATACACGACACCTTAAACGTTAATGGTGGGATCATAAGGTACGAGAACGACCAATACCAGAGGCGGGACGCCCAACCAAACCCGTGGATAATAACCACTCTTTGGCTCTCAGAGTACTACTCAGATATGGGTGACTTAGAGAACGCGAAGAAGCTTATAGACTGGGCAAAGGCTAGGGCAACCCCCTCTGGCCTGCTGCCGGAACAAGTCCACCCTGTGACTTTCCAGCCCACGTCTGTAATACCACTTGTGTGGTCCCACGCTGAGTATATAATCAGCTTAAATAAGTACTTGGGAAATAAAAGGTAAAGGATGATAAGCCCAGAGGAGTGTGAGGAGAGGGAGTGGATTATCCCTAATGGCATTGGGGGTTACGCCTCTTCCACTGTCTGTGGTATTAACGCCAGGACGTATCACGGCTACTTAATCGTCCCTCTTAACCCCCCACACAAGAGGTACCTATTTCTTTCCAAGTTCGAGGACTTCTTCCTCCTCGACGGAAAGGAGTACCCAATGAGCACAAATAGGTACAACTTTGACGTGTACTACCCTGAAGGCTACAAGTACATAGCGAGGACTACTTTTGGGGAGAACTTCGTCACGTGGGTGTACGACTTTGACGGTAATGAGGTGAGGAAAACTCTCGTAGTAAACAGGGGTTCCGACTCTATAACTGTTGAATACTCATCTAAGTCTGGAGGGTTCAGGATTTGTCCTTTGATAACCTTCAGAAGCCATCACTTGGCGTTGAAGAGTAGACAGGGGTTCTTTTCCTACTCAAACTCTGGGAACAGGATAGCGGTATTTCTTGACGAAAAGCCTATCCTCAACTTCCAAGTATCGGGGAATTTCAAGGTAGAGAGGACCGAATACTGGTACTACAACTTCTTCTACAAGCTTGACTACGAGAGGGGTAGCAATTACTTGGAAGACCTTTACAACCCCTTTTGCATTACCTCCGAAGGTAACGAAGTGACTATAGACGTTTACGTGAGCTCCCTAAAGAGGTGTGGTAAGGTCTACTTGAGGAAAGACGTTCTTAAGCTACTGGCATCAAGCGGTAAGGGCTTCGTGGTAAAGGGAAAAGAGTGGGCCATTATTGCTGGATACCACTGGTTCGACGAATGGGGAAGGGACACGTTTGTGTCACTAGAAGGATTACTCTTGTTAAACGGCGGATACGACATAGCAAAGGAAATCATCCTAAGGTACCTAACTTACGAAGAGAAAGGCTTGCTGCCAAACAATTTCCTCCACAACGGTGAACCGCAGTACAAGGGAGTAGACGTGTCCCTCTGGGCTATCAACTCTGTTTATAAGTATTACCAGTACACTAAGGATAAAGATCTGGTTAAGAAAGCGTTCCCAAAGCTGCTCGACATAGTGGACTGGTACTGGAAAGGTAACGGGATTGTAGTAAACAGGAACGGGCTCCTATTCCACTACGGAGCTCCTAGGACGTGGATGGACGCACAATTTGACGGAACGGTGGTTACGCCTAGGGAAGGGGCTGCGGTAGAGGTTAACGCCCTTTGGTATAACGCTTTAAAGGCTGTTGCTAACATGGCAAACGAATTCGGGTATAAGGGAGAAGAGTTCGAGGAGAAGGCAATGAAGGTTAAGTCGAGCTTTCTAGAGCATTTTGTTGGAAATTACGGCCTTTACGACTATATTAGCCACGACATGAAGCCGGACGATAAGGTAAGACCAAACCAGATTTTCGCGGTATCCTTGCCCTTTCCAGTCATTGACAACCCAATTATCGCCAAGGACGTCCTAAAGGTCGTAGAGGAAGAACTGCTTAGGCCCTATGGGCTCAGCACCTTGTCTAGGCACGATCCTTCCTACACGCCTTACTATAGGGGTGACAGGGCGAGTAGGGACAAGGCATACCACAACGGCCCCATTTGGCCGTGGCTAATAGGGGCTTACGTTGACGCGAAGCTTAGGTTCGAAGACAACGTTGTAGAGCTAAAGGGATTGTTGAACAAGTTTAGGCAATTGCTTGACATGGCAGAGAGGAACAATGGACACATTCAAGAGCTATTTGAGGACATACCACCGTACCGACCTGGCGGGTGTATATCGCAAGCGTGGAGCGTGGCAGAAGTTTATAGGGCAGTAAACAAGATAATACAGTATACATAAAAAGAAGAAAAGGGGTTTTATTTCTTTTTCCTCTGGTCAACGAATACTTGTAGCTTGTAGCCTGTCCATATTGTCTTCCCAGGCTCTACCCACTCAATCTCAACGTCGTCTGGCTGAAGGCCTATCCTACTTGCCAGTATCTCCCTAGCTTTTGCGTCGTACTCCTTGTCCACGTTCGTTCTGTAAGTCTCTATCCTTATCTTTAGCTTGTCCATCTCGTTAGCGTAAACGAATATGTTGAACATACCCGTTGTCTCAGGTATTTCGTTAACCGCGTCCTCAACGTAAATTGGGAGTAGTAAGTTTCCTTTCACTTTGAACATCCACTCTACCCTGCCAGGTATAGGTTCAGTGAACCTCATGTGGGTTATTCCGAACTGCGGATCAGGATCCGTAACGAACTCGTTCTTAACGTAATCGCCAAGGCTATACCTAATTAGGGGCATAGTAAAGTGGTTGAGTAACGTAGCTATTAGCTCTCCCCTCTCTCCCTCGCTCGCTGGTTCGTCCGTCTTGGGGTCTACAATGTCAAAGATCTCCATGTCTTCCCAGACTACGAGCTGGCCTTCGAGCCCAGGGACTTCCACGGCCATGTGGCCATCTGTAGTACCCCAGACGCTAATTGCCAGTTTTGCGTTGGGATGAACCTTGAATAACTTTTCTTTTGTGTTCCTAGCCGCAGCCCCTCCATGCAGGAGGAGAACCTTAAATGGCGTCTCCCAGCCCTCCTTTTTTGCCTCCTCTCCTATTAGCCTATGTAACCAAGGAGTGGTTGCCAACACGTCGACTTTCCACAGCCTAAAGATCAAGTTGTGCCTGCTCTTCCAGCTAAAGTACGTCTCCCCTCCTCCTGCAATAGCTGTAGCCCCACACCTCCACATTGCTGCCTCCACTACCGGAGGACCCCAGCTGTAGAAACCGCTCATGTTTAAGTAGTTGGCGTAAACCGTCGTTGGCTTAACCCCGGCAAACGTCCACAAGTACCTAGCTTGTGCTTCCTCAAAGTAGTCCAACTCCAGTGCCCCCCACCCTTGAAATGTGGGCAACCCCGTGGAACCAGAGGTGGCACCTACGAACCTTATCCTCCTAGCTAGCTCAGGAACCATTATAGTACCAAACGGTGGGTTGGAGGACAGGTCGTTCCTCAGTTCGTCCTTCCTTAGAATGGGTATTTTCACTACGTCCCTCCAGTCCTTTATTACTTCTGGGTCAAACCCCTTAGACTTCCAGAACCTCCTGTAGAACTCCGTGTTCTCCCACGCCCACTTCACTATCCTCTTAAGCCTCTGCGTCTTCAGCTTCTCCAGCTCTTCCCTCTTCATGGTCATTACTTTCTTGTTCCACAGCTTTTCTGAGGGGTCTGGTGTTGTCGTGGATATGAAGCCCTCTCTCCTTAGTTCCTCGTGAGCCGACTGGTAGAAACTTAAAACTGAAGACATGAATCTATTAGTGTTTAAACTACTTAAAAACTTTAAGAATACTTGTAGAAGCCTTCTCCCGTTTTCCTTCCGAGCTTCCCTTTGCTGACCATTTCCACCAAGAGCTCGTTTGGCTTATAGGCCTCATAGCCCTTAGAGTAGATGTCCTTTAACTCGTTGAGTATTACGTCTACACCTACGTTGTCTGCCATCTCAAGTAAGCCTTGTGGGAAGTTGAAGCCGTACTTCATTACGGTGTCAATCTCTTCGGCGTTCACGATCCTATTCTGTATTAACCACGCTGCCTCGTTAACGGCTAGAGACAAAATCCTCGACTCCCTGACTGGGGAATCCGCAGGGAGGGAGGGCTTCACGTATTTACCGCCAGGGTAGTCGTAGAACCCCTTCCCTGTCTTTACGCCCAACTGCTTGGCCTCTACCTTTTGCTTAAACATGTTGCACTTTACGTCGCTCGCTCCCCTCTCCACTATTACCTTCCACAAGTCAAGGGCAACGTCGAGACCGACGTAATCTGAGAGCTCAAATATCCCCATAGGAAGCTTGAGCTTGTTCCTAGCTGCGCTGTCCACTTGCTGTATCGTGGCCTCTCCGCTCTCCACTTCCCTGCAGGCCTCCTGCATCAGCCTCAGATAGATCCTGTTAGACACGAAGCCCGGTACCTCAACCCTCAGCCTAACCGGTATCTTGTTCATCTGCTTTGCTATCTCTACTACCTTATTGGCGGTCTCCTCAGACGTGTACTTGCTTGGTATTACCTCGACCAGCTTCATTATGGGGGGAGGGTTAAAGAAGTGCATCCCTATTACCTTGTCCTTCCTGTTAGTTGTTTCAGCTATGTCTGATATTGGAATTGAACTTGTGTTAGTCGCTAAAATAGCGTGTGGAGGTGAAATTCTATCTAACTCTTGGAAGACCTTTCTCTTTAGTTCTATGTTTTCCGGTACAGCCTCTATGGCAAGGTCTATATCCCTAGCCACATCGTAGGACACGGACAGCGTTACCCTAGACATTACAGTCTCAGGGGTCTCCCTTATAGTCCCCTTCTCGTACAGCCTTTTTAACGAGTCCATCATCCTTTCCTTAGCCCTGTTGAGGATATCCCAGGAGATGTCCACTAGCTTTACCTCAAACCCAGAAATCGCTGCCACCTCTGCTATTCCGTGCCCCATTGTCCCGGAACCTACTACCAGAACCTTCATCTTGGGTCTGTTTAATAAAGAATAAACATGATTAAATAATTTATACTCGGCATCACTAGTTTGTTATGTGAAAGCTGCGGTTCTTTTCAAATACAACGAGCCTCTAAAGGTGGTCGACAACGTAAAGATATCTCAGCCAAAGGCAGGAGAAGTTAAAATAAGGGTAGTCACTACCGGTCTCTGTCACTCGGACGTGAACGTATTTGAGGGAAAGACTCCCGTACCTCCTCCAGTAGTGGCAGGGCATGAAATTGCGGGAATAGTGGAGGAGGTCGGGGAGGGAGTTACTAGGGTTAAGCCCGGAGACAGGGTGGTCTCAGCTTTCATACACCCTTGCGGCAAGTGCAGGAACTGCGCGGCAGGCAGGGAAAACTTGTGCGAGACGTTCTCGCAAGTGAGGCTAAAGGGAACTATGCCCGACGGAACGACTAGACTTTCCCTAGATGGGCAAGAGCTGAGGACTTTCTTGGGAGGAGGGTTTGCGGAGTATGCTATAGTCGGAGAGAACGCCTTGACTGTAGTTCCCCAAGATATGGACCTAGAGAAGGTGGCAGTACTGGGCTGTGCAGGTCTCACGGGCTACGGGGCCGTTAACTCCGCCAGGATAGAGCCTGGGGAAACGGTAGCAGTTATAGGAGTTGGGGGAGTTGGGCTATCGGTAATCCAAATGCTCAAGGCCTCCGGGGCTGGGAGGGTTATAGCACTTGGTACAAAGAAATGGAAGCTACAGAGGGCCATGGAACTTGGCGCCACCGACGTAGTAAACACTGAGGAGGTTGACCCAGTTAAGGCAGTCAAGGACATCACAAACGGAGGGGCTGACGTAGTAATAGAGGCTGGTGGGACAGAGAAGACAGTCCAAATGGCATTAGATCTAGTGAGAATTGGCGGTAGGGTAGTCCTAGTTGGCCTTCCACCGGCAAACGCCATGATCCCCGTTAGGATAGCCTCAATAGTTAGGAACGGCGTCACGATAATAGGCAACTACGGTGGCAGACCTAGGGTCGACATGCCGAGGCTTTTGGAGATGGTAAGGTTGGGCAAGTACGACCCCAGTAAACTAATAACTGGGAGGTTTAAGTTAGAGGAGATAAACGAGGCTGTAAAGTTACTAGAACAAGGGGAGGCAATAAGGAGCCTAATTGTGATGAAGTGACCTACCACACTGAGAGGTCAGCCGTCACCAGACCTAAAGCCCTCGCCACGTCCCTCAAGGAAATAACGCCTATTATTTTTCCATCCTCGACCACGGCTAAGTGCCTTATTTTCCTGCTAGTCATTATGAGCGCGGCGTCGCTCACGTCTGTACTCGAGTCAACTGTCACAAGGTTAGAGCTCATGATTTTCGACACTTTCTCGGTTAAGGGGACTCCATCAGCTATGGCGTAAACTACGTCCCTCTCCGTAACTATTCCCTTAGCCACCCCATCTAATAAGACAAGCAGTGAGCCCACAGATTCCTTCTTCATTAACTTACACGCGTCCGCTATTGAGTTATTGCCGTCTATGATGATTGGGGGTCTAGCTATTAGATCCTTAACTACTATTTTTGTCATTAAAGTCAATTAACGTAAATTGCGTTAAAATAGTTTGCGTTAACTACCTTATAGGTCTAAAATAAGCGAAAAGAGTAACCAACAGTTTCAGCTAGGAGCGGCATTTTATTTTCCGCGCGGTTTGGTATGCTGGAGTACAAGG
>JBBINF010000036.1:0-554 GCA_037444045.1 Sulfolobales archaeon | reverse complement strand
CTGTCGTCCTAGACCTAGGGGTGGAGGACTCCAGAGGTCTAATTGAGGAAAGAATACGTAAAGTGAGGGATCTGGCTAAGGAGGACGGGTACGAGATAAACACAAACGCGTTAAAGGACTTGTTTGAAGTGAGCTTGGTTAGGGAAAACTCTAGATACAACCTCATGATTGTACTTAGGGACTTCAGCCGTTTTACCGTTCTCGACGTTTTTGCGGAGAAAAACGAGACTCCTTTCAATAAATTAGGAGATATCGAAAACGTTTTAGTGGGTGGGGCACAGTGGAAGTAGTATCCTCTTTCCTATTGGTAGTAGCAACGGTGGTAATTGGGATTGTGCTCTTCTCGCTCTTCTCCGTATACGGCGTTGCTGAGTACTCAAGGCAAGTAGTCCTAAACGAGGCTAGGGCTCTCGCTGAAGGGCTCTACTACCAGATAGGGACTCCCTCTGGCGATTACTACCCAGTTGTGATAAAGGACTTCAACTACAACGGCACCTTGTACTTGTACTTCTTGGCCTTCTCGCCTAACGAGGCAAACGTAGCCTACCAGCTGA
>JBBINF010000035.1:0-11999 GCA_037444045.1 Sulfolobales archaeon | reverse complement strand
CCTAGCGAAGCTCGAGAAGCTCACGGATATAATAAACTTCAGGGTGTCCTTCAAGGAGGAGGCGGTTAGCCAAGGCAAGACGGCGTACAAGGTGACGATAAACGCAGTGACGAAGATTGGCAGTTTCGTTGCCAGCGACACCGACTGGGACCCAATAGTGGCTGTGAGGAGGGCTGTCGAGAAGGTCGAGGAAAGGCTAATAAGGAAATTGAAGAAAATAGAGGAGAAGAAAGGGGACAAGAGAGAGGAGATTTGAGGATAGGCATAGTACAGCCCAGTAGCGTTAAGTCCGCCCTGTCCCTAACGGAGCAGGCTCTGGCTAGTGGTGCCCAGCTGGCTCTCCTGCCGGAGAAGTGGGTGAAGACTCTAGACGACGTCCCCCTAGCGGACTTCCAACGCCTTGCCTTGAAGTACACAGCCTACGTTGTCCCGGGGGCTTTTGAGGACGGGGTCTCTGTAATATCGCCGATTATAGACGACAAAGGGAAGATCAAGGGAATAGCAAAAAAGGTACACCTTTTTGGCTCGGAAAAGGAAAGGCTTCTCCCGGGCACTAGCTTAACTGTTTTTAATTACAACGGCGTTAAGCTGGGTATCGCAATATGCTATGACGTCGACTTCCCTGAGACGGTGAGGTCGCTCTTCAGGAAAGGGGTTGAGGTACTCCTAGTCCCCTCGAAGATAGACAGAGAAGGGCTCCCACTATGGAGGGAGTACCTTAAGGTGAGGGCGTTGGAGAACAGGATAGCTGTAGTCAACTCCAACGCCCTAGAGGCGCCGAATTACCCAGGCCACAGCGTCGCCCTACTACCGTACAAAAGGGGCAACGTAGTGGACACTATGACTATTGGGGAGTTGGGGGAAGAGGAGGGGTTTGCTGTAGTTGACGTAGACCCCCTATCATATTTTTACTTGAGGGCTTCGAGACTTAAGGAAATTGTTGATGTTGAAGTAAATGAAATTCAGTCATAACCTATTTCCAAGAGCGTTTTATTAACTCTCCATTTCTTGTATTTACGAATGCAGGCAGTCTCCTTGGAAAAGCTATCAAGGACGCCCCTTTCGTCAGTTGTGGAAAAGGCGAGAAAGTTCTCTCAGGAACAAGGGCTCGTCCCCATAGTGACCTTCTACTTGGAGGACAGACTCCTCTCCTCTCTAGTGAAGACCCTTGAACCTTCTCTAAAAGGGGTATTTAGGGAGTACCACTACGAGAGGACTACCTTTGTAAGGAAGGCGTGCCAAGTCCTGGGGTGCAAGGAACTCAACGCAGTGGAGTTCCCCTATTACGCCATCCCAGTTAGCGAGAAGAGCGAAGTAACCTTTGTAGAGAACAACGGTGTGCCACCTAAGGCCATAGTCAACTACGGAGTCTTTAGGTTCGTCTTCATGCCCCACCCCACTTACGCTTCCATAGAGGAGGCGGTGAGGAGGCAGGCTGAGGACAACATCACGGTGGAGTTCAAGGACGGTAAGATAGTGAGCGTTGAGAAAAAGAGGAGCATATTCATAGAGTCGAAGTCAGTAGACAGGGTCGTTGAGGCAGAGAAGGTAATCGTGAACTTAATCCCCACGCTTGAGACGTTCTTGATACCGCCAATCATCGCGATGAACACTAGGTTGCTCTCAAACAAGGTGGAGATAACAAGGAACGGGGAGACCCTAGAGTACAGAGTCGTAGAAGGAAAGGCAGGCCAAGATGAGGTGCTAAGGGGAGAAACTCTAAGCCCCTCAACCAAGGCTGGGCTATACTTCGACTACAAGAAGAGGGCAATAATAGGGGAGGAGATTATCCAGGGGATAGTCTCAAAGGCTCCCCTCTAGGGAGCTCAGCTTAGCCAATAGCTTCTCCAAGTGTTCCTTCCTTACCTTGAAGGCGTCCTCGCTCTGGGGCCTAGGGTGGAACTCCCCGTGGAGCCTCTCGCTGTTGACGAAGTGGACTACTAGTTCCCCGTCGTTGAACTTGTAGGCCAAGTACTCAACTAAGGAGAAGTAGTCCTGGTAGTTCTCTATCTTAAAGCCCACCTTGCTGGCTATCCCCTTTAGCAGGTAAGCCAGGCTCCTCCAATAGGCCTCCCCGGCCTCCACTAGCAAGCCCTTTGCCTCCAGTTCCCTCCCCAGCTCAAGGTACTCTCTAGACACTTGAGAGTAGAGTCCCCAGTCGTTAAAGTACTCCAATAGCTTGTCCACAAGGAGGTCTTCTACCGATATCCCCTTACCCTCCACCAGCTTTTCAAGCCTGTCGAACAGAGACTTTGGTAACTTAATTTCCTCCATTTACTGGAGTTTTCCCCTCAAAGTTAAATACATTAACTTATGCCGTGGAAGGCGAGGCCTATGAGGTGGGTCACCAGAGCTGCCCCAATTGCTAGCCCAGTCATTTGAGCCCCTTTCCTCGTTGGGCTAACGTCGCTCAAGAGCCCTATCATGCTGCCAACTGCGAAGGTGGCTATTCCCGTGAACAAGTAGGCCAACAGAACCCCTAGTAAGCCGCCAAAGCCCAGGAGGAAGGGCAACACCGGTATGATCGCCCCGGAGATGTAGGAGACCGCAGTGGTGGTTACGCTCTCCTTTGAGCTCCCTCCTTCCTCGACTTTCTGCCCCCTCTTTGCTGCGCTCCTCCTTATGTCCTCCTCAGACTTCGAGGAAAGGAAGGCCCCTATCGACATGGATATAGTCCCGGATATCCCTATTATTAGCCCTCCCAGCCCTACAAGTAAAGGAGTGGAGAAGACTCCAGAGAGGCCAGATACCCCAGCCAATACCTCTATTAGCCCATCGCTCATCCCGTAGATTGCGTCCCTTATCTTGTCCACGTTAACCTGGGCCTGGATTAAGAGCTCCTCGTGGTATAACTCCTCCATCTTTATCCTCTCTATCTCCTGCTTCTCCGTGTCCGAGAACAAGTCCAACCGACTTAACGCGTCGTACTTCTCCGAGTCCGAGATCTCGCCCAGCTCCGAGAGCTTGAGCGTTAGGGTTAGCCCTATGATCCTCCTAAGCAGTAAGAGGAGCAGGAGCTTGAGCTTTAGCCACTTTCCCATCTCCTTTAACTTGACGTTAAACTTCTCCGCCATAGCCCTCCAGAACTCCGCGTGCCTGCCCTCTCCCTTTGCCAACTCCTCTAGAGTCTCCCTCACTTTCTCGTTCTTCTCTCTAGAGGCTAGACTTTTGTACATCTCCCGCCCAAAGACCTCGTCTAGGTAGTTCTCTTGGATTAGTTTCTCCGGATCCATCTTCTCACTATAATTTCTACTTACTACTATTTAAGAGTTATTCCAGATTTCATCTATGTAAATTTTTTTGAATGTATTTGGAACATCCCTGTCCACTGTGGAGCCTATTAGGACGCAGCACCAGTCCTTGTACTCCCAGGGGTCTTGATCCCTTAACACGTAGTACTTGAGCCTATTTGGCGACGCGTTCTCTAGGAGCCTGAACTGGTCCTTGTCCTTCAACACAACGTAGATGTTGTCAGCCACTATCTCCTTCCCTAGTACGTACCACTTCACCTCCCTGCTCTTTATCTTGTCCCAGCTTTCCTTTGGCTCCGAAAGGACCATCCCAGCTATGGAGTTCCCTATTATGCTCTCTATCTCCTTGAGCTCCACCTTCTCTCCAACCACGAACACTGCATCGCCCTTTGGGTAGTAAAAGTAGGACTTGTTGGAGTTCCCTCCAAGGAAGATGACAAACACGTTTTCGCCGTTGTACTTGAGGAAGTACTCTTGAACTGACATTAAGAGAAAAGTGGTAGAGCTGAAATAAAACCTTTGGACTTAGAGGCATGGGAATACCATAAAAGGAGAGAGGCAAGACTCTTATCTTAAGTCTAGAGAGTAGAGTCCCTAGGGGGAAGGGGGAACCCTGGAATATTACGGGGTCACCTCCTTAAGCCCAATCTACTAGGAATACTCTAGACATGATAGTAACAGTTATCAACCAGAAGGGTGGTGTGGGTAAGACTACCACCTCAGTTAACTTGGCGTACGTCATGTCCAAGACGAAGAACGTTGGACTACTTGACCTTGACCCCGAAGGTGGGACTACAGTCTCCTTTGGGATGAGGAGGGAGAAAAAGGAGCTCCCGCTTGGCGGCAAGAGCGTGAACATATTTAACGTGGAGGTGTTCCCTGCCCACATAGGCCTGCTAAAGCTGGAGCTAAACGGTGACGTAAACGAGATAGTGACGTCAATAAAGGAGATATCCAAGGGGTTCGACGTGTTAGTGATCGACACTCCACCCAACCTTGGTACGTTGGCTGTCTCCGCAATGATATCTGCAGACAAGATAGTCTCTCCAGTGACCCCGCAGCCACTGGCCTTGGAAGCGTTGAAAAACTTAGACAGCAGACTCCAGAGCCTAGGGAAGAAGGCAATTGCCTACACTAACTTCTCAAAGAAGACTGTAGAGATGGAACTGAAGAGCGTACAGTTCACCGGCATTGCTGTACCCCAGTCTAGGCTCTTCATTGAGGCGTCTAGACTGGGCGTTCCAGCGTCTAGGTACGAAGAGGTTAGAGCGAAGAGAGGGAAGTTAGCAAAGTACTTTGAAGAGTTATCAAAGGTGATTCTAGAGTGAGCGAACTAGACTTCCTACTGAATAGGAAGAAGTCTACTCCAGTCCACGACTCTGAAGAGAAGAGGGAAGAGGTTAGAGTCCCACAGTCCACGGTGGAGAGGAAAGAGAGACAAGCCGAGACGGTTCAGAGTGGAGAGAAGAGGGAAGAGAACCAAAAGAACGTTGAAGAGGCTGGAGGGGAGAAAGAAGAAAGTAGAGAGAAAAATGAGGAGTCTACTGTAGAGGAGATCATGGCGTCCTTCCTGGACAAGGATCCTAAGATAGGCGTGTGGAGCTACCCGGCGTTCTTAGTACTACAATACCTCTACAATACGAAGCCCGGGTTTAAGATGAGCAGGGTAGCCAAGGAGGCGTTGGAGATGGGACTGAGGCAAATGTACCCGGAGCTCTTCAAAAAGGCCGAAGAGGTATATAGAGAGAGAATGGGGAAGTAATACGCTCCTTGGGGTTTCTAGGACAGACTTTTGAGTTTTGCCTAGCTATGCTGTTCACAGCAACTTACCAGTCAACGTCAACCAATAGAGCCCTATAAACGATTTCTTGGCCAAGTAGAACGCCGTACTCGGGCCCAGTGCAAAGCTCTTTTGGTAGTTCATCTTAATGAACATACCTTTGTTCTGCGGACCATAAATTGCGCACATGGCAGAACCGTCGAACTTCTCCTTACCGAAGCCGTTCACGTCTGCGTAGATGCTGTTTGCGACGAACTTGCCCTCATAGTGGGCAAGGGCTCCAGTTTTCGGCGGAACCATTATGTTTGTAACGTCTCCAATTGCAAATACGTTATCGTAGTTCTTGTACCTCAAGGTCTCCTTGTCCACTGGTATAAAACCAGAGGAATCCACTAAGTTCTCAAACTCCTTCCCAGCCCTTATTGGAGTGTCTATTAGCGCCATGTCGTATTCCACCTTTTGCCCGTCCTCGGAGTAAATTACCCTGTTGTTCCTGTCCACTTCCCTGAGCTTGAAGCCCCTAATTACTTTGATGTTTAACTCCTTACTTACCCTCCCTAAGAGCTCAGCCATTGGCCTCTGTATCTCCGGTGGGTTTGTGACTGGGTTTACTAGCGTGATCTCTGCGGTTGGGAACCTCTTCCTCAGAAAGAAGGCAAACTCAAAGGGCGCGGCTGGGCACTTTATAACTCCGTAGTAGCCCACCACAATCCTCTTGCCGGAAAAGCTGTTTATCGCATCCCTCAACTTCTTTACCCCTTCCAGCGTGTGCCACTCCGGGAACCCCTCGAGCTTCGCGTTCTCTACCCCTGGTGCTATTACCACGTAGTCGTAGTCGATAGTCCTCCCGTTTGCCGTGATAACCTTGTGGTTATCCACGTCTACGCGGGTTACCGTGTCCTTTATTACCCTAGCCCTCCTTATGACTTCGTTTACCGGCTTTATTATGCTCTCTTCTGGCAATTCCCCAAAAGCCACGTCAACTATTCCGGGCTGGTATACGTTGAAGTCAGACCTCTCCACTACAGTGACTTCCATTCCCCTCTCGCTTAGGAGGTTTGCCACTATACTTCCTCCATTACCTCCTCCAACAACTACTACCTTCTTTGTCATTAGCATTTGGTTGGAAAAAAGATATTTAAGTGTGACCCAAAATTCTATTATATCAATTTACTTAAAAATAGCCAAAAACAAAACGAAGTTAACCTAGTTTAGTGAGTTAGAAAACGGGTAGGAGTACTAAAACATTTAATGCTTGGAGATCCCTTTTTATCATGTGAAAATGAACTTAGAGAGGCTAAAGAAGGGTAAGCTGAAGTTCCTGATACTCGAGTGCCTCAACGAGAAGCCCATGCACACCTATGAGATAATCAAGACCATAGAGAAAAAGTTTGGAGGGGTTTACAAGCCGAGTCCGGGGTCTGTCTACCCAGTCCTCAAGAATTTAATAAATCAGAAAATGGTGGGCGTAGAGGAGAGGGACTCTAAGAAGGTCTACTTCATTACCGAAGAGGGTAGAGCGGAGTACTCTAGAATGAAGGAGAAGATAACTAACTTCTTCGCTACCCACAACGAGTACAGGAAGATAGTCTCAAAGTTGATGGACTTGGGCTTACTCCTCTACACATATAAGGACGAGCTCAGGGAGGAAAAATACGAGAAGATATCCCAGTTAATTGATAAATGCAAGGAAGAGATAGAGTCTATAATAAGAGAAAAAACGTAACTCATTCCTTGAGGAACTGGAGGAAGCTCAAGGAAACTTTCGTCACTTCCACTGGGTCTTTTCCCAACACGAAGATCGTGGGTTCTTTCCCGTAGTCCCCCATGTCCACTATGTACTTAGGTACCCTCCCCAGCTTTTCGTGGGCTAGCTCCACCATTAAGTTCATAGTGTGCCCCTCCTTAGACCTAGACTCTAGGGACTCGAGTCTTCTGTCGAAGACGTAGACGTCGTCTAGGTGGTCTACTATTTCCTGATAGTACTTAACGTCGATGGCGCTCCTCATCTGTGGATCGTACTTCATGGCAGTTAAGATGACCCTGGCTACGTGGTCGGAAGCCCCGAAGGCTGGGGGCATGCAGTAAAAGGCCCTCCCGAAGGCCGTGGTGATCCTCCCTGGGATTGCGGCGACGTCCTGCACGCTCTTCGCGTTTGAAACTGCGTAGGCTATGTTTACCCTTATCTCCGGGACAAGTAAGTAGGACCTTGCCTCATTCACGAAAGCGTCAGCTGCCTCCTTGAGCCTCTTAAGTACGTAATCCCTCTCGCTTTCCATAAGTTCTTCCCCGAGGAAACAATTTAAGCGTTGATTCCCTAATTAGATATTGATGGTAACCAAGATCTATCTTTTCAAGGCCCCAAAGAGATCCACGGAGAGGGAAGAATATGAGGTCTCTATTCTAGAGAGAATAGGGGAGAAGTTCAAGTTAGGAGAGCTACTCGACTACGACGTCTACTATCAAGGGGATGTGACTTACCTTAGGGGGAGGTTCTCCTATGGAAAGGTAATGGTGAAGTTCGTGGAGGGCGGAGAGGCAATAGCCTTACTGAACACGAAGAGGGTCAGGATAGGAAGAGTTAGCTGACTTCCTCTCGCTCGTTAGGGCAATCCCTTTTTCCCTTTGTGGAGTCTAGAATGCAAATAGCTCCACGTCATATTCCTTTAAAGCACGACCAGCCTTGAAAGTTTTAGAGTGGAGCCGTAACCTCACAATGAGATAAGTAGCTCAGCAAGAACTATGCTGAAAAGCCCCGAAAGGAATATACCGTCGAAGCTCCCCGCTCCGCCTATGCTGACTATCTGCGGGTTTGCCTCGAGTATTTTCTTCAAGTTAAGCAAGTCAGCCCCTATGAGGGTACCGAACACGCTCCCTATGTAGGCCGAGATTGGAACAAGGAGTGGTGTCTTAAAAAGGAGGACGTAGCTAACCAGGGTTGAAAATATCGGGGCAACGAGGGGGTGCATGACAACTCCTACTCCTGGGATTACCTTGGAGAAATACTTGGACACTAGGATTATGGCAATCACGTTCACTAGGACTATGAAGAGCCTAGACCCCAGAAGGAAGAGTAAGGTGAGGGAAAAGAGGACTGGTATTAGCGCTCCCCCCACGTTAATGGCTATCAGCGTCACAGAGTACCCGAAGGAAAGTCTGGGAATGTAGAAAGGTATGCCGAATACGTAAATAACCTCTTGGTACTCCTGCATATATTGCCTCTTAACTTCCTTCACCACAATGTTCACGGGACTCATGGTGAGGCTTAGGAAGGAGATCTCAAAGGCTAGGAAGTAACTTACCTGTTTATTTACCCCCACTAGGCTCAACAAGTCCTTAAAGTAGCCTATAGCTATTACCATTAACAGTAGCCCGAGTAAGAAGTAAAGGGGCATCAGAATGCCCCGGTATGGAGAGAATATGACTATCCTTTTCATCTAGATAACCTTTCCCTGCACAATATATTTGCTTTTGTAAAGTCCTCTGGAGTATTGACGTTCAATATCTCCCTCTCCACTTCCACGGAGTAGTAGTCGTTGAGGTTGTCAGACCTCCATAAGCTAATCCCCACGAACTTCCCCCTAGAGACTAGGGTGCAGACTGAAGACCGGCAATTGAAGAGGGGCTCCACGTCTTCCCAGCTCAGGGAAGGAGTGTCTGAAGGGAGGACCAAGGCCGGAAACCCTACTTTTCTCACAGCCTGGACTACGTCCTCCTCGTATCCCTTGCCGTCAGTATAGACTAACTTAAACAGCCCTCCCATCCTCTTCTCGACTACGTGACCCACCACGGTAGCTACGTACACTTCGTCAGTAATGGACTTGGCGAAGTTGTAGACCAGGAGGATCATTGGAGTACCGCATACCTCCAGCAGGGGCTTCTCAGGGCTCAGCCTAGTCCCTTTCCCACCAGCCATTATAATCGCTTTCAGCCCTTGCAAGCTCCTCTTCCACGTCGTCTTTGACCACCCTCCTCTCGGTGACTACTATGGGCTCGCCCCTCTCCACCCTCCCTATCACTTGGGCCCTTACCATGCTCGTGACCGCCTCGGGGTTATCGGTAATAACTAGGAACGCACCAGAGGATATTAACCTCAGGGGGTCTATCGAGAGGGCGTTGACGATCTCCTTTACTTCTTCCCTCAATCTTATTGAGCCTTCGTCTATCCTCACGGTCAAGTTAAACCTCCTTGCCAAGTCCAAGGAGCACTGGAGTAGTCCTCCGTCTGTTACGTCGTGCATGAACTTAACGTATTTTGAGACCTTGAGCGCCTTTTCTTGCACGCTGAGCTCCTCCCTGAAGCCCATGGCCTTTTTGAGCGTCTCCTCCCTCACCCCCTTTGACTTGAGCAACGAAGGGAACTGCGTGGCCAATATCCAAGATCCCTCCAATCCCAGATCCCCTACTAAGAGGACGTAGTCCCCCTCCCTCACAGACCTTCCGTCCATTACGGTGTCGGACTCTCCAAGGGCCGTGGTGACCACTATGTCTTGCCTCGTGTCTATTACTTCCGTGTGGCCACCAACGACGCTACAGCCTATTTTGAGGCACGCCTCCCTTATCCCCTCAACTACTGAGCCCAAGTGGTCTTTGTTAGAGAGTAGTAGTGTGGTCAAGACCCACTTGCATTCGGCCCCCTTCATGTTCACGTCGTTGCAGGCGACTACCACGGAGAGGTACCCTGCGTCCTTACCTGACTCAGTTATGGGGTCTGAATGAACTACTAAGTACCTCCTCCCAGCTTCTATGACTGCGCTGTCTTCGCCTACTGCTGGACAGATGACGCAGTCGCCGGTCTTTACCTTGCTTATAAAGCTAGATAACGGTAGCTTTCCAAAAGACATATTATATACTTCACAAAAGCTAAAATAAGTCATGCTTAGCATCGAAGTCAGAGACTTGTGGAAGGTATACAGGAACAAGGTGGAGGCCCTTAAGGGCGTTACCTTCTCGGTGAACTCCGGCGAGGTCTTCTCCCTGCTTGGCCCCAACGGGGCTGGTAAGAGCACGACTATCAAAGTCCTCTCCTGCGTCTTAAGGCCAACCAAGGGGGCAGTGAAGGTACTTGACCACGAAGTCCCCAAGGAGTGCGACAAAGTGAGGGAACTCATTGGGATTGTGCCCCAGGAGTTCCAAGGCTTCTCAGACCTCACTGTGGAGGAAAACGTGGAGTACTTTGCCGGTCTATATAACAAGGGGGTTAACGTAGAGGACGTCTTGGAGAGGTTCGACTTGACCAAGGTCAGGGACAAGAGGTTCAAGGAGCTCTCGGGGGGCTACAAGAGGAGGGTCGCGATAGCTTGCGCCCTTGCTGGAAATTCGCAGGTGGTCTTCCTTGACGAGCCCACAGTGGGGCTAGACCCAAGGTCCAGGAGGTCCCTCTGGGAGATAATAAAGGGGCTCAAAGAGGACGGGACAACTGTCCTGCTCACTACCCATTACTTGGACGAGGCCCAAAAGCTTTCAGATAGGGTCGCCGTAATTTTCAACGGCAAGATAGTAAAGACCGGGAGCCCAGAGGAGATAATGAAGGAGTTCAACGCGGAGAGCCTAGAGGAGGCCTACCTTGCCTTGATGGAGAGCCTTGGTGAAATATGAAGGTGGGACATAATGGTGAGGAGGATCCTTCTTACAACAAAAGCAGTGATTAAGGACAACTTGAGCAGTAGGGCCACGTGGTTCTTCATCATTTTCTTTCCCCTATTTCTCACCCTCATATTTGCCTTGGGCTTCGGAGCGGGGACTCAAGTGCACCAATACGTTGTCGTTAACGACCAACAGCTGGGAAAGTACTTAAACCAGAGCGGGCTCTTCACCGCAATCTACGGCACTAACGAGTGGGAAGCCCTGTTGAGGGGCTACTTGTTCGTCAACGTGACTAACGGGAAGATTAACGTGTACTACACCAGCAACAACGGTTACCTAGTCCCCTCTCTTGAGGCGATCATAGACAGGTATTACGACAACAGCTCGCCAGTGACGTTTAGCGTTTACCAGAGCTCAGTTAATGCGTACTACGTTTACGTGGTATCGGGAATGATAGGGGTTATAGCGCTCTCCAACGGAGTTTTCGGAGTGACCGGGGTAGCATCAGGGTACTACAGGGACAAGCTAATCGACAGACTGGCCACATCTCCCCTCAAGAGCTATGAGTGGGTAGTCTCACTGGTGGTGTACGAGATAGTAATTACCTTGATCTCAACAGTACCAATACTCCTGCTCTCCATAGCCTTTGGCGTAATACCAATTGTGGGGGTTGCGTTCTTAGGGTTCCTCGCCATTTCGACCCTAATGTTCGCTGGGCTCGGGGCAATAATATTCGGCCTAACCCCCAAGGACAAGCTCTTCGTCTCCAACGTGGCAGCTAACGTGATAACCATACCGCTGATGTTCCTGAGCACCGCGTTTTTCAGCATCGACGCTTTCCCTCCGGTTCTGAGGCCCCTAGTAGAGTACCAGCCAGTCTCCGTTATAGACTCGGTTATAAGGGACGTTATGGTCTACAACCAGCCTCCTAGCCCATTTGATGTACTATACATAGTTCTCCTCACCTTAGTGTTCATTGCGATAGGGGGTAAGCTAATGAAGCTTAGGGAGACAGATTAGGGGTATGTCAAGTTGTCCCAGACCGGCTTAACCTTTGCCAGGAAGGAGTTTATCCCGTTTTTAGCGTCGTCAGATACTACTTGTGCCACGAGGTCCTCGAACACCTTGTCTAAGATGGAGGAGGCACCGTGGAAGAGGTTCCTCCTCATCGTGGCCAGAGAGCTAGGGGCAAAGCTTGAGAGCGACGCTACTACCTTCTTTGTTTCCTCCTCTATGTTTCCGTAGGAGTGTATAAGGCCTATCCTCTTAGCCTCCTTTGCGTCTATTTCCTCACCTAACATGGCCAGCCTCCTTACGTTTTCGTAGCCTATAACAAGGGGGCCAAGCCCTATAAGCACTGGTGGGAAAACCCCTATCCTCCC
>JBBINF010000034.1:0-12076 GCA_037444045.1 Sulfolobales archaeon | reverse complement strand
TATTCCCTCTACTGAGCTCATGCAGTAGTTGAAGTGAGTCTGAGAGGCCACCTTGTTGAAGATTACGCCCTTAATGTTTGCATTCCTATACGAGGCTAGGCCCTTTACTATTGCTCCCACTGTGCTACCCACGTTGTAGCAGTCGACTACGAGGATTATGGGAGCTCCTGTAACCTCTGAAAGCTTGTAAGTACTGTAATCGGTCCCAACCCCGTCATATAGTCCCATTACTCCCTCGATGACCGAAATGTCGTAGCCCCTTGAGTACTTACAGAGGCTGTTAATCACGTTCTCCCTGCCCATAATAAAGAGATCCAAGTTAATCGAGGGAACGCCCGAGGCTAACTTGTGGTATCCAGGGTCTATGAAGTCTGGTCCAGCTTTGAACCCCCTAACCTTCATCCTCTTGCTTAACGTCCTAAGTATTCCCGAGGTGACAAGTGTTTTTCCCGAATCGCTCCTGTCAGAGGAAATAATTACCCTCGGTATTCTCATCAATAATACGTAGAGGACTCCTCTAATAATGTTTCCGGGAATCACCCAAAAAAGATAATATAAGCCCTAAGGAGAGATTGACAATGATGAAAGTCTCCTATGAAGACGTGAGGAACTTCAAGACTATTATCTCTGTCCTATCAAAGTTAGTAGACGAGGCCTCGCTTAAGTTTAAGCCAGAAGGAATGGAGCTCGAGGCTATCGACAGAGCGCATGTCTCTTTGTTGAAGCTGAACTTTCCCAAGGACGAGTTCAAGGAATACGACGTGGAGCAGGAGATGAACTTTGGGTTCAATACCCAGTACTTATTGAAGTTACTCTCCACAGCTAAAAGGAAGGAAGAGCTCCAGATAGAGTCCACTGATGTGTCCCAAGTCACAATAAGAATCTTGGGGAGCTATCCCAAGGAGTTCACGCTAAGGAACATAGACGTCTCCCCGCCGGAGCTGCCTCAACTAAACCTAGAGTTTGACGTTAAGGCAACAGTACTGTCGAGCGCGTTTAAGAAAGGCGTAGAAGAGGTAGCTTCTGTGAGCGAGGTAATAGGGCTTGAGGCAGACGAGAACGGCATAAAACTCAAGAGCAAGGGAGAGGCAGAGGCGGAAGTGGAGCTCTCAAAGGACTCGGGCAGCCTACAAGACATTGAGGTCTCCAAGCCTTCTCAGTCCGATTACTCCTCTGACTACTTGAGCGACGTAATTAGCTTAACAAAGCTGTCGGGAAACATGAAGCTAGCCTTCTCCTCACAGAAACCTCTACAGTTAGAGTTTTATCTGGAATCTGGCGGTAATGTAATATACCTCTTAGCTCCACAGTTGGGGTGATGAAGTTTAAGGTATCCATAGTAGGGAGTTACCCTAGGCCGATCTCGTTAGGCAAAGCGATCTCTAGGTTTAGGTCAAATAAGATAAGCCAAGACAAACTGGAGGAATACATAAGCAAGCAGACCCTCAAGTTCTTTGAGCTGGTAAAGAACATAGGTGCAGACTACACTACCGACGGAATGTTTAGGTGGGACGATGTTGTGGACGTTACCTTCTCTTACCTCTCTGGGGCAGAGAAAGGAGACCTAATGAGGTTTTACGACAACAACTTCTACTATAGGAGGCCAGTGATAAAATCGAGGCTAGAGGCTAGGGCCAAAGAATACGTTGGATACGTTCAAAAGTCAAAGACGCTGTTGAACGAACTAAAGGCTGGCTCGAGGCTAAAGGCTGTCTTCCTCGGACCCCTGAGCTACGCCCAGTTCTCCGAGGACAAGTTCTACAAGGATCCAGTAGAGCTTATGAAGGACTACGTAGCTGAGACCAATAAGGTGCTCAAGGAGGTAGAAAATGTGGTTGACGCACTTGAGTTCCACGAACCCGCAATCTTTGATAAGGGAATAAAGTCCGCAGTCCTTCAGAAAATCCCCGAGCTATACTCTACTTTGTTAAGCGGAGTGAAGGCTGAAAAGCACCTAATAACTTACTTTTACGTAAACCCCAGGAGGCTAGACCTCCTATTCAGTTTACCAGTAGACGTAATAGGCCTTGACGTAATAGAGAACAAGAACAAACTAGGGGTTATTTATAGGCACTTTAAAGGTAAGAGGGTATTCCTAGGAGTCCTGAACACCAGGAACACTAAGCTGGAGAGGCCTTCTACCATAGTTAGCCTAGTAAAGAAAGCCTACGAAAAAGGTGCTGAAGACGTGTATATAGGGAATTCAGCCCCCATGGACTTTATACCAGAAATTATAGCCAAGAGAAAGCTAAACCTATTAGCTAAAGCGAGGTCGTTGTACCATGGCTGAGCTTCCAATATTGCCTACTACTGTAATAGGAAGTTACCCAAGGCCGAAGTGGTTGAGGGAGGCAATAAGGTTATACAAGGCCGGCAAGCTTGACGAAGAGGAGATGACTGAGGCTTTCAATGACGCCGCCCTTGCAGTAATGAGGGACCACCAAATAGCTGGAGTTGACGTCCCAACAGACGGCGAGGTAAAAAGGGACGAGATGGTAGAGTTCTTTGCTGAAAGGCTTGGGGGCTTTAAGTTTTACGGGCCAGTAAGGGTATGGGGCACTGCTTACTACGTTAAGCCAGCTGTAGTCTCAAAAGTTGAGTACAAGAAACCCCTGTTAGTTGACGAGTTCCTCTACACGAAGTCAATATCCTACACTGAAAACGTCAAAATTACAATAACAGGCCCCTATACCTTAGCCTATTGGTCCTATAACGAGTACTATAAGACTAGGCAGGACTTAGCTTACGACCTGGCCAAGGTAATAAATAAGGAGCTCCACAACTTAGTGGAAGCTGGTGCTAAGATAATCCAGATAGACGAGCCCGCAATCCATTCCACCAAGGAAGAAGTGAAGTGGGCAGTTGACGTCGTTAACGAGTCGCTAAAGGGCATAAACGCCAAACTAGTGATGCACGTCTGTTACGGCGACTACAAGATAGTGGCTCCATACCTCAACGACTTCAAGGTAGACCAGATAAACTTCGCCTTAAAGATATACGACTACGAGCCCTTGGAGCTCTTCAAGAAGTATAACTACTCTAAGGAAATTGGAGTTGGAGTTATAGACGTCCATAATAAAAGGATAGAAACTCCAGAAGAGGTCATGAAGGACATCCTTAACGTTCTGAACTATTTCGAGCCAGAGAAAGTCTGGATAAACCCTGACTGCGGTTTAAAACTACTACCGAGGAAAATAGCGTTCCAAAAACTAGTGTCTATGGTAAAGGGAACGCAGATGGCAAGGGAAGAACTTAAAAAGAGAGGCTATAAAGATACTATAAGCCTTTAAATTAAGGTGATTTCATGAATAAGAAGCGCGCTAATGGAAGATCCCATTCGACTAGGCCTGCAAGAGCAGGAGCTCCAAAGTGGGTAAGGTTTACAAGAGAAGAGGTCGAGATGCTCATAGAAGAGCTATACAAGAGAGGTTATCCTCCTAGCATGATAGGCTTGATCTTGAGAGACCAGTACGGAGTCCCCTTAGCTAAACAAATAACTGGGAAGAAGGTCACCAAGATCCTGGAAGAGAAGGGGCTGGCCCCTCAGATACCGGAAGACCTTTTCAACCTGCTTAGGAAGGCAGTAAACGTGAGGAGACACTTGACCGAGTTCCCTGCAGATAAGTCAGCTAAGAAGGGCCTCGAAGAGATCGAGTCCAAGATAAGGAGATTAGTGAAGTACTACAAGTCCGTCGGGAAGCTTCCGCAAAACTGGTCTTACGATCCAAGCAAGGCAGAGCTGTTAGTTGCCTCTACTAGCTAAGTTTTTGTTCCCCTCATAAGCCTCTTCTACTCTTTCTTTCAGTATTTCAGCTACCCTGGGATCAACTCCGATTGGCCTTGCAATAATTACCCTAATCTTCCTTCCGTCAACCGCTATGGTTCCGTCCTCCTCGTTAAGTCCCAGAAGCCTAGGTATATCCCTATAAAAGTGGGCGCCCGCAGCGAAAAGCAAGGGTACTGCTACGATCTCGTCTACCCCTTCCTTCCCCAACTTCTCTGCGCTTTCTCTCAGCGTAGGCTTGTTGAACTCTATGAACCCGTACTCTACGTGATCAAAGTACTTTAAGAGCAGGTCGCTGTACTTTGTGGCCACCTCCCTCCATTCGTCCACTTTACTTCCATGAAGTACAAGTAATACGCCAATCATAAAACGTCTAATTGACTTCGAGTTTATATACTTGTGCTAACATTACCATTTTGAGGTAGATTTACAGTTGCCAGAATTCAAGGTTGTCATCTCAGACCCTGAGAGCAAGAAAGTCAAGGAGGCAAAGGTCAAGGTTAAGGCTGTAGATGACGTGCCCTCCGTTGAAGGAGAGAAAGAGGGCAAAGCGCTCCCAATAGCCAAAATTAGCCAAAAGCTAAAGGAACAACTAAACGTGGACAATTTGATCACTTTGCAGGTAATTAGACAGGAGGGCGACAAGAAGGTTAAAGTAAAGGTTCACTTTACGGTCCAAGTCGACGAGTCCGCTGGCGATACTGTGCTGATTTCCAAGTCTATTGCAGAAAAGTTTGGGGCCGAGGAGTTTGAGGCAGTTGCGTATAGGACTAAGGCCTTCCAGATAAACGTTGACCAGAACAAGCTCAACCTAACTGGGCTAAAGATAGGCGACACGTTTAACCTTAACGTCAATGGGTTAAACCTAAAGCTCAAGGTAACCGGTGGTTCTGATAACTCTGGATTTCCAATGAGACCAGACGTGACAGGGGCAGTTAAAAAGAAGGTGTTGCTAGCTGGACCTCCGGGCTACTACCCCGTTGAGGACGGTGAAAGAAGGAGGAAAACCATACGCGGAAACACAATAACTAACGATATAGTCCAAGTCAACTGCGTAATTGTAAGGTGATTTTTTGCCCTGGCCAAAGGTTCAACCTGATGTAAACATAGGCGTAGTTGGCCACGTAGACCACGGTAAGACTACGTTAGTTCAGGCTTTAACTGGCATATGGACTTCGAAGCACTCAGAGGAATTAAAGAGGGGCATGACAATAAAACTGGGGTACGCAGAGGCGAGCTTCGGTAAATGCAAGTCATGCAGGGAGCCCGACGCCTACGTTAACGAGGAGTCCTGTAGACAATGCGGTAGCGATGAAGAGCCCGAGTTTATCAGGAGGGTGTCCTTCCTTGACGCCCCGGGTCATGAAGTACTAATGGCAACGATGTTGTCTGGGACTGCAATATTAGACGGGGCAATACTCGTAGTGGCCGCTAACGAGCCGTTTCCACAGCCTCAAACAAGGGAACACTTCGTTGCACTGGGAATAATAGGCGTGAAGAACCTCATAATAGTCCAGAACAAGATAGACGTAGTAACCAAGGAAAAAGCAATTGAGCAGTACAAGCAAATAAGGGAATTCGTTAAGGGAACTTGGGCTGAGAACGCTCCGGTGATCCCAGTAAGCGCCCTTCACAGGGTAAACATAGACGCGCTGATTCAGGCTATACTCACTTACATAAAGCCTCCGCAAAGGGATCCTAGTAAGACTCCTGTTTTACTCGCAATAAGGAGCTTTGACATAAATAAGCCGGGGACTCCTTTTAGCGAGCTAAAAGGAGGCGTGATAGGAGGTAGCGTGGTACAAGGGCAGTTCAAGGTAGGCGACGAGATAAAGGTACTCCCTGGTCTTAGGTTAGAGAGCAAAGGTAAAGTGAGCTATGAGCCCTTGTATACAACAGTCTCGTCCCTGAGGTTTGGGGATCTAGAGGTAGAAGAGGCTAAGCCCGGCGGGCTGGTGGCTATGGGCACTTACTTAGACCCCTCGTTGACCAAGGGCGACTCACTGGCTGGTAGTGTCGTCACCGCTGCAAAAGCCGACATCCCGGTGCTATGGCAATTGAGAATAGTTTACAACCTCCTTGAGAGGGTAGTAGGGAGCCAGCAGCTAGTAAAGGTAGAACCCATAAGAAACAAGGAGAACCTAATGCTGACTATTGGATCCTCAACCACTTTGGGTACAGTGATTTCAGTTAAGTCTGACGAAATGGAGGTCGACCTCAGAAGACCGGTTGCAGTATGGAGTAACGAGGTAAGGGTGGCCATAAGTAGGCAAATAGGGGGAAGATGGAGATTAGTGGGATGGGGACAAGTAAAGATCTAGGAGTTCTTGTGGACACCAACATCTTGCTCTACGTTTACGATAAGCTAGACCCCTTTTGGAAGGTAATTTACTTTCTTGACTTCAAGCCAAAGTTCTTTATACACAAGCTCGTACTTCACGAGCTAACAACTCTAGAAGCAAGACACAAGAACTCTAGCTCTATGCAGTCGAGGATAAGGTTAGCCAGACAATACCTAGATGTATACAAGAACTACTGGGAGGAGATAGACTGCTGCTCTTGGATGGACACGGACAGCGCTCTTTTAGAAACTGCCAAGAAATTTAACTTTTTAATTTTCACTAACGATAAAGGACTTAAGACCAAAGCATTAAAGGACGGGATTGGAATAATTTTCTTGGTGGACAAAGGTAAAATTATAAAGTCATTTTCTCCTATCTAACTAGGTTTACAATGTTCAGACTTGTAAAGGCTAGAGGAGTCGTGAGGATACCACCAGAGGACTTTGGCCAGGAAATTGATCAAGTCGCTCTCGAAATATTAAAGAAGGACTACCAAGAAAAGTTATTAAAGGACTTGGGGTTCGTGTTGGCAGTGTTAAGTGCTAAGGCAAGCGAGGAGGGAATGATCGTGTTTGGGGATGGGGCAACATATCATGAAGTTGAGTTCGAGCTGCTCACTTACGTTCCAGTCATTCAGGAGGTCGTAGAGGGGGAGATAACCCAGGTGGACAACTACGGCATCTACGTAAACCTTGGCCCAATTGACGGTCTAGTCCACATATCCCAGATAGGAGACGACAACTACAAGTTTGACCCGGTCAGGGGGATACTAATCGGCGAAAAGTCCAAGAAGGTATTCCAGAAGGGAGACCTAGTAAGAGCGAGGATAGTCACCGTGTCCTCCGCTTCAGCCGGGAAGTTACCAAGAATAGGACTAACAATGAGACAACCGACTCTAGGTAAGCTTGAGAAGAAAAAGGAGTGATTGATCTATGGCTAAGATATTTAAGGCTTGTAAAAACTGCAAGGCACTAGTCCCTACTGAACAAGAGGTTTGCCCAGTATGTGGTGGGTCAAGTTTTGTTGATGAGTGGGAAGGGATGGTAATAATAATAGACGAAAATTCAGAGATAGCCCAGCTAATGGGTGTAAGGAAGCCTTGGAGATACGCAATAAACTTGAAGTAGATCTCTGCTTTGAAGTACCTCGTGAATTAAGGAAGGAACTGTCTAGACCGTATGGCATACTTTTCACTAAAGTGGGGCCGCTTCTCGATTTCTTGAAAGGGAAAAAGAGGGTAATATCTGTCGGAGATGTAGTAACTGATACCCTAGTGAGAAACGGGATTTTCCCCTTCATTGCGGTAATAGATGGGAAGACCAAAAGAGTAATTACCACGGAGCAGAAGGTTAGACCTTCGTTTACGTTAAAAAACGAGCCTGGTGTTCTACGACTGACGTCCATTAAGTTCGTTGAGAAAATACTTAGTGATGAAGTCCCTTCCGTGTTATTCGTAGAGGGCGAAGAAGACTTATTCGTTATCCCTTTCGTCATGTACGGAAGACAGGGAGACGTAGTAGTTTACGGCCAACCGAATGCGGGGGCTGTCGCGTTAGAGGTTACGAGGGCAATGAAGTGGAGAGTAAACGATATCTTCAGGGGATTTGCGGTAAAAAAATGCTGATCAGACCTGCGCGAGTTCCTCACCGGTCAGCCCTTTCGAGCCTCTTCATTTACGCCCCATACTTTGTGGCTCTATTAGAGTAGTTCAGCAATATATTCATTACATCTAGTCCGCTTATCCTTAGGCTTCCCTTCCTCGCCTCCCTCTCGTTAAAGTCGGAGACTTCGTCGGGTATCACGTTCTCAGGGACGTACAAGAAGAAGGGAACAGAATCCCCTGCATGTTCTTTCAATTCTACTGGAGTAGCATGGTCTCCAGTAAACGCTATCACCAGCTCCGAGGAGTACCTGTCGAGCACCTTGCCTATTATGCCGTCTATCCTCTCTATGGCGCGTACCTTTTCCTCCACTTTTCCGTCGTGCGACGCAGCGTCCGTGGCCTTAATGTGGAGAAACACGAAGTCGTACTTGTCTGACTTCAGGAAGTCTATAACTGCATCTGCCTTAGCGTCGTAGTCGGTATCTATTCCCCCAGTAGCGCCCTTGGGGGTCACAACGTCCATACCTATAGCCTTGCAAATTCCCTTTATTAACGGAGTGGCAGACACAGCACCAGCCTTCAGCCCAGTGTAGTCCCTAAGCTTAGGGAGGTCTTTGTACTTCGCCGCTCCCCTTAACAAGACCATGTTCGCTGGGGGCTTATTCCTCTGAACCCTCAGTTTATTTGCTTCAGACGACGAAAGGACATCGTATATCCGTAGGGTGAGCTTGTTTAGTAAGTCAGCAGTCTTAATCGCCTCTGTAGATTCGTCGAGTGGTTTGCTTTCTTTTACTCTAAGTCCGACCTCATGCGGATCAGTGTCGCTGACCTTATCGCTAAGTCTATCTCCAGAGAGCACCAGGGATACCCTATGCTCGGTTCCCTTGTAGAACCTTACCTTGACTCCGTCGATTTCGCCTATCTTCTCGTTCAGTTCCTTTACCAACTCTTCTGCCTCCTCTATGTTCCTTCCTGCCCTCCTATCGATAACCCTGAGCTCCTGGTCTACAGTTGCGAAATTCCCTCTAAAAGACACGTCTCCTTCAGATAGCTCTACTCCGCTCCCTAAAGCTTCAAAACTACCACGCCCAGAGTAGTACCTCCTCGGGTCCAGACCAAAAATCGCCAAGTGAGAAGTGTCGCTCCCTGGCACTACCCCTGGGGAAATAGGGTTCATTAGCCCTACTAGTGATGACTTCAAAAGCGATTTTATATTCGGTTTGTCGGCAGCTTCTAAAGGCGTTTTATTGCCCAACGTTTTAACTTGCCTGTCACCGAGACCGTCAGCTATTATTAGCAAGATCTTGTGCTTCCTCAAACCGCAACACTCCGCTTCAGCTCGTTGGCCAGTCTCTCGTACCTCTGTATGTCTGCCTTAGTTAGGCTCGGCCCTACTATCTTCAACGCGTCCTCAAAATCCTTCATTGTAACCTTAGCGTTAACGTTGTCCATACACTCCTTCATGAATTTATCGTAACATGCCGAATCGTTCTTGCACTCCGCCCTCGCCTTACTGTCGCAATCTTGAGATATCCTCCTAAGCATTATCATTGTAGCCTCCCTAACCACGGCCTCCAGATCCGCACCTGTGTACCCTTCAGTTTTCTCTGCTAATACGTTGGCCATACAGAGCTTTATCTCCCTATCCTTACACTGGTCATCCGAACACTTTCCTGAGGCGGCTTCTACGCACTCAGGCGTGCCCTCTACTGGGACGCTCCTCATGTGTATAAACAGTATCTCCTTTCTAGCCTCCTTATCAGGGGGAGGGACATACACAAGCCGGTCAAACCTACCGGGCCTTAAAAGCGCGGGGTCTATGATGTCTGGCCTATTAGTTGCAGCTATCACAACGACCTTGTTAAGTTGCGTTATTCCGTCCATCTCCGCTAGCAGCTGGTTGACTATCCTTTCTGTGACCCCGCTATCGTGGGAGAAGCCACGCATAGGGGCTATTGCGTCTATCTCGTCAAAGAACACCACCGTGGGAGCTGTTTGCCTAGCCCTCTTAAATATCTCCCTTATCGCCTTCTCGCTCTCTCCCACCCACTTGGAGAGCACTTCTGGGCCCTTTACTGCTATGAAGTTTGCGCCGCTCTCCGTGGCCACTGCCTTAGCTAGCATAGTCTTTCCAGTGCCTGGAGGGCCGAAGAGCAGTATGCCCTTAGGTGGCCTTATTCCGGTTCTCTCAAATAACCTAGGGTACTTCATGGGCCACTCTACTGCCTCTCTTAGTTGCTGCTTAACTTGATCTAGCCCGCCTATGTCGTTCCAGTGTACCGTAGGCACTTCCACGTACACTTCCCTCAAGAGCGTGGGCTGTACGACCTTCATAGCCTCCAGAAAGTCATTCATGGACACCTTAAGTTCCTTTAGGGTCTCCGGAGGTATCTGTCCTGCATCTAAGTTGATCTTTCCAGCGTTATCCCTCAAGAACTTTCTGAGTGCACTCATTGCAGCCTCTTTAGCTAGCGCTGCTAGATCGGCACCAGTATAACCGTTGGTCATTTCTGCTATAGCGTCGAGATTTACGTCCTCCGCCAAGGGCATATTCCTAGTGTGGACTTGTAGTATCTCCTTTCTCGCCTTTGTGTCTGGGGGTCTGATCTCTATCTCCCTGTCGAACCTTCCTGGCCTTCTTAGGGCGGGATCAAGGGCTTCGGGCCTGTTGGTTGCGCCTATAACAACGACTTTCCCCCTCCCCTTCATCCCGTCCATTAAGGTTAGAAGTTGGGCAACTACCCTCTTCTCTACTTCCCCTGTCACTTCTTCTCTCTTGGGTGCTATAGCGTCAATCTCATCAATGAAAATTATAGCGGGAGCGTTGTTCTCCGCCTCCTGGAATATTTCCCTTAACCTCTGTTCGCTCTCGCCGTAGAACTTGCTCATTATCTCCGGGCCGTTAATCGTGTAAAAAGACGCTCCGATCTCGCTAGCTAAAGCCCTTGCTAGGAGGGTCTTTCCTACCCCTGGAGGGCCGTATAGCAGCACTCCCTTAGGAGGTTCTATGCCAAGTCTCTGGAAGAGTTCTGGGTGCTTCATTGGTAACTCTACTATCTCCCTAATCTTCTCTTTAACGTCATCAAGGTCTCCTATGTCCTCCCAGCTGACTTTAGGATACGCACCGACTTCCTTTACTGGCTCCTCTTTTATTTCAAGCTGGGTATACGACGTCACGTAAACGTTATTGCTAGGAGAGGTAGAAACGACCACGAGCTCCAGCTGTCCAGTGTAAATTGGGACTACAATAACGTCTCCCTTACTCAAAGGCTTATACATTAGGTAGTCCTTTACGTAATTTACGAAGGTCTGGTCAAACCTTATTGGTTCAGTGGGGGCTAATACGACCTTCTTAGCCTCGTCCACTTTTACCTTCCTTACTGTTACCTCATCACCTATTGAGACCCCTATTGCACTCCTAACGAAACCGTCTATCCTTATCTCCCCGTCACTCAAATCAAAGCCTGGCATGGCTTGCAAGAGGGTAGAACCTGAGGATCCCTTGACTTCTATATAGTCCCCTGTCTCTATTCCTAAAGCTTTCATTGCCCTCTCAGAGAGCCTCGCTATCTTTCTTCCAACGTCTTTCTGCTTAGCCTCATTAACTCTAAGCTTTATCTCCGTAGACATTGTAAGTAATTGTCCATAATAAGGAAATAAATTTATGTCATGCTTAGGCTCCTTTTGCCAGGAAACCGTCCCAAAATGGAATTTTTAAATAATCGTTCTTTAAGACTTCTACTAATGGATTCTGACCACGCCATCCCGGACATTATTTACATGGCGTCCTGCCCAAATTGTGGAAGCAATGTCTCATCAAGGAGGCTCTATGCTGGTTCACTTTGCGAGAAATGCGTGAGCGACGACAGGGAGTTTAGTTCGCTTTCAGAGCTTACGGAATACCTGGACGCCAAAGATAGACTAAAACAATTGAGGGAGGTCAGAGAGATCTTAAGGGAGTACAGTAAGATCTCGGATCTCTTTGTTAGGATCCTAGGCTCTCCCCCCTTGGGCCCCCAGAAGTCTTGGATAATCAGAGCGTTAAAGGGCGAAAGCTTTGCCATTATAGCCCCGCCGGGATTGGGAAAGACAACCTTTGGGATCATAATGTCCCTCTACTACTTCACCAAGGGAGTCAAATCGCTCATGATCTTCCCTACAAAAACTCTGGTAAAACAAGTGGTCGAGAAGATCCAGCAGATGAGCAAGGACTTCGATAAGGTTCCCAGAGTATCCTATTACATATCTGGAATGAAGAACTCTCAGAAGGAGGAATTGAACAAGGCACTGAAGTCGTCTGACTTTGACGTATTCGTGTCCACCTCTAGGTACATAATAAACAACATT
>JBBINF010000033.1:0-12309 GCA_037444045.1 Sulfolobales archaeon | reverse complement strand
ACTTTTTCCCCCTGGTTGAAGTAGGACAGCACGTAAAACCCCAGGGGCGAGTAGGCTATCGACCCCGTCTGCTCAGCGTGTGGACAGACCTCTACGCACTTCCCGCACAGAATGCACCCACTAAAGAGGTCTTTGTCGTTGACGTCTGAGAACCCCTTGTTGTACCCCAGGACTAAGGGTACATTGGAGAAGGCGTAGTAAGTTACCTCCCCCTTCCTGAAGTGGAGGTATAAGTTTGTAACGTTTGTGAGGTCAGTTGGGTTAAAGTTGTCTAAAGGGATCGTGCCTACGTATCTGAACTTGTGGGCCTTCATTGGGAGCTCATACTTATCTGCGTTATTGAAGCCCTCTAGGTATTCCTTCAACAGCGTCTCCCTTATCTGGGGATAAGCCACGAAGAGCTTCGCCCTGTCCCCCTCCTTTATTAACGTGACGTCTCTAAACACTGGGAGGGAGGTAATAAACCACTTCCTGACTTTGTTGGCTAAGTAAAGGAAGTCACCCTCAATCACCTTATATGTGAGGGGTCTTGTCTCCTTGTTTACTATCACTGAGTAAACTATCCCTCCCTTGTACTTACCAGTGTACTTTTCTCCGTTGAGGTAAGCCTCCACCTCGACTCTGTTGGTTATTCTGCCAAATTCGTTGTACCCAAAGCAGGCGTCGTCGAACTGGATTGAGCCCCCAACGCTGAAGTCCGAGATACAGTAAACCTCGGGGTTGTACTTCACGACTTCCTTCCACTTAGTCCCAGCTAAAACCCTTATTTTGCCCCCCAGATCCTCGACACCCCTAAGCCTAGTTAAGTCCGCAACCTTCTTTCCCTCTACCCCCCTAAACGCCTCGTAGCGTGGTACGAAGTCCGAAAGCCCCCTTAGCTCTTCCTCTTTCTTAACCTTTACTACGACCTCTGGGGGAGAGGCGACCAGCGTCGGAGAAAGCACTGAGAATAGTAAGTTTTCCTCGTTCATGGGAAGAAGCGGTAACGCGGAAATAAATCCTTTTATCTGACGCTGTCTCCCTCTATCTCCTCTTCCTTCGCCTCCATTCCCTTAATTACCTCGGATATTAGCCTAAAGGACTTTCTCCTCGATAAGAACTTGTTGTTGTTACCGCAGTAGGGGTCGTAGACGCACTTTGGGCACCCGTCCTCGCAGTCGCACTTTCCCACTATGTCTAAGGCTACCTCATATGCGTCCTCTAACCTCTCGTACAGCAGCTTTGCCACCCCGCTACCTCCCACTGCCGAGTCGTATATTATCACGTGCCCACTGGGGTAACTTATCCCGGACAGGTCAGTCAAGGACGCCCCTGCCACGACCCTCCCCGCGTGGATCAACACGTGCTCAGTTGCGTGGTAGGCCTCAATGCCGTCCACGAAAGAGAAGTCGCTCAACAGGGGGTGCTTTATTATGATCCCCTTTGTGGTGTAGGAGAAGGATATGGGGTCTTCGTACTCGAACTCCCCGGAGCTCCTCTCCTTCCTCGAGTAGATGTCGTAGACTGCGTAACCTTTGACTGAGACCTCTATGCTCGCCTCGCCGTACTTTGCGGGGAGATTGAACACTTTCCTGCTCTCGATCTCCTTGAACTCCTTAAGCTCCACTGAGTAGAGCGGTTTGGTGTAATAAGGTAGGTCGTCCTCCACCCTCTTCACCTTGGCTATAAGCCCATTTAGGTCGAGGCTCTCCACCACGTAGGTCTTCTTTGACGCTAAGTAGACGGCGTTTGGGTAGAGGTCGTATAACGCTATGGGTAGCTCCCTCTCAGCCACCTTCTTGTCACCGTGGTAGACCTTTACTATTGGACCGGAGCTCCTGAGGGAGGACTGGTTAAAGAAGTTCAAGGACTTCCTAGTGGCGTAGGCGACTCCATTAGTCACTTTCACTATCCCTTCTCTCTCCAGCTGGAGGAGGGCTTTCCTCCAGAGTGGGGGAAAGGAGTCCAACTTCTCAGCCCCCTTCTCCAACAAATAGGCTGCTGCGTGGACTTTTATTACCTCTAGGTTTGACGTGTCGAAGGGCAAGGGGCTTAGCTTCCTGTTGAAGAACTCCTCGGGTTTCCTCAGGAAGTAGGAGTCAATGGGGTCGTCGCCGAGGACTGTAAACACGTACCCGGCCCTGTTCCTCCTGCCTGCCCTCCCCGCCCTCTGTAAGTACTTCGCGTAACTCGGGGGGTTCTCAGCCATCACCACTGCGTCTATTGAGCCGACGTCTATGCCCAACTCCAGGGTCGGGGTCGCTACTACTCCCAAGATCTCTCCCCTCCTTAACCTCTCCTCCACCCCTATCCTCTCCTCTGGGGGTATCCCAGCCCTGTGCACCTCCAGCTCTACCCCAAACCTCCTGGCTATCTTTGCTGTCAGCTCCGCCATCTGCTGGGAGTCGACGAACACTAAGACCTTCAACCCCCTCCTAGCAATGAATGACGCGAGGAAGGCAGAGAGGGTCCACCTGCTAACCCCGTTTGAGTTTACCAAAACGTGGAAGGCAGTACCCTTCCTCCTCCTACTCCCAAAGATTACCTCCCCAGGGACTCCGAAGAGCTCCTCAAACATGTAGGGGGTGGCGTCAATTGTAGCGCTAGACGAGATTACCTGGAGGCTACCGCTGAACTCCCTAATCCTATCCATTATCATCCTCAAGTGGGATCCTAGTACCCCCTCGTAGACGTGTAGCTCGTCAACTACAAAGTGTTCGCTCCCCCTGATTAACCCCCTGAAGTCCGGGCTTAGAGGGAGGCTCCTGTGTATCATGTCGGGGTTGGTTATTAGGATCTCCGGTGGGTCTGAGTATATCCTCTTCCTCTCGTTCCTTGGGGTGTCGCCGTCTAGGACTGCGACCCCTATGCCCAGCCTCTTAGCGAACTCCGTCACCCTAGCCAGCTGGTCCCTAGCTAGGGCCTTGGTTGGGTAGACTAGGACGCTCCTCTCACCCCTCAACGCGAACTCCAGGACTGGGATGAGGAAAGCCTCAGTCTTCCCGGTACCAGTGCCGGAGACTACGAGCACGTTCTTCCCCTTCAACGCCTCTCTAACCGCCTCCTCCTGGAACTTGTATAGCCTTTGGAACCCCAGCCCCTTCAACGCCTCCTTTACCCTGGAGTCCAACGGTAGTTCATCGACGAAGGCCCCTAGGTCTGGCTCAAGCGCCGTCTCCGCAAAGACGTGGGCAACAGTGGCGTTAAATACGCTGAGCCCTTCCTTTACTTCCTCCACAATGTCCATACGTTTTTATTCTCCCTACGAAAGTTATAACCGTGTCTGAGTTAATCCAGAGCGAGGAGGAGCTAAGGTCTTACCTTCAAGCCAAGGAAGCGTTAGGCGCTGAAAAGGTGGAAATAGTGGTCACGGAGAGCGTATTGGAGGCCTCCCCCGAGATAGCCAGGAAGTATAACTACTCCATAGTCGACGGGGAGGACTTGCCCAATGGCTACGTAAAGCTCTACTTAGTCTACAGGAAGCTGAAGTGATAGCTTTTTAGCCTACCCAAAGAAAATGGGGTTCAAGTTGTGCAGCGTCAGTGGAGTTATCCTATTAGAGGGGGCAGACTACAGACAAGTGGAGAAGAAACTTGCCAGGATCCTCGTCAAGGCAGAGGACAGGGGTAGGGACAGCTTCGGCGTCGTAGCTATAAACAAGGACGGGTCTACGAGGGTAGTGAAGTCTCTGGGCAGGCCCTCCACTCAAGAGGAGAAGCTGAGGGGGATCTTGAGCGAGGACACTTTCGTGGTAGTAGCAAACAACAGGGCGGAGCCAACCACAGAGTACGTCAGGAATAAGACCTTAGAGGACGTACAGCCATTTATTGGGGAGAGGTACGTTGTTACCCACAACGGGGTAATAGCCAACGACCAGGAACTGGAAAGGAAGTACGAAGTCATTAGGAGGACAAGGATAGACTCCGCCGTCATTCCCCCGATCTTAGACAAGGCTTGGGACGGTAGCCTTGAAGAGCTGAGGAAGTTGCTCTCGGAGGTTAAGGGTAGCTTTGCGTTCGTAATTGCGGACATGAAGAGGCCAGACAGGATATTCGTTGCCCAGAACTTCAAGCCAGTCTACATGGCCTACGACCACTCCTTGAAGGCGGTCTTCTTCACCTCCCTTGACGACTACTTTGAGGTAGGCCCCTTCGACCCGGTCAACGTTAGGAAGCTCGAGCCCTATAGCGTGGTCGAGGTAACTAGGGATAAGGGGTTCAAGCAGCTGCCCCTCATAGAAAAGAGGAGTAAGAGGGCTTTGGTGATAGCAAGCGGTGGACTTGACTCAACGGTTGCCGCAACTAAGCTGTTGAGGGAGGGCTACGAGGTCACCTTGCTCCACTTTAACTATAGGCATAAGGCAGAGGAGAGGGAGAGGGAGGCAGTCAGGAAGATCGCAGAGTACCTTCACGTGCCGTTAATAGAGGTCGACACCGAGCTCTTTAGAATAATAGGAAACTCGACCCTGCTAAAGGGAGGAGGGGAGATAGTAAAGGACAGGGGCGGGGAAGAGGGGGCGGAGTTCGCCCACGAGTGGGTCCCCGCTAGGAACTCCATATTCTTGACCGTGGCGCTGGGGATCGCGGAAGCCCAAGGTTACGACGCTGTGGCAACTGGGATAAACTTGGAGGAGTCCGGCGCATACCCAGACAACGAAATGGAGCTGATGAGGCTCTTCAACAAGGTCTCCCCTTACGTGACGGGGCCCAACAAGAGGGTTGATGTGCTCATGCCAGTGGGCAACTTGGTGAAGCACGAAATAGTCAGACTGGGCGTGGAGATAGGCGCTCCCCTCCACTTGACGTGGAGCTGTTACGAGGGAGGAGAAAAGCACTGCGGTAAGTGCGGACCTTGTTACATGAGGAAGACGGCCTTCGCAATAAACGGCCTAAAAGACCCAGTGGAGTACGAGAGCTAGACTACCCAGACGTTAATGGTCTTTTTCCCTTCTACCCTAATTTGGTCGCCCTTGCTCAGCTTTAATGGGCCAATAAACGCCCCTAGGGCTACGTAACCCTCCATGTTCGGCTTTACCAACTCGCTGGGAGAGTAATTGGGGGCCCCCTCCGCCACGAACTTCCCGTTGACGATCAGCTTAAAGGTGCCAAATGGAGGGCTCATCTCCCTTCCAACGTATAGCCTCCCTGCAAAGGCGTCGTCTGCTATCACGTACTCCTTGCCTAGATCCCACGTCTTGAACCTAGTAGCTGGGAGCTCCAGTCCCAAGAAGGTCTTCTCGACCCTCCCTCCCCTCACTAGGGCTATTATCTCCACCTCTAGCTTGTGAGTAGGGAACCAGAGCACCACCTCTTCTTCTGTAGTTATCATCCTCTTAGTGAGAACCCCAATTATCCCTCCCTTGGCTATCTTGTAGCCCCCAAGGCCCTCTGCAGAGACAAGCATTTCAGAAAACTTCTTCCCAACTTCCCTGGCCTCTTCCTCGGTCAGGGGGAATGGGTCTATTACCTTTCTTTGCCTATAAGCCTCGAAAAGTGATTCAGCCTTGTCCATCGTAAGTTCTTAGAAAAGCCGACTTTTATTTTTGTGCGGGAGACGTTGTCAATGATAGCCTGTACTAGGGACTGTTACGACACCTGCATATTTGACGAGGCCTATAAGCCAGTGAAGGCCTTTCCGGTAAACGGGTTTACCTGCTCAAGGGGGTTAACCGACCTAAAGAGGAACCAGAGGAACAGGGTGGAGAGGGCTGTAGTAGAGGGCAAGGAAGTCCCCGTGGAGGAGGCCCTGGACTACTTGGCGAAGCTAATAAGGGAGGTTGACGACAAGTCCAAAATAATCCACGTGGACTACGACGGCAACCAAGGGCTTTTCACATGGTACTACCCGGCGAGGCTCTGGAACGCCCTCGGGGCTAGCAGTACAGACTATTCAATCTGCAGTCTAGAGGGACACGAGGCGATTAGGGCAGTCTACGGGACCAGCTTCGGGGCCCTGCCGGAGGACTTCCCAAAGTTTAGGGCAGTGGTCTTCTGGGGGAGCGAAACAGCAATAAGCTTCATCCACGGGTGGGCACTGCTTAGGGACAAGTACAAGGTGGCGATTGACGTAAGGCTAAGCGAGACTGCAAAGAGGAGCGACAAGTACATAATCGTAAAGCCTGGGACTGACGCGTTCCTGGCAATAGGTGTACTGAAGGTTCTTCGTCAGAAGGGGCTAATAGGCTCCGTCCCCAACCTAGAGCTCTACGACTTGGGCTACATATCCAGAGTGACGGGGGTCCCAGAGGGGGAAATAGAGGAGCTAGCTGAGGTCTACTACGAGCTCAAGCCGCTGACTGTTATAGGCTTCGCCTTGGGTAGGTCGATAAACGGAGGTCACGCAATAAGCGTCATATCCCAGATACCCCACTACTTGGGCATCGAGAGGGGCTTCTTCTACTCCAACAGCCAAGGCTGGGGCATAGACTTCAACTACTTGAGGGGCCTCCACTTGGCGAGACCCTCAAAGGTAGTGGGGATGGGAGAGTTGGGCACTAGAATAAGGGAGTTCAAGTTGGTCTTCGTTTGGAACTCGAACCCCGTGGTCTCCCTGCCCGGCGGGGACTTAATAAAGGAGGCCGTAGAGGAGGGGGAAGTAACCTTAGTAGTCCACGACCCCTTTTGGTCGGAAACCGCAAAGTTGGCGAACGTTGTAATACCCGCCCCCACCTTCCTGGAGAAGGAGGACGTGGTATACAGCTACTGGCACAACTACTTGGTCTACAACGAGCCAATAATGCCCAGGAGGGGGGTCTGGGAGGTAGAGCTAGTTAGGCTTGTAGCCAAGAGGCTTGGCCTCTCCCACCCTCTCTTGGAGGAAGACCCGTGGGAGGCGGTAGACGTGGCCCTAAGGGGGACTGGGGTGACGGTGGAGAGGCTAAAGAAGGAGAAAGCGGTGAAGGTTTCCCCAAGGGTTGAGTACAAGTTTAAGACCCTAATCCCCACCCCGTCTCAACTCGAGGTGCCCGAGGGGGAGTTCCTAGTCTACTCCTCCCACCCAAACTACACCAACAGCCAGTTCAAGGAGGTCTACGGCGAGAGGAAGGCAATAGTCTACAACTCAACCTACGAGGGCGAGGGTTACTTGGCTACTGAGGTGGGAGAGGTAAAAGTAACGTTCAAAAGGGAGAAGGGAGTCCCAAAGGGGGTCTACTTCCTTTTTAAGTCCTCCCTCGTCAGCAGTGAAGGGGTTTCAGTGAACGCCGTTGTCCCTCCTAAAAGGGGTAAGTTCGGCGGCCCTATCCTCAACGTTAAGGTTAAGGCGAGGGTACTATAACTCTAGGAGTTTATTTTATAATCTTCATTTTGTGTTTAAACGTAGATTGAATGATAAAAAGAGACACTAGGTGGATGTACTCGGCGCTCCTCTTTAACGTCGCTAACGGGCCCCTATCCACGTTAATAACTCTGGAGATCCTTGGCCTGGGCGGGAACGCTTTGGACGTTTCCTACGCAATTACCTTGTCCAACGTAGTCCTAATACCGGCGTCCATGTTCTGGGGCTTGATGGCAGATAGGTACCACTTGAGGAAGCTAATAGTCCTCGGTTTCGCTTCCTCTACCCTCTCCCTCTTAGCCATGTACTTCGCGAGGTCAATACTATGGATAACCCTCCTGTACGCGGTCTTCACGTTCTTCAGTGTGTCCTACTCGACGCCCATGAACTTGCTGGTCATGGAGACGAGCGAAAAGGCGAAGTGGGCCTACAACTTCTCTAGGCTCTCAATGCTCTCCTCAATAGGCTCCCTTACTGGTTTCATGATATCTACGGTAGCCGTGAACTTCCTCAGGGTCTTCCAGCTCTTCTTAGTCCTTACGGTTTTTGGGGTAACTGCGTTGGTAAACGCGTTTGCCTACACGCCGAGGTCCATAGTGGGCATAGAGAGGGTAAGCGTGGTACATCACAGGGAGTCCTTCATGACGAGGCTCAAGATGCTCCCCTTGATGTTCCTCCACATACCCTCAATACACCACTTTAAGATGTTCAAGCTATCTAGGCTGACTAGGAAGCCCATCAACTACTTGCCCTTGTTGTACTTGGCCATCTTCGTCTTCTACGTATCCAGTGGGCTGTTCAACACGGTTTACCCAGTGGGCCTCTACCAGCTGGGCCTCGACAAGTCGGAGGTTCTGGGCATAATAACGGTAGGGATGTTAGTTCAGATTCTCTCCTTCCACTTGGCAGGGAAAGTCCTGGAGAAGTACGACGAAAGGGAGGTGGCCTTTAAGGCCCTATTGTTAAGGGGTGGCAGTTACGTGGCCATGGGGGCCTCCACGCTCTTCCCCTCCGTCCTCTTGCCAATCAACGTGGTCTTCTACCCCATCGCTGCTGGGTTTGCGTTCTCCCTCTACTACTCAGCCTCAAACACCTTGGTGTTTAAGGCAGTTGGGGAGAGGAGGCAGGGGGCTACCCTAGGGGTATACAGCACACTCGTGGGCATAGCCATGTTCCTCGGCTCTCTGCTCTCAGGTTACGTCACTCACTACTTCAAGTTTGCCGTGGACTTCGGAACGGCGGGAGCTCTGTTAATATTCTCCGCCAACATCTTCAAGTACATAGAGGAGGGGTAGGGGCGTTTTGGGAGGCAGTGGACTGTAAGCTTTAACCCCCGTGCACTCCAGTACGGAGAGGATCAAGCCTGTCTCTTCCCGAACCTCCCCCTGAAGAAGCCTAGTACTCCAACGGCAGCTCCAGCCACTAGCAACGCGAATCCCAAGTAACCGGTGACCTCTATTAGCAGGAGACCGCTCTCAGCTAGGTAGCCGTAGGAATAGAACACCATTTGAGACTTAGTCTGGTTGTTAGTTATGCTGACCTGCCCCTCAGAGGGGTAAAGGTAGTAGAAGAACGTACCGTTTTGAGTGCTCTCAACGTACTTTGCCGAAGGGCTTACAGCGACTTGTAGGGGTAAAAGCGAAGAGGTGTTGTACACTAACACGAACACGCTGTCGTTAGTTTTCCCGTTGTAGTTTAAGGATATTGTTGAGCCGGGAGACACGTTTAAGCTCCTCAAGTTCCTGGAGAGCTGGGAAGCTATGTCAGTGGTCTGTTGGTAGGCAACCAAGGGGGAGACGATAAAGATTACTACTAGCCCAACTACCGCGACTACAATCCCTATCTTTGTAAGCTTGTTCATTGATTCACTGAGCTATTAAGGAGTAAAATACTTTTCTCAAATTAAATTTTTCATTATAAATTCATAAAAAGTAGATAAAGACCCAAAAAGTGTATTGGAAAAGCTTTATCTATGTCGTGTACCTATTACTAAAGAAAATGAAATGTTTATTTAAGAAAATGTAAAATGCTTAAATATAAATTAAGTGAGTCTAGGTCAATGGCGAAAGACGTTAAGTTAATGTTCGTTACTGATATACACGGATCGGAGGTAGTGTTTAGAAAGGCACTTAACGCGTCGAAAATTTACGGCGTGGACTACCTCGTGTTTGGAGGGGACTTAGTAGCTAAGAGGGTTGTGCCAGTAGTCGAGAAGGAGGGAAAGTACTTCTACGGAGGAAAAGAGGTTGACCTCGAGGAACTCGTAGAGGAGGGCAGGAGGACTGGCTACTACGTTTTCGCGGGAGATGAAAGGGAGGTGGAGGAACTCCTTGAGAAGCCAGAAGTCCAGGAGAAGGTGTACGCTCAGTTCACTGCCCAACAGGTGGTCAAGTGGTTGGATATAGCCCAGGAAAAGCTCAAGGGCACAAAGATAAAGCTAATATGGAGCGTGGGAAATGACGACCCACTATACCTTGACAAGGTGTTCGCGGAAAGGGGGATAAAGGTGGAGGGAATTGAGGAGATAGGCGAGAGCAGTAACTCCCTCCAGCTAGTCAGCTACGGCTACGTTAACGAGACCCCTTTCCACACCTACAGGGAGAAGACCGAAACGGAGATTTACTTAAAGGGTGAGGAGTACTTATCAAGGTTAGACCCTTCAAGGGTGATCCTGAACTTCC
Source organism: Sulfolobales archaeon (assembly GCA_037444045.1). GTDB lineage: Archaea > Thermoproteota > Thermoprotei_A > Sulfolobales > Sulfolobaceae > Aramenus. The sequence goes on along the minus strand of JBBINF010000033.1, from coordinate 2,374 downwards.
ACGCGCCCCCTTACAACACTAGGCTCGACCAAGCGCTTATTGACGGCAGGAGGGTACACGTGGGGTCTAGGGCAGTAAGGGATCTAATGGACAAGTACAAGCCCCTCCTTGGCCTCCACGGTCACATACACGAGTCATGGGCTGAGGATAAGGTCGGAAAGACCCTTGTGGTCAACCCGGGGAGCCAAGCCTATGAGGGTATACTTAGGTACTCCATAGTCACGATAGAGAGGGAGTTAAAGGGGATAGTGCTCAACTATAAGGTAAAGTCAATCGTTATATTGACTGGTTGAGTAGCTCCGTATCTTATCCCTTACCCACGCCTTTTTAGACGGCGTAGTAAGTCTTTCTCACAACCTTTGCAGTAGCAATTAACCAACCTTGTAACACACAATGCCCTAGGATAATACAAGGCGTGGAAATTCCAGTCAAAGTCAAGGTTTTAAACGTTCTTTCTTTTTTCCCTTATGCTAGACTGCAAAGCAGTAGGAACGGCATTCTCAAGGGCTAAAGTGCTGTTAAATCACATAAAGGAAGACCTAGGCTATTTGTACGACACCAAGATGGCCTTCATAGAGTTCTACCTCGAGTTAAAAAACGGTGGGAAGTACGACGAGGACCTATACGAAAAGCTGTACAAGCTATTTGACATGTGGGTATGGGATTATGAAGGTAAGAAGCCAATTGAGGAAGTATGTGCTGAGTTTGAATCGTCAGATCCAAGCGGTTCTTCAGCTGAATCCACTTATTAGCTTACTTTACTTTATTACTAAGTTTATTTACCTCATATTGTCTATTTGTTTATTATTTGATAAACATGATAGACCCAGTCTGCGGAATGGAGGTAGACGAAAACTCCCAGTACAAGACAATGTACAAAGGGAAGGTGTACTACTTCTGCAGTAGCCACTGCAAGAGGGCCTTTGAGAAGGATCCAGAGAAGTACTTGAGGGAAGGACCCAAGGGAATGCCAACGGAGTGATCAAGGAAGAAGTTGCTTCCCAAGGCTATGCCTTATTTTTTCAAAGTTCTCCCTGTCGGTGATTATCACTGAAACGTAGAACTGGTCACCGTACTTGTAGATCTTGTCCAAGACCTTGTCTATTATCTTGCTCTTTTCAGAGCAAGAAGAGGCCTTAATCCCCACCAAGGCATACTCTTCCTCGTTCTGGAATGCGTATGCCTCCTCCACGAACTTGAGTAACTCCTTGTATCCTTCCTCCAGCCATGTTTCCATAATAGAAAATTGTGGCTTGAAAGATAAAAATTCATATATACCTAGACGGCTGGGAAGGCGTAATGTTACCCAACTTGTCTGAGAATTTGAATATGACGAGCAGGCCGGCGTTCCTCACGGAGAAGAAGGAGTTTAGGAACTCGTTTGGAGTCAGGGACTCGGAGAGCACTAGCCTTGACACTTGGACTATCTGTGGGGTCTCCTGGTTAATAGGTAGGAAGGCGAAGTCGACCCCCATCTTGAGCAAGTCGTACTTTAGCTCGTTCAAGAACTCCTTCCTGTCCCTGTCCTTCATTTCCCTCAACGCGTTCTGGTGCATAGGGTGGATCCCTATGCCCATGGTAATGACGTAGAATTTCCCATCTACCGTAGGCCTTATAACGTTGAGCACTGGCCCTCCCTGTGGAGGGGCTACGACCACGTTAAAGGGCTCCTTAGCTTGTGGTTGGTTTGACACCGAGTAGCCTAAGGACTGTAGCCACTCCCTTATCTTGTCGTCAATTGAGTTTGTGCTTAAACTCATGTGGTAATAAACTCTCCCTGGCTTATATTTACAACTCGTGAGAGGCCCACCTACGGTAAGGTCAGCCCTTGACCGCGACGCATAGCGTGTTATTTGGTAGGATTGAGTTAACAGCGTAGTTCCTGCATTCCACTACCTTGAATCCATTTCTCTTGAAGGTGTTGCACAGCTCCCACGGGAGGAAAAAGCGGAAGAAACGCCTTACTTCCCTCCCGTTCACAACAGATCTAATGAAGGCCCTCCTCCTAAACAGAAACTTTGGCTGTACTAGCCAGACGGTAGCTACTACCTTTCCTCCGTGCTTCATCGCTCTCCTAGCCTCTCTAACTGCCCTAGAGGCTTCTGGGAGGTGGTGGAGGGAGGCGATGTAGAGCATGGTGGAAAAGGAGGAGTCCCTGAAGGGCAAGTACTCCATGTCCGCCTGCACTAGGTACTGGCAACCCCTTTTCCTCGCCTCAAGCAACTGCCTCTCGGCGATATCCAAGCAGACGGTGAAGCCCCCAATCGCGGTGCAATTCTGCCCTGCTCCGCAGCCCACGTCGCAGGCGGGGAACTCCTCTACCTTCAGCTCAAGGGGCCTCCTCCTGTGCACTATTGCCTCGTAGGCCTCCTTG
>JBBINF010000032.1:0-12384 GCA_037444045.1 Sulfolobales archaeon | reverse complement strand
AGGCCTAGTGCTATAGAGGCCCAAAAGACCCTTTTTGAGAGCAGGAAGTAAAGGGAGAGGAGGCCGAAAAAGGAGACGTAGATGTCTAGGAGGGCTATCCCGTGCATTAGCCAGAGCATGGGGTCTAAAGCTACGAGCAGGGAGGAGACCAGAGCAGCCACGTTCCCTACTACCCCTCCTCCTAGGACCTTCCTAGTTAAAAAGAACGCCGTGACTATTATCAGGTCTCCCATGATCCAGCTGGGTATCCTCCAAGAGAGGGGAGAGTACCCCATAAGCAGGATAAATATGGCCATAAAGTACTTGCCTAGAGGGGGATGCTCTGGGTTGATGTAGGTCTGTATGTTTGCCTCGTTTGAGTACGGGAAGTACATGGGAGGAGTGACGTGGAAGATGAGCTTTAGTATGTTGTAGGCCGCAGTCGGGTACCACACTTCGTCGCCTATGTAGTGGTCGGAATTAGGGTTAAAGGAAGGGTCGTAGGTCGTCACTGTTGCGTAAGTGTAGACTATCAAGATTGCTAGTAGAGCAGCGTAAAACGCGTAGTCTTTCTTCATACGGAACTTTTTGCCGTGGAATAAAAATATCTTATCCTATTACCTTTAACGCTTCCTCTACGCTCTTCCTCTCGTGTACTATCATGGAGATGGCCTTAGCCATTCTTGTGGGGTCTGGGGACTGCCACAAGTTCCTGCCCACCGTTACCCCCTTTGCCCCACTGGATATAGCGTCGTTTAACATGGCCAAGAACTCCCTATCTGAGTTTGTCTTTGGCCCGCCCCTTATCAAGATTGGGGCAAACGCGACCTTAACTACTTCCCCAAAGTCCTTTCCCGTGTAGTCCACCTTTAGTACGTCTGCCCCTATCTCTGAGGCAAGCCTAGTCACGTACTTCACTAGGTTTGTGTCCTTTACGGAGTCGGGGTTATCTGGAGAGACGAAGAGGGGCTCAATTATAAACGGGATTCCGAAGTCGTTTGCTTCCCTCCTCATCAGTGAGAGTTGCTCAACGTTATACCCCTCCACTTGGTCTGTCCCGTAACCTATAACTAGGTAAGTGACTACTGCGTCTGCACCTGCCTCAACTGCGTCCCTAACTGAGTATACTGCAGAGTAGTAACCGGTATCGTACTTTTTCTCCTTCCTCCACACGTTTGCGGTGTCTAGCCTCGCTATTAGCATGGGGGAAGACCTAGAGTAGAAGTTCTCTTCTACTACCCTAAGCATGGCAGGGGTCATCTGCAACGCATCCGGTATATTAGACAGTTTCCTGACGATCTCTAGGGGGCTCTCAATGCCCTTGAGCGGACCCATCACAAGGCCGTGGTCTAATGCCACAACAAACGCGTTCCCCTTTTCGAAAAGCCTCCTCAACCTTATATCTAGACCAGACATGTGTTACATTATAATGGTCTCTATAAATTTTTGACCATTTTGACGGCACGTAGTACGAGCTCTTTAGCGTAGGGGTTCCACAGCCAGTTAATGGCCAAGTAAATCGACCCAGATATTAAGGATATTTCGATAACGTCCACGATCTCGCCAATTGTCCTAAGCTTAGGCACCCCATACACTGAGAAAAACCATATGAAGAGAAAAGATATGACTGCCGTAGCCAATACTGGCACCAGTGCCTCCCTGAGCGGGAAGCGGAAACTGTAAAGCTTCTTCGCCCCAAAGAACGAGGTAAGTAACATTCCAGTAGAGTTAACTAGTAATCCGACAGAGATGATTGTTGCAACTAACGGGTAGTCGCTCCCTAGGTCAGCTCTACTTAGAAAGTAGATAATTGAGGTGGAGAGTGCTACCCCAATAGCCGAGATCAGGACATTACCCCTGATCAACCTAGCAGTAGGTCCCCTTAGTTCCTCGTTGCTTTCAACGCTTAGGGTTGTGTCAGCCATGTATATTGCACGGTAGAATATGCTGTATATTGCCCTCATGAAGTTGGAAACCGACAGTATTACTAAGGCGGTGAAAGCAGAGATGTACTCTGGCCTCAATATGTAGAGAAGGGGGAACCCGTTGACTAACGCGAAGAGAAGGAAGAGTGAGCCCACCGTGAAAAAGAGCTTTACGGCTGTCTCCAACACGCTTGGGTCTTTACTTTCGGCTAACTTCAAGAAAAGTCCGTCCGACGCCGAGGAAGACCACATGACTATGTTGCTTATTACGGACGCTGACTCAAAGAAGGACACCGGGTCGTATGATCGCAACAAGTAAACTGAGACCCACACGATGCTAGTCTCAATGATCCCTTGGATGTAGGAGGTGATGAATACAGCTGATTTTCTGATCGACCTCCACGCTAAGCCCATGTCGACACTGAAGTCTGCCCTTGTGAACTTCGTATACGTTAAGATCTGGGAGAGGTAGCCTAATGAGTAGGCGAGGATTACGGCAAGGATTGACAAGTTTAGCTTGTAGATCAACACTACTGCAGTTGCGAGTCTTACTATTTGAAACAAGGCGTTGCCTATAGCACCTACTCTAGGGGACTTGCCCAGGGAGACCGCTTTGGTTATGTCTAGGACGTAGTAGAGGAACAAGAGAATTCCCGCATAGTAGAAGTACTTCTCGTACCCAGTACCTCCAAAGCTCGAGACAAAGGGCGTCACGAAGAAATAGACAATGAGTGCTATACCCCCAGCTGCGGCGTTGATTATTATTAGCCCGCCTATTTTCTTTCCCTCAGCTGCGTATCTGCTCGCTATGTTGGATAAGACGTCAGCGGGGACTAGAAAGTAGCCCGTGATCAAAACATATATCGATTGCCATGCCCCAAAGGTCTCAATGGATATGGAAGACAAGTACCTCGCTACTAAATATGAGAACACAAAAGCCAAGGGCGATATGAGGAGCCTTAGGGCTAGGTTGAATAGCCCAACTCTCACAACTCCTATGGGCCTCTCCTGCTTGGTCTTCATGGTCAACCACAGAAGAGGTATTTCCTTATTTTTTCCACTAGTTCCTTCTCGTCAGCTTCCACGTCCAAGTAAATCGACTTCCTGGAAGTAGGCTTTACCTCTGGCAACCCCAAGCAGTCCTCAGAGTCCATAATGCCCTTTACCACTTCGTTAATGCTTACCCTTTTAGTGTCTGCGATCTTCTTTAGTATTTCATACCACTCTCTGGGGATGACAATCTTTACCATTCGAGAGCGTGAAAGTAGCCTAAGTAAAAAAACTTATTCGTATTCGTATTTTAGCTCTCGTAGATGTCGTCGAGGGCCCTGGCTACGTCCCTAATTGATATTATGCCTACTAAGCTCCCGTTGTCGTCAACAACTGGGAGGTGCCTGATGTTGTAAGTCCTCATCAAGCTCAGAGCCCCGGTAACGGGAGAATCGGCCTTTATAGTGATGAGGTGGGCTGTCATTATCTCGTCCGCCTTGCTTGTTAGGCTTTTACCGTTTCCTATAGCCCTCACCACGTCAGTCTCGGTTATTATCCCGAGGGGCTTACCGTTTTCAACCACTATAACTGAGCCTACCTTGTTCTTAGCCATCACCTCTGCTACCTCTTTTAAGCTCTTGTTCTTTTCCACTGTGATGACGTTTGTCTTCATGTACTCTTTAACGCTCTCTTCCATGAGAGAAATTAGTTCCCCCGAAAAATAAAGGTTTCGAATAACCTTTTTAAACTGACGTCATTTAACTTATAATTGGAACAAGGTATGAACCTTGAAGTACTAAAGTTGAAAATAAACATGATCCTAGCGAGTTTAGGGGTTTTCCTATTGGGTTTTGCCCTTGCCTTTGCTGTGGTTTCTTACTTCTTTGGCCTCTCCTTCGCTCCTGCAGTAATCTTAGGGATCCTGTCTTTCCTAGTGGTTCTTAACTTAATACAGTGGTTATTCGGCCCTTACCTCATAAACTCGATGTATAGGGCTGTGGAAGTTACCCCCACCGATCCCAGGTACGGGTGGTTAGTCCCATTAGTTAACGAGGTAGCCTTGTATAACGGTATAGAACCACCTAAGGTCTATATAGCTGACGTACCCTTCCCAAACGCTTTCGCCTACGGTAGCCCAATAGCTGGAAAGAGGGTCGCGATCACTCTTCCGCTATTAAGGATATTAAACAAGGACGAGATAAAGGCTGTCCTAGGGCACGAGTTGGGCCACTTAAAGCACAAGGACGTTCAACTGCTTATGGCTATAGGGCTAATACCCGCTTTGGTGTTCTATTTGGGCTACTCGCTCATGTGGAGCGGTATGCTGGGAGGAGGGAGGAACAACAATAACTCCGGCCTTATGTGGCTAATAGGGATTGCGTTACTGGCGGTTAGCTACGTCTTCCAGTTCTTTGTTCTGTACGTGAATAGGCTTAGGGAAGCTTACGCTGACGTGAACGCGGCCCAGACCATTCCCGGAGGGGCGTACAACCTGCAGAGGGCACTGGCGAAGATAACCCTTGCCACGGATCCAGAAGTCCTAGAAAGGTATAGGAACAGAGGGGTAGGAAATAACCTAATGAACATGCTGTTCTTTGCTCCCGTTAGCGCAAACGAGGAGATAAGTGACATGGACGTAGAGGAGTTAATCAACTACTGGAAGACGCAAAAGGTACCATGGTACGCCGACTTCTTCAGCGACCACCCCGCAACTCCTAAGAGGATACAGTTGTTAGAAAAGTTGAAAATTTAAAGAAGACCGGCGTTACTCAAGCTCAATCGTTGCTGGGGGCTTGCTAGTAACGTCGTAAACAACTTCCTTGACTTGTTTGATTTTCAAAATTTCACTACCTATTTTTTCAAGGACAGACCTCTCTACTTTCGCGAAGTCCGCAGTCATGAAGTCTTCAGTTACAACTGCTCTTATGGCTACAGTATAGCGACCCTCTCCCTTCTCCGCAATTTTCCACATTACGTGGGTAACGTCGTATTTGGTTATTGAAGAGACTACCCTCCTTATCTCCTCGTAGTCCATGTCCCCTTCTATTGACGCTATCCTGCCGTAACTCCTTACGTCGCCCTTAACTCCCGTTGCCTTGGCTTTGTAGATGAAGACTTTCCTCCCTACCTCCTTAGATATGGCTTCGTCTGGCTCTCCTTCGCTTTCAAATATTGCGGAGAAGTACTGCGAGTAACCGTAAGGTCTTAGGGCTTCCTCCACTATCTCGTTTGCCTCCCTCTCTATCTCGAGCTTCTCCTTAGTGAGCTCTCCGACTACCCGTACTAGTAGGCCAGGGCCAGGGAAGGGTTGCCTCTCTGAGATCTCCTTTGGCAGCCCCAAATACCTGGCCAAAGCCCTAACCTCGTCCTTGTATAAGTCTGCTAAGGGCTCTATGAGCTTGAAGCCCCACTTCCTCTGGGTGTCGATCCCTAGCTGGACCAATACGTTGTGCTGCGTCTTTATGCCACCCTGTGTCTCAACCCAGTCCGCAGCTATAGTGCCTTGTACCAAGAAGGTAGCCCCTTTCTCCTTGACCACTTGGGATATAGTGTCGTAGAACATGTCCCTAAACTTTTTCCTTTTCTCCTCAGCGTCTGAAAGGCCCTCTAGCCCCCTTACGAAGTCCTCCGATTTGTCGATAATTTCGAGGGGCAATATGCCCCTTAGCATTGACCTTACCTTCTCTGCTTCCCCCTTCCTTAGGAACCCCGTGTCTATCATCACGGGAATCACGTTTGCGCCGAGGATCTTGTACATGAGTACGGCGGCTGTGGTGCTGTCCACCCCACCGCTTACTGCTGCTACTACCCTTTCTCCCTTAACGGCCTCTCGTACTTGAGGCGTTATTTCCCTCATAAAGCTTTCTGGGTCAAACACACGGTTACTTAAGGTGGTGATTTATAAATTTCTTCTATAGCGTTAAAGTCCACTTTTTCCATGAAGGCTTTCTTGGCCTTGTTCGCCATCTCAACTATCTCCTCCTCCAGGGTGTTTGCCCATATCTTTATTCCAAAGTCCTCAAGGGCTTTCCTGAAACCCGAGAATAAGGAACCGTGGACGCTAGTGCCTATTTTGTCCCCCTTCATTGCTCCGTCGTCTACGTTTACCTCAACGTTATTCCTCCTGTAGATTACGTAAAGAGGCTTCTCATCGACGTACTCGATCCTACCCCTCCTAATCTCGTACCCCTTTACGTCGACTTCCCCCTTGCCCTCGCTCAGGGCTACTACTTTCTCTTGCTCAAACCTTACGTTTATGCCGAATATCCCAAGTCCTTGGTACTCCCTGGGCTCTCCAGTCTCTATGCCAAAGGGATCTAAGAGCCTTTTCCCCATAATTTGGAACCCTCCGCAGATCCCGAGTAAGGGATACCTCTTTAGCGCTTCCACAAACCCCCTCTCCTTAAGCCAAGCTAACGACTGGTACGTGTTCCTAGTGCCGGGGAGGATAACTAGGTCAGATCCCTCCAACTGGGAGGGCCTAGTCACAAACCTCACAGTTGCGTTGGACTTTAGGAAGGCGTAGAACTCGTTGAAGTTGCTCATATAGGGGTAGGCGACTACCGATACCCTCCTCTCCCCAAAACCTATTTCCCTGACGTTCATGGAGTCCTCGGGCATTATTGGGCTCTCCTCTAGGTAGGGGACGTAACCCAAGTACTTCATGCCAGTCCTGCTCTCCAGCCACTTTATTCCTTCCTCGAGGAACTTCTCATCTCCCCTGAACTTGTTCAATATGAAGCCCTTCAACAGCCCCCTCACAGAAGGGGGCAAAATGTTGTATACGCCGAAGGCGGAGGCAAACGCCCCTCCCCTGTCTATGTCGAGTACTAGTATGGCGGGGACGTTGAGCTCCTTCATCAAGAGAAAACCGCTTATGTCCCTTTCCATGAAGTTTGGCTCAGCCAGTCCACCCGCAGACTCAATGACCATGTCCTGGGAGACAGAGTTTTTCACCTTTTTCCATAGGTCTGGAATAAGCCTATAGTATTCCTCGGCCTTGAAGTTCCCTAGGGATCTCCCATAGGCAATCACCTCTATCCCCTTCCCAGAGGGCTTGAGGAGGACCGGGTTCATGAAGTTCCTCGGCCTTAGTCCAGCCCCTATAGCTTGAAAGGCCTGGATGAACGCGATCTCGCCTCCCTCATCGCTCGGGTAACTGTTTAGGGACATGTTCTGTGCCTTAAAGGGAGTCGCCTTTAATGCGTTGGCTAACGCAGTCACTGCGAAAGACTTGCCCGAGTCGCTCATGGGGGAAGAAATTATAATTGCCACAGTGAGTTAGACGTGTGAGGGCATTAAAAGGCATTCTGGCCCAGCTCTCTTTCTTTACCGTGTTACCTTCGGTCAGAGCAGAAGACCTAGAGCTAGTGGCAGAATACAGCTTCTTAGCCCCCTTGTTTGTGGGGACTATAACTGGGCTCGTGGACTTCTCAGCCTATTACCTCCTTTGGCTTGCTTTGGGTGGAACGGCCAAGGTTCTGCTAATAGCTGTGGTGGAGTTAGTAAGGGGTTTCAACCACTTAGATGGCCTCCTGGACGTCTCCGACGCGTTAATGGTGAGGGGAAACTACGAGAGGAGGCTAAAGGCGCTGAAGGACGTTGAAGTGGGCTCCGGAGGGATTGGAGGGGCAATAGTGTACTTCTCGTTGATGTTGGCGTCGGTTTTGCTCATCCCCTCTCCCTCGATAGTTTCCCTCTTTCTCTTGGTTTCGGCTGAAGTAGCTAGCAGATCCCTCGGCCTCCTGGTGTTAGCCACCTTAAAGCCCATTGAGGGCAGTTTCCTGGGATCGGTGTTCCATAAGTACTTGTCCAAAAGGGCAGTCTGGTTAATTGTCGAGGCAATTCCTTTCCTGCTCCCCTTTCTTTGGTCCGTCTATTGCGTCCTTTACTTTCTCTTCTATTATATAGCAAAGAGGGAGCTGAGGGGTTCCTCAGGCGACCTCACTGGTTTCGTGATAACTTTATCTTTCCCGGTTTTCCTTATGGCTAATGAGAAGTTTTGCTCCTTGTTCTGCTCGCTTCACTTGCTTGGGATCTAGTACTGGGCGAGCCCCCTGCTCTAGTACACCCCGTTGTGATTACCGGAAAGATCTCGGAGAGGCTGATCAAGCCCTATAAGGGCTACTTTTACGGGGCTCTCCTCTGGCTCGCTTCAGTACTGCCAGTGCTTGTGCCAGCTAGCCTTGTCCCCCTGGTCCCTGTAACGCCCTTGAAGTTTTTGCTATTGGTGTACGTATTGAAGACCACGTTCTCAATAAGGATGTTATACTCGATTGTGTCAAAGGCCTCAGACCTCGACGAGCGGGCTAGGGGGCTTGTACAGCAGATCGTTAGGAGGGATCTTTCTAGGGAGGACGAGGGTCACATAGCCTCGGCGGCTATAGAGTCCCTTTTCGAGAGCTTCGTAGACGGCATTTCTTCACCCCTGTTTTGGTTCCTGCTCCTAGGAGTTCCAGGCGCAATGCTTCAGAGGCTAGCCAACACCATGGACAGTATGGTGGGGTACAAGACTCCAGAGCTGAGAAAGGAGGGGTACTTTTCGGCAAAGGTGGACACAGTGCTGAACTACGCCCCTGCGAGGATTTCCGCGGTCTTTATCTTGCTTTCAGCCCTAATCCTCAAGTACAACGTTAAGGGGTTTACTAAGGTTCTGAGGAACTCGGGCATAGAGAGCGTCAACGCCAAGTACCCAATATCCGCAGCTGCGTGCGCCTTAGGCGTTAAACTGGAGAAAAGGGGCTACTACTCCGTGGGAGAGGGCGAACTCCCGGGGAAGGTGGAAATGAAAAAAGCGCTGAAGTTGTTCAAACTGACCTTGGTCCTATACTTATCCCTCTTGTTAGTCGTATATTATTGCCTTTATGGTCTTACCCTCTTTGGCTTCCCTTACGGCCTTCTCGAACTCCTCTAGCCTGTACCTACCCGTTATCAGCTTACTCACGTCGATCTTTTTTGCCGCTATGACATTAAGGGCCTCCCTGGTGTCCTCCTCTACTGCGGCGTTGCTGCTTATTACGGAGATCTCGTTGTTGAGCAGGTCGCTAATGTCGTAGTTTAGGACAGTCCCCTTATAAGGTACTCCAAATAAGAGGACCCTCCCACCTTTCCTGACGGAGTATAAGGCAGTGAGTATTGCCTGCGGGGCCCCAGAGGCTATTATGGCTACGTCAACTCCCCTCCCTTCAGTTAACTTTCTTACCTCCTCCTCTACCTTATCCTTGATTGGGTTAAACGAGTAGTCCGCGCCAACCTTGTATGCGAACTCCCTCCTGAACTCTGACACGTCCGATACGTAAACCTCCTTAGCCCCGTTGGCTTTTGCCATCATTACGTGGAGCAGTCCCATTGGTCCGGCTCCCACCACGAGAACGTAGTCGTCCTTGTCTATGTGGACCCTCCTCTGTGCTCTTATTACCGTAGCTAGTGGCTCTATAAACGCCCCCTCCTCGAAGCTCACGTTTTCCGGTAGTTTGAGAATTCCTCCCCTCTTAACGTTCCACGCCGGTACCCTAAAGTACTCCGCAAACCCTCCAGGGTCTAGGTTTGTCTTCCTGTAATAGGGGCACATAGTAGGGCTTCCCTTCTTACAGTAATAGCACTCGTAACACGGGACGTGGTGGTGGGCAAACACTCTATCTCCTGGTTTTAGCCAGTCCACAGTGGACTCTTGGATTACCCCAGCGGGTTCATGGCCTAGAATTGGCTGGGACGCCGTGTACTGTCCACATATCTTCTCTATATCTGTACCGCATAGCCCACAGGCCTTCATCTTAACTAAGACGTCGCCCTCCTGAAGCTTTGGGATAGGCACTTCCTTAAGTATCGGTCTACCGTTTTCCAGGACGATAGCTTTCATCTTAATACATTAAAGTAGACAAGGAATTTAAAGCGAAACATTCCCTTAAGTTGTAGTTTTTATATAGTAATATCGACTGATAACATTTATGAACTACTTTACATTCGGCCTACTGTCCCTCTCCCTTATCTGGTCAATTTACTTTGCAGTCCCCCTGATTATTTCCAGGAAATACCCCGAGGTAGAGGTAAGCGGGCTTGACGATATAAGGAGGACGGCCGGAGTGAATTTTAGGCTAAAGCTTAAAGAGGACCCTAGAGTAAACGCCTTCTCCCTTGTAAACAACGTTGTTGTCATAACTTCTTCTGCCCTCCAGCTTAGCGAAGGCGAAGTCTTAGCTGCAATTGCCCACGAGGTGGGACACCTCAAGATGAGACATCACTTGAAGGGCTTAGCAATAGTGAGCGTCATAGTAATGGCCTTTTTCCTCCTCTTAAACTCCATTCCGTTAGCCCTAGCCGTTAGCCTCCTAGGAGTGGCGATCCAGAGGTTCTTCTCTAGGCGTTTTGAAATTCAGGCCGACCGGTTCGCGGCTAGGTTAGTCGACAGGCAAAGCATTATTAACCTAATAGCCAACTACGGCGAAGCCACGAGTTCCTTCCTCTCTACCCACCCTTCTTCTATTACACGTATAAGGAAAATAATTTATTTGAATAATAACAATTGAAAGGTATGGCGTATATAGGTAAGCCAGTGAAGAGAATTGAAGACCCTAAGCTTATCACGGGGAGGGGCGCTTACGTAGACGACATAAACCTCCCTGGGACTAGGTTCGTAACCTTTGTTAGGTCTACAAGACCTCACGCCAGGATTAAGGTCAAGAAGGCCCCTGGAGTGTTCACCGGGGAGGACATAAACCCCGGATACGATTTCCCCATAGCCAGCAGGGAGACCACTTACGTCGGACAGCCATTAGCTGTTGTAATAGCGAACGATAGGTACGAGGCTTACGATGTGTTGGAAAGCATTGAGGTCGAGTACGAGGACCTTCCGTACGTATTAGACCCCTACGAGGCCATGAAGAACGAGGTTAAGGTGTACTCTGGGCTGAAAAGCAACATCTACCTAGAGAAGGTATTCACAAAGGGAAGCCCAGAGCTGGCCATGGAGAAGGCCGAATTCGTCATAGAGGGCGAGCTCGTAAACCAGAGGGTCATCGCGTCCCCTTTGGAGACTAGGGGGGCAATAGCCTACTTTGACGGTCAGAGGTTGAACTTCTGGTCTTCTACCCAGTCAGCCCACTACCTTAGGAGGAACCTAGTCAACTTCCTTGGTTTCCAGAACGTGAGGGTTGTTCAACCAGACGTGGGAGGAGCTTTCGGGAGCAAGATCATCACCCATCCGGAAGAGTACGCTTTGGCAAAGCTTGCTATGAAGTTGCCCTACCCCTTGAAGTGGATACCTACGAGGACTGAGGAGATGATAAGCGCGGGCCACGGGAGGGACAAGAGGTTTAAGTTCAAGGTCGGCTTCACAAAGGAGGGAAAGATAGTGTCGCTCATAGGCACAGTAGTGGGGGATCTTGGCGCCCCCTATAACGACGCCAACGACGACGAGTCAGGCAACGTTTTGAGTACTGCAAGGATGATTTTGGGGCCATACGACATACCAAGCGCGTCAATTACAGCTTTTGCAGTCCACACGAACAAGACCCCAACTACCTCCTATAGGGGGGCAGGGAGGCCGGAGGCCACTTACTTCATAGAGAGGATTGTAAACATGATCTCAAACGAGCTAAAGCTAGACCCAATAGAGGTCAGGCTGAGGAACGTGGTGAGGCCAAACCAGATGCCCTACGATAACGGCTTTGGCATAGTTTACGATTCGGGCGACTACGTCAAGATCTTAGAGGACGCAAGGCCAATCTACGAGGAGCTAAAGAAGAAATCTGGAGGAGATACGTGCGTTGGGCTAGCTATGTACGTCGAAATAACTGGGTTTGGCCCGTGGGAAGTGGCTAGGGTGTTTGCGAAGTCGGACGGGAAGGTAATAGCCATCACCGGTTCCGGCCCCCACGGGCAGGGAGACGCTACCGCCTTTGCCCAGATAGTGGCAGACGTGCTCCAGACCCCCATTGAGGACGTTGAGGTGAGGTGGGGGGACACCGACATTATAGAGGACGGCATAGGCACCTGGGGGAGTAGGACTGTCACTGTAGGGGGTTCCGCCATCTTGGAGGCGTCTAAAGAGCTAAAGAGGAGAATTTTGGAAAGCGCGGGGAAGATGCTCAACGCCGACGTAGAGGAGCTGGAGTACAGCAGGGGGAAGGTAGTTCACAAGGCAACGGGAAAGGAGGTAAGCCTAGTTGACGTAATAAGGTTCGCCTACAGGAGCGGGATCTCACTGGACGTAACCTACGTCTACCCCGTTTCCAAGCCCACTTCCCCTTACGGAGTCCACATGGCGTTAGTAAAGGTCGATAAGGAGACCGGGGAAGTCAGAGTGTTAAATTACGTAGGTATTGACGACATAGGTGCAGTGATCAACCCCATGTTGGCTGAGGGGCAGATCCACGGTGGAGTAGTGCAGGGAATAGCGCAAGCAATTTACGAGAGCGCTAGGTTCTCTGAAGAGGGAGTGCTTCTGACTTCTAACTTATCAGACTATGGCTTCCCCACTGCAGTGGAGGCC
>JBBINF010000031.1:0-12719 GCA_037444045.1 Sulfolobales archaeon | reverse complement strand
ACGACGAAGAGTACATGGGCAAAATAATGGGGGCTATTGTCAACGACAGAGTACTTAGCCTACTAGGAAGGTGGAATAACGTTGTGGAGCTACTAGACGTCGTCACAAACGACGATAACTTGTCCTCGATCAAGAAAGTTTTAGGTCTCCTAAGCGACTTACAGAGGTCTGGAATTCTCGACCCCATTGTGGGAATCCTAAAGGACGAGGAGACTTTAGGTAAGATTGTCTCCAGTTTAGTAAATGATTTCACGTTAAATCTGCTGACTAACTGGGATCAGATAATGAGAGACCTAAGTAGGCTTAACCTAGAAAACTTCAAGTACTATACTGTATTGGTGAACGAAATAGGCGAAGCGATAAAGGCTGAGGCAGTAAGGCCTCTAGGTCTAACTGGCTTGCTATCTGCGTTAAGGGATCCTGATGTCCAAAAAGGGGTAGGATTAGTTATCTCGATATTAAGGCACATAGGAAAGAACTACAAAACTATGTGAACTCTTTGTACAACCTTTTTTCACCAGCCGCAAGGCTTCTCCACTAGAGTGAGATTACCTTTTAAGAAAGTTTCATATATCTTCTAAGAGCTATTATAGACGGATAGTTATGGAAACAAAGATTAAAGTTCTCAAGGGCACTACAACTGTTGGTATAGTAGCAAAGGACGCAGTGGTGCTGGCAGCTGATAGGAGGGCTAGCGCTGGTTTCTTTGTGGCAAACAAGATGGTCAGGAAAATACTTTACGTCTCAGATAAGATAGGAGTCACTACCGCAGGAAGCGTAGCTGATCTTCAGTTCATCTATAATATACTGAAGAACTTATACCACTACAACTACGTTTCAGGAGTTAGGCCAACCTCCGTAAGGGCGTTGGCAACTTACTTGGCGAACTTGCTTTCCCAGAACAAGTACTTCCCTTACGTTGTACAGATCCTTTTAGGAGGGTTTGACGACGCACCTAGATTATTTAACCTAGACTACTTTGGCGATATGACCGAAGAGAAGTACGTAGCTACTGGCTCAGGATCTCCAGTGGCCATGGGCGTATTGGAGGATGGATATAATGAGAACATTAGAGGAGATGAAGCAATGGATCTTGCGGCTAGAGCAGTGCTAGCTGCTATTAAGAGAGACTCCTACACAGGTACCGGGGTCATAGTCACTAAAATAGACCCTACTGGGCACGTGGAAAAAGAAGTATACCCAAATAAGAAGATTTAAGACTGTTTCTATTATATTCGATTATGGAAGTAAAATCCGTTTTCAAGAACGGCGAACCTATTCCGTCAAAGTACACGTGCGATGGAGAAAACGTTTCACCCCCTCTGGAATGGGACAGAGTAGAGGAGGCGAGGACTTTCGCCATTATCGTAGAGGATCCTGATGCCCCGGGAGGGACTTTCTACCACTGGGTAATTTACAACTTAAAGGTCAATAACTTGCCGGAAGGCGTGAAGAAGGACTCAAAGCTGGGGGTCCAAGGGCTTAACGACTTCGGGGAGATAGGTTACGGTGGTCCGTGCCCGCCCAGATCTCACGGCCCCCATAGGTACTACTTTAACGTTTACGCACTAGACACTGAGCTTCGAGTGGAGAAAGAGGTCACTGCAGATAGGCTAAAGGAAATGATGGATGGTCATATTGTGGACAAGGGCTCAATAATGGGAACTTACAAGAGGAAATGAGGACGTATCACTTTTATTTTTAGCTTATCCACTATTCTAGTATGGTAGAAGCCAATGAGGAAGTTCTTTGGGCTGAAAAGTACAGACCTCGTACTCTTGACGACATAGTTAACCAAACGGAGATAGTGAATAGACTCAAGAAGTTTGTTCAAGAGAAGAACATGCCTCATCTCCTCTTCGCTGGACCTCCAGGGACTGGAAAAACAACGGCTGCCTTAGCCTTAGTCCACGACCTTTACGGTGAGAACTACGAGCAGTACTTCCTTGAGCTTAACGCCAGCGACGAGAGGGGAATAGACGTGATCAGGAACAAAGTAAAGGAATTCGCTAGGACCATGGTTCCCTCAAACGTTCCCTTTAAAGTTATTTTGCTAGACGAAGCCGACAACATGACCGCTGACGCGCAACAGGCGCTTAGGAGGACCATGGAGCTTTACACAGAGACTACGAGGTTCATCTTAGCGTGCAACTACTTAAGCAAGATAATAGACCCAATACAGTCTAGGACTGCCCTATTTAGGTTTTATCCTCTGAAAAAAGAGGACGTAGTAGGAAGACTAGAGTACATAGCAAAGAACGAAAAAGTGTCCTACGACCCAAAGGCCCTCGAGACGATCTACGAGATCACTATGGGGGACATGAGAAAGTCCATCAACATACTCCAAGCTGCATCGTCATACGGTAAGGTCACTGTAGAGTCGGTTTACAAAGTATTGGGATTTGCTCAGCCCAAGGAAGTAAGGGACATGCTAAACCTAGCACTCCGAGGAAAGTTCATGGACGCCAGGGAAAAGCTGAGGTCACTAATAGTAACTTATGGTCTGTCTGGAGAGGACATAATAAAGCAAGTACACAGGGAGTTGACCTCAAATGAGCTTCAGATCCCCGAAGAGCTAAGGGTACTTCTTATGGACTACGTAGGTGAGGTGGAATTTAGGATAATTGAAGGGGCTGACGACGAGATACAGTTATCCGGTTTACTAGCAAAAATAGCAATTTACGGTAACAAGTACCTGGGTAACAGCAATGAGTAGAGTACCTTGGATTATAAAGTATAGGCCTAGGAGTCTGAACGATGTCGAAAACCAGGAGGACGTCAAAGAACAGTTAAAGCAGTGGATCGACTCGTGGCTAAAGGGCAAACCTGAGGCAAAAGCAGTTCTGCTTTACGGCCCTCCCGGATCAGGTAAGACTACACTAGCCCTTGCTCTAGCCCAAGATTACAAGATGGAACTCCTTGAGATGAACGCGAGCGACCACAGAAACCTAGCTTCTGTAAAAAACATAGCTGAAAAGGCTGCCACAAGCGGTTCTTTGTTCGGAACTCGCGGCAAAATTATCTTCTTGGACGAAGTCGACGGCATCAACGCTAAGGAAGACACAGGGGCAATACCCGCTATATTGGAACTAATACAAAAAACGAAGTACCCAGTGATAATGGCGGCCAACGATCCTTGGGATCCCTCACTTAGGGAGTTGAGGAATGCGGCTAAGTTGATAGAGGTAAAGAAACTCGGAAAATATGCCTTGAAACGTATATTAAGTAAGATATGCCAAGCGGAGAAGATAGAGTGTGAAGACGACGCCCTCTCAACTATTATAGACCTAAGCAACGGAGACGCCAGGTATGCCATAAATATCCTCCAGTCTGTAGCCGAGGGGTACAGAAAGGTGACGAAGAGACTTGTAGAGGAATTGGCCAAAAGGAAGGAGAGTGAATTAGATCCTTTCGAAACTCTAAGGAGCGTGTTCTGGGCTAAGTACGCCTGGCAGGCAAAAAACGCTGTAACAAATTCACAAGTCGATTACGACTTGTTAATGAAGTGGTTCTCAGAAAACGTGCCCCTTCAATACGGGAGTATGGAGGACGTATGGAGGGCCTATGATGCCCTCTCTAGGGCCTCTATATTCCTAACTAGGGCAAAACTTGCAGATTGGGGGCTATTAAGTTACGTCTTTGACCTCATGGGCCCCGGAGTAGCACTAGCTGAAAAGGAGAAGATGAAGCCCGGATGGAAAGCTAGGTGGGTGAAATATCAGTTCCCGCAAACAGTGCAGTTGCTCTCCAAGACGAAAGAGACAAGGGAAATTATGAACTCGATCCTTGAGAAAATTGGAAAAAGAACCCATTCCTCTACAAAGAAAGTAATCAACGACGCATTTCCGTTCTTTCTACAGTTCTATGAGGAGAAAATGGGAGAAAAACTAGACCTATCCCCTAAGGAAAGGGAGTACTTACTGAGCGTAAAGGGGAGGAAAGAGGAGCCATCAGAACCACGGGAGGAGAACAAACAGACAAAGAGAAGTTATAGGAGATACACTAGGAGGACTTAACTTTACTTACTACCTTTATCCCCTCTATCGTGGTAAATGGGTACTGGCCATTTTCGTCCTTTTCGTACTGCTTTGTCATATCCCATATAGTGAGTAAAGCCACTGATACTGAAGTTATGGCCTCCATCTCTACTCCCGTCTTATAGTGGGCCCTTACAGTAGACCTTACCTTAACTTTGTCGTCCTCTACTTCCACTTCGACGTTAACGTACTCTAAAGGTATTGGGTGACACATAGGTAAGAGATCCGGGGTTCTCTTAGCCGCCATAATCCCCGCCACTTTTGCCACTGTTATTACGTCTCCCTTTTCCACTTCTCCCCTCCTTATCCTTTCAATTGTACTATGCCTAAGCTTAATATAGCCCTCAGCTACTGCTTCCCTTAAAACCGCCCCTTTTGAAGATATGTCAACCATCTTGGCGCTCATATTTCCTCTATTTCCTCAAGTAAGTTTCTAAGAATTATAACCTTTTGATTAGAATAGTTGAGCCTCACAACTCTGGCCCTCCCCATCTCCACGACCTCTACGTACTCCTTTCCCTTAAGGTACTCTAGCTCCTCCTTCAAAACTGAAAATCGGACTCCAGAAAACTTAGCTAACTTGGAGACGCTCAGCTCGCCGTACTTCATGAGGGTCAAGAGCAACTTTAGCCTTTGATATGCCCTAGAGCTAAGCCTATTCCTCTCTTGTATTTATCCTCACCCTAATCAGCTTGTTTAAGTAATCCTCCAATTCTTGCGTCACTGGGAAAGCCAGAGATATCAGCGTAGTTCTCCCCCTCAAACCCTTACCGCTTTGGCGAGTATTGAAAACGCCTATTAGCCTTAACCTCCTCACATACTCGTAAACCTGTGTGTGCCTCCTGGGCTCTTCTCCAAGATCCCTACATACTTGTCTGTACTCCTCCTCCACCTTTCCCATCGAGAACTCGTCGTCCTTATACTTCTTGCTGAGGTTTATGACAGCTTTTATGAGGAGAAGGCTGTGGAGCTCCAGATCCCTTATTTCGTCTAATATGATACTAGCCTCTTGGTTCAACTTGGAGTTGGCCAGTTTAACGTGTTCCACTGTGACAATGGGAGACCTCTCCTTGTCCGCTATTTCGCCAGCCAATTCTAGGGTCTCTATGGCCAACCTAGCGTTCCCACCACCTCCCTTGTCAAACCCGTTTACCTCCGAAATATACCTTATTGCTTCGTCCATAACCGCGTTCTCCTGGAACGCTTCAACTACCCTGTCGCGTAGTATATCGTATAGCTCCGAGGAATTATAGGGCTTAAACTCAACCACGTTCCTGAGTATGTGGTCCTTAACGCTCTTGTCCAATGAGTTTATAGAGGATAGATCCCTCACAATGAATATGTAGCTGATCCTCTTAACTGCTGTAGATAACTCGTCGTAAAGCCTCACCAAGAAGTACACGTCCTCTTGAGAGGAGGTGTTCACAAAGTAGTCAAACTCGTCTAAGGTTACAATAACGTACATGTTCCTTCTGTCCAAGTAGTCGTGGATTACCTTAAACACCTCTTGGGACGATAATCCCCTCACCGGTATTGGGAGCTTTAGGGCATTAGCCACCTCGAGGGTTAGGAGGTACAGCGTCCTCTGCCTATGACAGTTGATGTGAACGTATTCTACCTTTATTCCTTTCTTGTTTACGACCTCCTTAAAGCTCTTCCCAAAGGACTTTGCTGTGGCTGTCTTCCCTGTACCAGTCCTCCCCCATATGACTACCCTTACAGAAGTGTTCCCTGGGTCGCTTATTATGGTCTTGAAAGCTATTGTGAGTTCCCTTATCTTGTCCTCCCTGTGTAAGAGCCTCTTCGGAAGGTAATCTGGAGACAGTATGGCCTTTTCCCTGAATACGGAAGGGGCGCTGAGCTCCGACCTCACGATGTCCATAGGGTCCGACATAAGTTTCGCCTATACGTAGTAGTTCACAGTATTATTATATATTTTAACTCAGAGTCTTTACCGAAACTTTTTCCTGACCCTTCCCCAAGACGGAAATGTAGACCTTATCGTGAATCACGTTAACGTGGACTACCTTCTCCGGGTTCTTATAGTCTACTTCAGCTATGCCCTTCAACCTCAGACCTACGCCTATCTCTAAGACTTTACAGTCGAAGTCGCCAGACCTCACGTAGCAATTGACAAAGAAACGACTTAACCTTAACTTAAGCAAGAACTCTGAGATCCCGTCTATCACTGCCTTGACGTCGTTGGAGGCAAAGGAAAGGGCCACTGGAAACACCTTTCTTGCACACGAGGGGGGAGCCGAGATAACGAGGCCGTAAGCCTCTAGAGGAGGGAGAGCTGTCCTAACTACGACTACGTTTTGAACTACCTCTTCTGCGCAAGCTGCCTCGTCCTTCGGTATGATCCGGTTTAAGATTTCTGAAACACACTTCTCGCCCTTGCTGGGGGCTGTGGTCACTATAAGCTTAACTTCTCCTGAGCTCATTAGCGAAATAACTCTAAAGCCTTACCGCGTAATTAATTTTACGTGTTCAAAACAAAGTTGAGGGCTCTAAAAAGACTTTCGCTTACTCAAAAGGAGAAGGTAATAGTGCTGGAGGACAGCGGACAGATTGACCTGGGCTTTTCCCAAGTGTCCCTGTATAAGGGGAGCGAGGACGAGGTACCCCTCTGGTTAGCAAGGGAACTTGAAAAGTCGGGCAAGGCAAAGGTCAACAAGTTAAGCCTTGAGGACTTGGGTAGGCTACTCTTCCAGGAGAAACAAAACGTTAACGTCCCCGCCTCTATCCTAAAATTGGACAAGGACTTTTACCTACTGAGCAAGTTCATAGAGGCTGAACTAAAAGGCTCTAGCAGCTTAGAGGATCTGGAGAAACTAAAAAGGTACTATTCTATTATTAAAGAACTGTCGACCATTAGGCTAAGAAAAATTATACAGCTGGCCCTCTTGAATATAAATGAACAAAACCTTATAAGTAGAATGAGCAGAGAGGAATATTTGGTATATCAAACAGTGAGCGAGATTATAAAGAATTACTACGGTGAGGTGGTTGGAAGCTCAAGTTGACATAGGGGGTCTGTTTGAGGACTTCTTGAAGAACTTCCAGAGCCCTCCAGGGAAGTTTAAGTATGTAGAACAGCTCAACGAGATGGTAGCTTTCAGGAGGAGGAGTCTGACAGTAGATTTTAACGACCTCTTCTCCTTTAGCGAGGCTCTGGCTAGCGCGCTAATAACTGACCCATTGCAGACCTTGGCTGCCTTCGAGGATAGACTGTTTAAAGTACTTGACGAAATGGACAATACCTTCCATCTAGAAGTTGAGAGAGTACACGTAAGGATAACCAACATACCTAGAGTAGTGGAGCTCAGGAAGATCAGGAGTACAGAAATTAACAAGATAATAGTAGTCGAGGGTATACTTACGAAGCAGACTCCTGTTAAGGAAAGGATCTATAAGGCCACGTTTAAGCACGTCAACCCAGAGTGCAACCAAGAGTTCGAGTGGCCAGAAGAAGGCGAAATGGGAGAAGTAATCAACATGCCAGTAGTCTGTCCTAGATGTGGGAAAGCTGGGCAGTTCGAGATAATTCCAGAAAAGACCAAGTTAATAGACTGGCAAAAGGCCATAGTTCAGGAGAGACCGGAGGAGGTGCCCCCGGGACAGTTGCCCAGACAACTGGAGGCAATACTTGAGGATGATCTAGTCGACTCGGCTAGGCCGGGTGACAGAGTAAGGCTAACTGGGATACTTATGCTAAAGCAGGACACTCTGGTCAGGAGGGGAAGTAGGTCAGTATTTGACGTTTACTTAAAGGTGATAAGCGTAGAGGTGTCGCAAAAGGTACTCGACGAGGTGGAAATAACAGAGGAAGACAAGAAGAAGATCCTCGAGATGGCGAGAGACCCTTGGATAAAGGAGAGGGTAATAGCTTCAATAGCGCCTTCAATTTACGATCACTGGGAGATAAAGGAAGCAATAGCTTTAGCCCTTTTTGGCGGGGTACCGAAGGTGATGCCGGATGGAACCAGGATAAGGGGGGACATCCACGTCCTAATTATAGGCGACCCCGGTACAGCCAAGTCGCAGTTACTACAGTTCGCTTCGAGAGTTGCCCCAAGATCGGTCTACACGACTGGGAAGGGAGCTACTGCTGCAGGACTGACCGCAGCGGTGGTGAGGGAGAAGAACACCGGTGACTACTACCTTGAGGCCGGAGCACTTGTCCTGGCGGACGGTGGTATAGCTGTCATTGACGAGATCGATAAGATGAGGGAGGAGGATAGGGTCGCGATACACGAGGCAATGGAGCAGCAGACGGTGTCAATAGCTAAGGCTGGGATAGTGGCGAAATTAAACGCTAGGGCCACTATAATAGCTGCGGGTAACCCTAAGTTTGGGAGGTACATACAAGAAAGGGGAGTATCTGAGAACATAGACCTACCCCCAACAATACTCTCTAGGTTTGACCTCATCTTCATCTTAATAGACAAACCAGGGTCGGAGGATCAGCTTTTGGCTAACCACATACTTAACATGCACTCGTCAAAGTACGCTAAAAGTTCCCTCATAGACATAGACTTCCTCAAGAAATACATAGCGTTCGCAAGGAAGTACGTAAACCCGCAACTTGACGACGAGGCAAAGAGACTACTGGCAGATTTCTACGTAGAGATGAGGAAAAAGAGCGCAGATACTCCAGACTCGCCTATACTTATAACCCCTAGGCAACTAGAGGCGCTAATTAGGTTGACTGAGGCCTATGCCAGGATGAGCTTGAAGCAAATAGCTACAAAGGAAGACGCAGAAAGGGCGATAAACATTATGAGGATCTTCCTAGAGAAAGTCGGACTAGACGTCGAGTCCGGGACAATCGACATAGACACTATAATGATAGGTAAACCCAAGAGCACCAGGGAAAAGATGGTGAAGATCCTCGAGATAATCGATACCCTAGCCCAGTCAGAAGGTTGCGCAAAGGTGAGGGAGGTGATTAAGGAAGCTGAAAGAGAGGGGATAGAGAAACAGAATGTCGAGAAGATAATCGCGGATATGAGGAAAAGCGGTCTCATTTACGAGGTAAAAGCAGAGTGCTATAAGAAGGTGTAATTAGGTTAGCCTCTTGTATATTGGCAGAGGTGTCCACATAACCCAAGAGGGAACTTCCTTTATTAGCTCGTACGCCTCTTCCCATCCTGATAAGCCCAACTCCTTTGCCAACTGCTCTAGGGTTATCTGCGTCCTCACGTACTTGTTAAGAACAGCGACAGCGTCGTCGTTTATTTCAACCTCTCTTCCGGTTGAGAGTTTTATCTTAAGGTTGACCATAAGCTAAAGATTTACAAGGTGCTTTTAAGTTTTGCCCTTTCTCCTCATATGTTATGCACTATGTTGTTAGCGGCAGAGTAACCGTATTGACTCCACACAAGGATTGTCAGTATAACCACTGCGAAGAGGAGGAGGAAAGAGCCCATCTCTATTTGTTTCCTCTCTATCAAGTATATCCCTGACAGCAAGAGTATTATTAATATGCTCCCTAAGACGAGGAGGCCAGTAGCTTGGGGAGAACCGCCGTTAGAGTAAGTTATTGGAGAAATGTAATACGGTACTGCTAGGACTCCGGCTATGGCTATCATGATGATTATGATTAACACAATCAGAACGTACGTATTGAGGATCTGCGAGTAAGTCCTCTTCGGATTAGCCATGACATACAATTACCAAGGGACGCTTTTTATTTTTAATCGATAGGCCACGTTGTTCGTAAAGACGTGCATTCCAAAGGCAATTAACGCTACGAATAGGAGCTGGAATACGCTGACGCGGATCCCGGAGAGTAGCAACCCTATAGTTGCTCCGATTACGAAGTCCAGCTGGTCAAGGCCCCACGCCTTGCCTCCTCTAGGTATGTTTAGCCTCCTCTTTATGAAAGCCCCTGCCATATCGCCTAGCATGGCAAACAAGGATTCCAGCGAGGACACGAGCACCCACTCTGCCCCCAAAAACTTTGAAATCACAACGCCTATTGTCGTTCCGAAAGTTACTGCTACCAGAAGCCCCTCAAAAGTTTTACCGTCCCCAAGGATTCTTCTACCATCAAAGAAGTTCTTCCCCATGTCTATTGGGGTACCAAACTTGACGAAGGGGCCACTGCCATTGGCAACGAACGCGGGAAGGTAGTAGAGGAGACCTAAAACTAGGTTGGTCAAGACCTCAAACATCCGACTACCCCTTCATCTGTTATCTTGAACTTACATTTCCTTAAATTTCCTATTATGTAGCTTTTCGTCACCCTAAGGACGTCTCCAGAGAAGTACCTCATGAACTTCTCGCCACTCACCTTGTTGTTCATGGACACTTCCCAGAGCAATAGAACCTTTCCATACCTAGAGAACCTCCTAAGGAGGATTAAGGGGTGGAGAAGGTCTTCTTGCCTCCTACTCATTCTATAGAACTTGTTAATGGTGTCGACTACTATGACTTTAGGTTCCAGGGAAATGGCCTTGAAAATCGCGTCCATTAGCTCCAACTGTGTCAATGCATCTGCAAAGTACGCGTTCTTGAAATATCCCTTTACCCTATTCTTATACGCAGAGCCCTCGGTGGAGATAAACACAGAGTTCTCTAACTCCTTTAAGACCTGAATACCTATCAGAGTCTTTCCACTACCCGAGGGACCGTAGATCGAAACGAAGTTGCTGTTCCTAAATATAAACTCCCCTATTGTACAACGCTTATATTCCACTAAAAGGAAAATTCAACTTGTGGGTAATAAAAGGCCTCTATTACGTGTAGAGGACCCAAGGCTATTTTCCTTGGTTATCAGAGAGATAAAGAAAAAAGAGGAGTTTGTGGGAGAACTATCTCGGATAGGAGTATCAGACACCGAGGGGAGCATAGCAGTAAACGACGAGAACCAAGTAGGCTTGGCAGTAAATAAGGCCATATGTGAGCTGAGGGGAAAAGACAAGTTCAATGAGCTATTAATAGGGATAGACACAAACTCGTATAGGCTAACAATTGTGGCCGTGGGGGATGGCGACATAATAGACGTCAGATCCGCCACCATTGATAACGTAGAGGAAAGCTTAGAAGAAGTAATAAAGTCAGTCCCGCACCATAGAGTTTACATAGGCGTCGGAACCGGGAATAGGTTAGGAGAACTCGTTTATAAGATGCTGTCCATGAAGTTTGGCGGGGTTAGGAGAGTAAAGGAGGACAGGACGAGCTCAAAGAACCCCTATGTTAGGATTAAGGACAAGGACGTCAGGGCAGCGTACTTAATAGCTCTAAGGGCAGTGGAATAAAGCAGGAGCAAGCTAACTTAAAATAAATTGTCGCGTAAGTTTCTCAAACGTAATGATACTCATAGCTCTTGAGGGCATAGACGGGGCTGGAAAGACTACTCTCTCTCAGATACTCTTCTCCCACTTGACTAGCAAGGGAATTAACGCTCTGTTAACGCAGGAGCCCTTCACCAAGGAGATAAAGGAACTAATAGAAGTCCAAGGATGGAGGGACCCGGTCACGCTTACCCTCCTGTTTGCAGCAGATAGGTCAATACACCTAGACTGGATAAGGTCGAAAAAGGCTGAGGTAGTGATAACCGACAGGTACATGTACTCCTCAATAGCTTACCAGACGGCCATGGGGATAGAAGAGGAGTGGGTGGTCAGCGTGAACTCGAAGTTCCCAAAACCCGACCTTACAATACTAATTGACGTTGGGGTTGAGACAGCTATGAAGAGGTTGAGCGGAAAGAAAGACATATTTAACTTTGACGAGAAGTTAAGGCTTTTGAGCAAGGTGAGGGAAAAGTACCTACAGTTGGCGGAAAAGGAGGGGTTTAAAGTAATTAATGGGGAGAGAAGTCTCGAGGAAGTTTCCAAGGAAGTTATTTACTCTGTTGAGAAGTTCCTAGGATACGCCTAATCCTCTCTATGGCGTCTAGGTACCTTATGACTTGCAATAACGCGTCGGAGTCCTTTGGGTCTTCCTTAAGCTTCTTCAGCATCTGGTTTAACCCTTCTATTAGCTCGTCTTCCGTGGTGGCAAGAACAAGATCCTTCTTCACCTTCTTCTCTTCCTCTTCGCTCTTTACTATATACACCTTACCGTGTACTGGACATACAACATCGCCGTTTTTCAGCCTATAAAGTGGGGAGTGGCAGATAGGACAAGACTCACTTAACATCGTCGCTCCTTGTCTTAGCAGCTCGGCCCCTTTCTTTGCTGGATTATCGCTACTCATTTTAGTTCTAAAGTAAACCTAAATCCTAGTAAATTAAAAAAATAACCGGTGATGAGAGCTATGGCTACATTATACGATAATGAGGCAAAAATTAAGCAAGCGATAATTATCCTCCAGAAAATAGTAAACGATACCAGCGTTCCGAGAAATATAAGGAGGGCCGCCACAGACGCAATAAGGAACTTGAAGGACGAGAGCTCGAGCCCTGCAGTGAGGGCGGCTAACGCTATAGGAATCTTGGAGGAGATAAGCCAAGACCCCAACATGCCCACACACACTAGGATATCCATCTGGAACGTGGTCTCAGTCCTGGAGACCGTAAAGGACTAATATTTTTTATCATCGACCTAGCGTTGAGTTTATTAAGCAAGAAGAGGAAGTTTATGGTGCGGGGATGCCCGAGCTAGGCCAAAGGGGGTAGGCTCAGGCCCTACTGGCGAAGGCCTGCGTGGGTTCAAGTCCCACTCCCCGCA
>JBBINF010000030.1:0-13250 GCA_037444045.1 Sulfolobales archaeon | reverse complement strand
ATTCGGACACGAGGACAGGAATTAGCCCATAGAAGGGAACCGCCACATATATGTCCGCATCTTGATAGTGTTTCAGGAGTACACTCCTCACTTTAGGATCGTTAATAAAGGGAACGGAAAGGTTGTCCCCACATATCACTATTGCCTTCGGATGTCTTTTGCTCGTCGACGCCAAGAACTTCTTATGCCTTAATATCTCCGGCCTATACATGGAGTTCTCGTCGTACATGAATACCCCCTTAACTTCACCCTTAACCCTCGGGTCGTACTTCTCTAGGTATTCAGCGTATTTCAGCATCCTTTTGAACGCAGAATAGACGCTAGGATGAGCGTACGATTTCTCCTGGATATACTCAAAAAGTCTGTTTTCCCTTATTGCTATCTTGGTCTCGTTTATCTCCTCTATGATCTTGTAAAGGTTGTGTATTGCCAAAAGCCTTGTTCTCTCTTTCTTTTCCATTTCCATTAATTCCTTTGGCGTATACCTTGAGCAAACTGGACAACTACATGGGAAGTACTCCAGATCCTCTAGCCTATACGTCCTAGACCTAGTGATATACCTATTGTCCCTGGCGTAAAGTATGTAAGATGCTGAGTCAAACGAGTCCACTCCTAAGGCTACTGCCAAAGGTATTATTTGAGGAAGACCTCCTCCAAATAAGTGCAGTGGTTTTCCCCTCGAGATGGAGGATCTTACCGTAAAGATCATGTCTACTAACGTCACATAGTTGTACTCCTGCATTACTACCGTTGGGCTTCCCAACGCAAGGAATTTATAGGGTGTTTGGTCGGCTAGCTTAGCCGAATAGGACAGTAAGTCTAGGAACCTTCCCCCTTGTATAGGGTGTACCCAAACTATATCGTTGGAGGATGAGATTATCTCCAGAGCTTCCTGTCCCCTTTTAATGGTCTCATCCACTGTCATCTTAGCGTCTTCGTAATCTTCGGAGTTACCAGTTGGTAAATCAAGAAAAACGGCTATGTCTGGCCTTATCTTTAGTTGGTACTCTACAATTTCCCTGTTAGTTACCTCAACGCTACCGTACTGGAGGATTTGGTATGCCCCAGAGTCTGTCATTATACTTCCATCGAAATTGAGTTCCTTATGTATATCCTCAGTGACGAGATTATTCTTGTACAATATGTAAGAATTCGTAATGAACTGCTTAAGCCCCAGTTTCTTTAAATCCTCTATACCTATCTCTGACTTTAAGGGGTTTACGACTGGAAAGAAGATGGGGGACTCTAGCTTTTGGCTCCTTGTCTCCAGGCTGCCTATTCTACCTGCTAGATCCTCGTCCTTTATCTCAAAGTCTCCTATCATTTGTTCTCTTTCCTCTTCTTGGCTACGTATTCGTTATAAATGTCAAAGATCCTCTGGGCCAAAGGTCCGCTTCCCTCTACTCCGGATTCTGTCACTTTTATTTTGTCTAATACAGTCACCACACCGGCCTCTTCGTATACCTTAACGTCACCTGGTCTAAGGTTAAGCGATTTTTCAACTAGATCAGCAAACTCCTTAACGTCAAACAGAGGAGCCGTCTTGACTAGGATTTCTGTAATACTATTACCATTGAGTATAACCTTAAAGTAACCGTTGTTCTCGCTGTCCTTAGCGTTTACCAAGCTTATAATGAAAGGATTAAGCTCATACGCAGACAGTTGTCCCACGTACGTTTTGTTGTTGTTTAGCTTCACTACTACTGTTTTATCCAATAACGAATTCATGTCCGAGACTATTCTCCTAGCGGTGCTCATGGATCTACCCCACTAAATTAATATACATCAAGTTAAATAAGGAAATGAAAAAACTTGTTGGCGGATAATAGCTACAAGCTTGAAAAGCCTTGTAATATTAGCTCGATTGAGCCTGGTGCACTTAGGGGAATCGATGTAATCAAGTTGGAATGCGGAGACTTGAAAGTTAACGTAGATATAATATCTTCAATTAATATCTTTTCACCTGGAGAGAAGGTCAAACTTGTAGTATCAGCCTCAAAACCCCAGTTCACAGAGAGGGACTTCTGCGGTCACGGATATATTGTGACCGAGAAGAAGCAGGCGGAAAAGTACATAACTATAATATCAATTTTTGGACCTTTAGTTAGGATAGAATCTGACAACAGTTTTCTCTCAAGTAGCAAGTTGAATATCATGGATCATGTGTACGTATGCATATTAAAAACTAGTTGAATTACGCAGATATAAACTCCGTGTCTATCTTGTCCTTTGTTATGGTTAGCACGTCTATTCCGTCTCCAGAAGTCACATCCCTTTCTATTGATGCCCTTAGAGATCTTATTACTAACTCTTTCCCTTCGCTTATGCTAAGGCTGTCCTTGTATTCTGATTCTAGGACTCCAATCGCGACTCTCGCGCCAGACCCTACAGCAGCGTAGACGTCATCGAGGAGTGAACCTAATGGATCTAGAACGAAGAACTGCGGCGTTCCATCGTCTATGCCTCCGAACAGTATTTCAGAAATGAATGGCATGTACTTATACTGATACAGCAAGACTGAAAGTAGTTTCGCGGCAGCTTTAGTGGTTATAGGCCTATTATTTGTCAATTCGTAATACTTTATCTCGACATTCATAATACGGACTATGCTTTGGAAATCGCCAAATAGTCCAGCGCCCGCTATACCGAACCTTCCAAGGGAGAAAACCTTCTTAGCAGACTTACTTAGGACGTATCCTCCATAACTTAGTCTTCTTACAGCACCAAGGATCACACCGTCTTTTAGCTTAATTCCAACTGCAGTTGAAGGGAGCTCCTCCATATTATATCAACACTATTAAAAGGGAGTACAAGTTATAATATTTGTCTCAAACGGTCTAAAATCTCCCCGATTCCCACTACCTCCTGTGTCCTACTCGACAGATCCCTGATTGTAACCTTCTGTGAGGATTTCTCGTTAGTACCCACTATTAGTGCGACTTTGACGTTTTGCTCATAATACGACATAAGTAACTTCCCCAATTGTTGTTCTTTAACGTTGAACAAAGTTGATATTCCCTTCTCCCTCAGCAAGTTAGTAACAGCTAAAGCATAGTCTATTACTGAGTCGTCTAGAGCTATTACTACAACTTGGGGCTTATCTTTTCTCTGGTAGTTAAGTACAGCGGAGGTCCTTTCAATACCTATAGCAAAACCTATCGCAGGAGTCCTTGGACCTCCGTAAACTTCAACTAGGCTGTCGTACCTTCCTCCACCGGCTATACTAAAGCTTACCTTGGGGTGAGTGACCTCAAATATTATCCCGGTATAGTACGCCAATCCTCTTACAAAGCTTAAGTCAACGTTAAACTTCATCCCTAAGCTTTCCATGACGTGAACAACTTTTCGTAGTCTTTCCACTTCTTCTGCCAAACCTTCTATGCTCACTAAAGTAGCTACTCTATCTATGTTCTCTAATTTGATCTCGGATTGTAATAGCCTTGTGACAAAGTCCATTCCTGCACTGTCCTTGACGTAGTCTCGCAAAATCTGAAGCGCTTCGTCCTTTTTCCCTTTGTCTATTAAATGCAATAAATGTTCTTGT
This sequence comes from Sulfolobales archaeon, assembly GCA_037444045.1. Taxonomy (GTDB): domain Archaea; phylum Thermoproteota; class Thermoprotei_A; order Sulfolobales; family Sulfolobaceae; genus Aramenus. The sequence goes on along the minus strand of JBBINF010000030.1, from coordinate 9,706 downwards.
AAATCTTCTCTAATTTCATATCTTTTAAAGATTACTCTATAAATTCCTATGTTGTTAACCTTAATTGAAATTTCGTCGCCTAGTCCAAGTCTCTTATAGAAGCCGTACAAGAGGTCAAGGACTTCCACGTCACTGTATAAACTATCAGAACCGAGTAGCTCTACCCCGGCTTGCCTAAATTCCCTATACCTACCCTGTTGCGGTTCGTCATATCTGTAGACCCTACCAATGTAATAGAGCCTTAATGGTTTGGGCAAGTGCTGTAGGCTGTTAAGGTATAGCCTAACTATGCTCGGAGTTATTTCTGGTCTCAGAGCTAGCTCTCTGTTTGCCTTGTCCATGAACACGTACATAGTGTTCCTTATCTCCTCACCGCTCTTCAGTGAGAAGAGCTCGAATTCCTCTACTATTGGAGTTATCGCCTCACGGTAACCAGCCAACTCCACGTGGGCTCTGAAAACCTCTTCTATGTACCTTATCTTTTCCGCCTCTTCAAACACGAAGTCCTTCATACCGCGGGGTGGCTCTATTGACACCATCAATTAACCCTTAGCTAACTTTGTCTCGTCGATGCTATAATAAGTTATATCCCCGTATTTGTCCACAATTGAAATGTACACCTCTACATGTAATGACTTTGCCATTGTAAGTATCCTTTCTAGGTCAGTGAGGCTTACGGGCTGGTTCTCAGTCAAGACGTAGACAAGGGCCTTGTAACCGTTTGAGGCCTTATCTTTAAGCCAAATAAAATCCCCAGAAATAACGGGGTTCTTCCCCCTGAGCCTTAGATCTAAGTAAACCACTACTTTATCCCAAAGCAACGGATCCTTTCCTAGATTACTGGAAATGTAATCGACGATTTCCGAAACATCCTTTTGATTTATCACGTTTCTTATAATCCTTTCCAAGACGTCTTCCATTATAGTCACCGGAAACTTTTGGTTAACCCCGCGATTCTTTACAATTCGATATAAATCAGTATATGTACCTAAAGAGACTAAAAACTTATGAAATGTCCATCTTGTGGATCTCCTAACATAATCTGGACTGAAAATTACGTGGTGTGCGGAAACTGCGGTTTGGTGATAGAAGAGCAAAGGTACGACTACTCCCCACAGTTCTTCTCCGAAGAGATTGTGGATCTAAGCGGTATGGTAAAGGTATCTGAAAGGGCAAAGCACGTAACGACTTACATACGTGATCGGATAGCGAATAGTGAAGTGAATAAAGGTAGGTACTTACTGAAAGTCGAGGACAATAGACTGGGGATAATAAGTAAAGATGGGATTCTAGCACTGGAACTTCTAAAGATGGATCCCATTGCACGCAGGATATACTCTATAATTAACGAAGAGGGTTACCTATCAGGAACTAAGATAAAGACGAGAGTTGCAGCGAGTTTCTATTTAAGTGGCTACAGAGGTAAAAAGCTGAAGGATATCTTACAGAAGCTTAACGTAAACGAGAAACATTTCAGGAAAATCCTAAGAAAGGTTCCTCTAAGAGCCAAGATTAGAATCGTCGAGAAAGCCCTAGGAGAAGGTTAACAAAAAATTTTTATATAAGCACTTTCTAAGTGAAAGCGGAAAAGGTGAGTTGAACATGGCCTCAACTGCTACAGTTGCAACTACTCCCGAAGGGATTCCAGTTATAATTTTAAAAGAGGGCTCAAGTAGGACTTACGGAAAGGAAGCGGTAAGAGTAAACATAGCTGCAGTAAAGGCAGTAGAAGAAGCCCTGAAGAGCACATATGGACCCAGAGGAATGGATAAGATGCTCGTTGACAGCCTAGGAGATATAACCATTACCAACGACGGAGCTACTATTCTGGACAAGATGGACCTACAGCACCCTGCTGCCAAGCTCCTGGTCCAGATAGCCAAAGGGCAGGACGAAGAAACAGCTGACGGAACCAAGACTGCAGTGATCTTCTCAGGAGAGCTGGTCAGGAGAGCTGAGGAACTGCTTTACAAGGAAATTCACCCAACTATCATTATAAGTGGGTACAAGAAGGCAGAGGAAGTAGCCCTCAAGACTATTGAGGAAATAGCCCAGCCAGTGACGGTAAACGACACCGACATCCTAAGGAAAGTAGCAATGACCTCTTTGAGCAGCAAGGCGGTTGCAGGAGCTAGAGAGTACATAGCAGACGTAGTGGTCAAGGCAGTAACCCAAGTAGCTGAGCTAAGGGGAAACAAGTGGTACGTTGACTTGGATAACGTACAGATAGTAAAGAAGGCTGGCGGGAGCATAAACGACACCCAACTCGTTTACGGTATAATAGTTGACAAAGAAGTAGTCCACCCCGGCATGCCAAAGAGAGTGGAGAACGCTAAGATAGCCCTAATAGACGCTTCGCTGGAAGTTGAGAAACCCGAGCTCGACGCTGAGATCAGGATAAATGACCCAACTCAAATGCAGAAGTTCCTCGAAGAAGAGGAGAACTTGATCAAGGAGAAGGTAGACAAGATTCTTGCGACAGGCGCAAACGTGATAATCTGCCAGAAGGGCATTGACGAAGTGGCCCAGTCCTACCTTGCTAAGAAAGGAGTACTGGCAGTGAGGAGAGCCAAGAAGAGCGACCTAGAGAAACTGGCAAGGGCAACTGGAGGGAGAGTAGTCTCCAATATTGACGAGATAACTCCACAAGACCTAGGTTATGCGTCGTTAGTTGAGGAGAGGAAAGTAGGAGAAGACAAGATGGTATTCGTAGAGGGCGCTAAGAACCCCAAGTCCATAAGCATACTCATCAGAGGAGGCCTTGAGAGGCTAGTGGACGAAACCGAAAGAGCCATCAAGGACGCTCTCGGAACAGTTGCCGACGTAATAAGGGACGGGAGAGTCGTAGCTGGAGGAGGGGCAGTAGAGATAGAGGTAGCTAAGAGACTAAGGAAATTCGCTCCACAAGTAGGAGGAAAGGAGCAGCTTGCTATAGAAGCCTACGCCAACGCACTAGAGGGCTTAGTGAACATCCTGATCGAGAATGCTGGATTTGACCCTATCGACTTGTTAATGAAGCTGAGGAGTGCCCACGAGAACGAAGCCCAAAAGTGGTATGGAATAGACCTATACGCTGGACAGCCCGTTGATATGTGGCAAAAGGGAGTTATTGAACCAGCATTAGTAAAGATGAACGCAATAAAGGCAGCTACTGAAGCTGCCACGTTAATACTGAGAATTGACGACATAGTAAGCGCAGGCAAGAAGAGCGGCGGAGAATCTAAAGGAGAGAAGGGCGGGGAAAAGAAGTCCTCTGAAGAGGACTAATAATCTAAATTTTTTTGATTTTTATTAATATAGGTGTTTTTATATTCGGAGCTGAAATTATAGCCTCGCCTACGTCCAGTTTATCCATGGCCGAGTAAATGTTAGGTGGCAGTGACAAAGACTCGCTGAGTATCCGCTTGTCAACGTCTGACTTTATGGCGTGGATTATCTTTATGTTAGTGTTCTTCATAACGTTAGAAGATATAGATGAAGGGGATTGAGATACTATGCAAAGACCTATGCCGAACTTCCTTACCTCGGAGATCAGTTTGTCTATGAACTCGTTTTCTGCTTGAAAGTAGTTTTGCGCCTCTTCTACCACGATCAGGAGTTTCCTATCGGTCTTCCTTGCCATGTAATAGTCAGATATCAACTTCATTACAAAAAGTCCGTATAGCCTTCTTAGCCTCAAGTTGTTTATAAAGCTCAGATCGAATATTACCCCGTTTAATGACAATAGCCAATTGAGGTCTGGATTCCGGTCTACGTCAAACAGAACCTTGCCCTTAGAAGTGAATAACGGATATAGCTTCCTGGCTAACGCGTACTTGACGTCTTTAATCCAGTTTGACTGGTCGTTGATATTCTTCAGAAGGTTAAAGAGGTCAGACAAGTTACCGTTGATTTTCTTCACCTTTGAGAGTAGGACGAACAAGAGAAACCTTTGCGGATCTGTCAGCTGTAGGACATCGCTTAAGATCTCTATGGTGTCGTCTATGTCGTTAAACTTTAGTGGGTTTAATTTGAAGACGTTATCTTGGTTGAAGATCGTAAAACCGGGGAGCTTCTCCTTGTACTCACCGTGCCAGTCAAGCACTATTACGTTGAATCCCTTGGTAATCAACTGCCTTGCAAGGAAGCTCGCGGTATTAGATTTGCCGCTTCCCGTGCTCCCGAATATCCCTATATGCCTCAAAACGTCAGACGTCATTATTCCTACGGGCACTGTCTGGCTTCTCACTATCATCTCGCCTATTTCTACGTCATAGTTTACTACTAGTTTATCCGTAGAGACTGGAGAGTCAACTTTTAGATCTGTTATTCTTGCAAAGCTGACGTTTCCGAAGAATCGCGGTAATGGAATTGAATCGGCTGTGACAGAAACTGGTTCCAAGGAGATGTGAGGTGCCACAACGCTGGATATCTCGATAACGGATTGGAATTCCTTAACTACTTCTTCTTCGCAATTCTCGCATTCCTTGAACACGATGATTGACGACGACGCTTGCTTCCCGCTAACGGAAGTGACGATCACGTACTTAACTTCACTCCCCTTACTTCTCGAGAGAAGGGCGGTCAATAAGTTGTTGAGCTCTCTCTGCACGTCTACTTGTACTTTATCAGCCTCTTGTTTGCCTATTAATCTAGCTGCGACGCCTGTTATTGCTTTATTTTCACTATAAACTGTAAAAATATTATTTTTTACTATTACCTCTTTTATCTTATTCTTGACTTTTTTACTAGACAAACTTGCTGTTACGATGACCAATAAGGATATTGCGGCTACAGCGTAGTAAATGTCGTTTAATGCTATTATGTTGAAGGATAACAGCAAAATAAGCAGCGATACTACTACCAAAATCAGCGGATAAATCCTTCTTGCCATGCTAATTCTAAAGGTTTATTATAGCTGACGCTTAGGCGAATTTACCGCGTTAAAGGTTAGCCTTAGCCTCTCGTCTATTCCTTCAAGGGAAATAGGCGTGTAATTTTCAGCGTCCTCTCTGCAACACCTTATTAAATACCCCTCTTCACCTTCTTTTAGTCTATTTACTTCTATTGCCTCCTTTATTTGATCTGTAGAGCTCAGCAAGAGAAGGAAGAGAATTGTCTTGTCCTTAACGTTCTGATTAGGCGAGTTAAAGAAAATGTAACAAGCTTGCCTAACTATAGATTCTGGGGGGAGCGACCTAACTATTTGCGTTACGCATTCTCCGTCAAAGCTTATCTTCTGTTTAAGACCTTCTTCCCATACTACCCTTTCTATGCCTATCAAGATTAACCACCGTGGTTTATAGGAATAACCTTGATCACGTCATCTCGGGAGAGTGCTCTGTCTTCAACTACTCTAATGTCTACGTCGTTTACTAACACTATATACCCTGGTTTTACTCTGCCCTTCTCATCAACTATTCCGAGCTCGCTTAACTTCTTAAGAACACCTTGAATTGAAGTACCCTCAACTTCCAAACTTCTTCCGTGATACCTAGATAAGGGACCTTCAAAAACCAGCTTTACCAAAACCTTATTCCTCTCCCATTTCCTCCTCTATTTCTCTAGCAGTGGTAGCTCTTTTAGATTTCTTTGCGTACCTTGTTAAGTATCCTGCTATTCTGTTCCTAACCTTCTTTGAGTAGACCTCAAGATATTTGGTCACAAGCTCTTTGTTCTTTCCAAAATCCTCCGTTACTTCGTCCTTATATTTTTCGTAGAGCTCCTCTGCCACCCTCTTAATGTCACGTGTATATATATTACCCATAACACCCTCACCTAGTTTTAGACTACATATTTTAAAAAATTAGTCCATGCCTTGGCTCTTTTCATATATGCTCGGCTTTGCCTTTGTAACGTCTGCCTCTTTCTTAAATCTGGGCTTTAGTTTCTCTAAAATTACGGGCAAAGTGGTGTACTCCATCTCTTCTGGCTCCAGCCTATGTGGCATGAAGGGGCCATGCCTCCTCATGTACTCGGCAATTGTTGAGGCCAATCTCCTTGCCTCGTCGAAGGCTGGGTCATCAAATAGATCGCTGGGACCTACTAGCCTACCCTCCTTCACGTTAAATCCTAGACCTATTAGCCTAGGTGGACCATCAAACCTTGTTGCCCTCGCGTCTCTCTGCGAGACTGGCATTAGCGGGCCGTAATGGCTTCCCCTCATCCATCCCGGCACTAGATACGGGAAGGAGAACGCCTCTAGGGCTTCTCCCAACGCGGGGAACCCATGCTGTAACCTAACTATCATCACAGGATCGTCCTTCCCCACGTATTTGCCCGCTATTAGGTTAAGCCTCTCAATAGACGTAACTGCGGCTATGTTATTATCTGCCTTCCTGTAAACCCTCCTTATAACGTATCTCGAAGGGGTGCCTATCAAGGCTAGGAGGTCGTATATTTCCTCAGGGGCGTTAATGGTTACGCTTTGCCCTTCAAATACGTCCAACACCTCAAACTTGTACCCCTCGTGCATAGTTGGGTCAATCACTAGTCCTGCCGTATTGAAGGGATCGGCAAACATCTTGTACTGCGGGAAGTTAAAAGCGCCAGGCTCTGTCTTGTCCGCCATAAATATCGCGATTGGCTCAGAAGGCCTCTCCTCGACTTCCATCTCAGCCATACCTGGGCCCATTCCCTTAAGGTTGCCAGAGAACGTGTCTGAGAGAAGGTCCTGCCCAGCTGCGTATAATCCAAGGTCTTTGGCCACTTTGGCTGCCTCTTTAAACGCGTTCCATGCGGTCTCGTGAACCTTAGAGTCTAATGGCCCCCTAGTATGGGTCATTATAAGCTCCATATCGTCACCGACGTTAGTAATGTAATAGTCAATGATCACGTTTTGTCTCTTGGCCTCAGCCAACACCTTATTGGCTGCAGCCATCGTATCTGGATGAACTACGTGATGTCCCGCCAAGCTGCCTATATCTGCCTTTATGACGCTTATTGTAGTCTTCATAAAAACACTTCTATTTGAAGAGGTATTAAATTTTAGTCTACTCCTTTACTACTCCTTAATCGTCTCGACGGAGTAGTACTCTCCTCTGTCCTTCTGTAATCTATCCAAGTAGCTACCCGGTTTATTTACCCTTGGCCTACCGGAGTCCGCGTCTCTCCTAAACGTCAGTCCAACCTCCTTCAAGAACGTGTTCATCCCTTTTCTCAAGGACGTTGGCGAATACCCGTGGCCCTCAGTTCCTGGCTTTCCTAGAAATACCATAAGTCTGTCGGATATGTAGTCGTGGAGCGCAATGTCGTGATCTACCATAAAGGTTACGGCCTTTCTCTCTCTCGTTATCCTCTTTATTGCCTTTGCGACCACGTAACGCTCCTCCACGTCTAGATAGGACGACGGCTCGTCAAAGACGTACAAATCGGCTGTTTTGGCGAGGGTACTCGCGACGTATAACTTCTGGAGTTCTCCCCCGCTCAAGTCCTTAACGCGGGACTCGAGGATCCTGTGTAGGTTTAACCTCTTTATAACTTCCACAAAGAACCACGAGGAGGTGGAAAGGACGTCCTTGCTAGAAGCCTCCAAGAACTGTTGTACCGTTTCGTCGTAGTCTGGAACGAGCTTCTGTGGCTTATATGCCAGCGTTATTCCCTGAGGATAAACTTCCCCGCTGTCTGGCGTAATCTCGTTAACTAGTATCCTCACGAAGGTCGTTTTCCCAATACCGTTTTGTCCAACTATACCTATGACTTCCCCTTCCCTAGCCTCTCCCTCTTCTACAGTCAAGCTAAAGCCCTCCAGTTTCTTGGAAATTTTAGACCACTTCATCTTGACCTTAACGTCCTTCGAGAAGTCTAGGTCAGTGAGCTCCTTAAGCAAGAACTTTATCTCGTCCTCCCTGAACTTAACGTTCTCCGCAGGGAGGTACCCGCTCAGGAAGTTATTTATCCCCACCCTAGTCGAGTAAAGTTTCGACACCTTGCCGTAAACGCTGCTCTCACCAAAGACGACAGAGACGAAGTCAGCAAGGTAGTCTAGGACAATAAGGTCGTGGTCTACCACCACTACGTACTTGTTCTTAGTCATCTCCCTAATTCCCTTGGCTACGTTGATCCTCTCCCTCACGTCTAGATACGAAGAGGGCTCGTCGAACTCGTAAACGTCCGCCTCCCTGAGTAAGGCTGCAGCTACAAGGAGCTTCTGAAGTTCTCCTCCACTCAAGTACTGTACCTGCTTGTCCCAGAAGTTCTCCATGTATAGTAACGACCTAACTTCGTCTATCTTTCCCCTCTCGTCTACCTTCGTCAGTACTTCCCTTACAGTACCTTTCAAATACCTAGCCGTATATTCCACGTACTGGATCTTGTGCACTACTTTCAAATTCTTTGAGTAGAGCTTGTTGAAGTAGTCGTAAATCTCCTTGCCCTTAAATTTTTCCAGGACTTGACTTGGGGATAGCTTTGCTGACGGGTCTCCGAAGTTCGGTATTATTTCCCCAGCTAGAATCTTCAAGATAGTTGTCTTCCCGGAGCCGTTCTTCCCCAATATGCCTATAACGTAACCTTGTTTCAATGTAGGTAAGCCAAAGAGCTCAAAGCCGTTCACCGTATATCTGTGTATTACGTCAGAGCCGAACTGGTCGGGCAAGTTAACAATGCTTATAGCTTCAAAGGGACACTTCTTAACGCAAATTCCGCACCCTATGCAAGTCTCCTCGTAGATTACGGGCTTCCCCTTTACTATTTCTGAGAGCTCTATTGCTTTACTGCCTGACCTATTTATTGGGCAAAACCTTACACACTCTATACTGCACTTATCCGGCTTACAAAAGTCGTAATTTATAACTGCAACTCTCAAAGCTTACCTCACACTCCGTGTTAATAAAAAGCTTTTTTAAATTAACTTGGCTTTACCACTCTTCTTCTTCCCAGTCTTCGTCAAGCTCGTCTTCCCATTCTTCTTCCTCTAGGTCTTCTTCCCACTCTTCCTCCATTGCAAGCACCATTGGAAACCTCTGACGGATAGTACTTATTTTTTTCTGACCTCAAACATTTCCGATGCGTAATGTGGAGTTTAGACTAACCTTGAAAATTATGTCCAAACTTGACTTGAAACATGTAAAATATGGATGATAAAGGAAAATTCAGCGAATCCTTTTTAATAAATCCCCTTTTGTATTAACATAGTATATAACCGCATGGCGTCCAATTGCTCATATAAATAGCTTAAACTTGGTGTCAAATCGAAACGTATTGAAGTATGAGCACGTCTAGCCACGGAAAGAATAGGACTAGCCACGGAAAGAATAGGATATAATTATGATGAGTCTTAGATTAACTGGAAGTAATTATGAGCCGAAGAGTTATTTTAGAGTAAATGAAGAAAGCAAATGAATATGTCTATTTACTAGCTTTGCCGTCTTCTTTCAACTCAATGCTTGAATTAAGTAACTTTAAGCAAGTTAATTGGCTTATATACGCAGATTGATGACTGTACTATCCAGCGTTAAAATGTCCAAAGAGAGGACGCGTTATAAGTACGGCGAGTACATTATACGTCGGATTAAAGGTAGGTATTACGTGTACAAGAGAGAGAATGTAAACAGTGAGATAAGGGAGACTTACGTAGGTTCCTTAACTGACGTCATTGAGACATACCTAAAACTGAAGAGGGGTGTGGGTGCACCCACAATCTTAGGGGGTGTGGGGGATGTGCCCCTACAGCGGACCCGCCGGGATTTGAACCCGGGACCACAGGCTCCGCAGGCCTGCGCTCTGT